>JAEWFG010000107.1 GCA_023388935.1 Pseudomonadota bacterium | reverse complement strand
CACTCTGGCTGTTTGACGCCATCACCGACATCATCGCCCGGCTCCGGGCCGCCCCACCCCCACTCCGAGCCCAAATTCGTCCAACATTCGGATACGTCCTGTAAGCTCACCAAACTTGCTCAGTCTGGAAAGCGTAATCCGGGAATTGTGCCCGTGGAGATAGCCCCGGATTTCGCTGCGCTCCAGCCGGGCTACGATTCTTAATTCGTGGAAACGGCGAGAAGCCGAAGACGTCAGCGCAGCGCGGCGGTGCGCACGACGAATGACGTCGTCTCGAGTTTCGCTGTGGCGGTGCCCGAGAAGTTGTCGCAGGACAGGCCCTGCATCGGATCGTCGACAAAACCCATCGCGATCACCGCCTGCGGCTTGACGAAAAAGCCGCGCAGCGCAGCCGTATCGAGTTCGCCCATCAGCGTGACCGACATCGCACGGCTGGCGCTCGGCGACAGCATCGCGATCTTGAGCCAGACGCTCTCACCTTTGGCCGCGGAGAGGCGCGTCGCGGTCGCGACCATGCCGTCGACGCTCTTGCCGACGACCGTGTTGATCTCGGTCGCGGGCGCAAGGCCGCGCGTCGCGGCTGTGGGGCGGGGCCCGCGTGGGATCGGCGCGGAGGCGGCGACGACATTGGCGTGGTCGGCGGGGGAGGCGGCAGCCGGCGCGAAGGCCAGCGCCTGATAGGCCGCGTTGGAGAGGCTTGCGGTCGGCTGAGGATCGGCGGCGGCGGCAAGCGCCTGGCGGGCCTTCAGCGCGGCGATCTGCGCCGGTGTCGCCTGCTGCGGCGTGGCCGGGATATCATCCCAGAAGCCGCGGGCATTGATGATGTCGGCCGGGGTCTCCAGCTTGGTAGCAGCAGGCTTGTCAGCCGGCGCGGGCTTCGGCTTGGGCTGCGCAACGATCTGCGCATCGGCCGAGGCGAGCTGGAGGGTGGCGGCAACCTGCGGCTTGGCGCGCGGCGTCGGCACCGGATCGGCGGGCTTGGCTGCGGCGGCGACCACGGTCGGTGCGGACGGTTTCGCGGCGACGGCAGGTGCGCCCTCGTCATCCTCTTCGCTGCTGGGGGCCGGAGCAGACTTGCCCTTGAACAGGGCGGCGAAGAAACTCGGCTTGCTGCCGGCGTCATCGCCGCTGCCGCGCCGCTCGATGTCGGCCTTGGCGAGCTCATAACCCTTCAGCGGCACGCCGTCGGTCGGCACATGCACCGTGCGCCCGTCCGGGAAGACGCGGGCGAGCTGGTCATGCGTCATGCGCGGCCAGTGCCGGATGCTGCCGGTGTCCAGATGCACGAAGGGCGAGCCTGAGGTCGGATAGAAGCCGACGCCGCCGCGCTGCAGGCGGAGGCCAGCGAACCGGATCTGCTCCAGCGGCACGCCCGGAATGTAGAAGTCCATCGCATGTCCCAGCATGTGCTGGCTGAAGCGCGCCACACCGGAGGAGCGGCGGCGGAGCATGGCGTTGGTGGCGGGGGAGCGGTAGGAGGAGATGATCTGGATCGGCTGCTTGCCGTCGACGTCGCGATAGACTTCCCAGAGGATGTCGAACAGGCGACGGTCCATGACCGTCTGGTCCTGGGTGCGCCAGTCGCGCAAGAAGTAATTGAGCTGCTTCAGCGCCGCTTCGTCGTAACGCCCGTCGCGCTTGAAGGTGACGGTGAGGTCTTCGCCGGAATGGGTGTGGTGGAAGGAGAGCGTCTTGGTCTCGTTCAGCGCGGCGGCGTCATGAACCGAACCCGCTGCAGCAAGCAGCAATACGGACGCGAGGCCGATCCGTGATCCGGCCTTCACTCCCGCATGGGACAACGACAGCACAGCGAATTGGCGTGCGAGACCAGTCAGCACGAATGAGCCCACCCAGTCGACGAGCGTTCAAAATGGACTCTCCCGCCAACCCCGTTAGCGCGCGAAAGAGAATGAACGCATTCTTAAAGCAAGAAGGTTAATTCGAGGTTGACCTTCCCGCCCCCAAACCAAGTCAGATGACGATCCTAACCGGTTGAGTGTGGCAAAAAAACGCCCGCCGCCCGGGCTCAGGTGGAGAATGGTTAAAGTTAAGCGACCTCATCCAGGGGATGAGGTCGCTGATTTTATTGCAGAATTTCAGGAGACCGAGTGCCGCGCCGGGCTCAGCGGGTGAAGAACCGCTGCTGCTGCGGACGGCGACCAATCGGGGCCGGCGGCGGGGTCGGCGCCCCGAACAGCCGCTCGAAGAAGTTCGGACCGGACGATCCGAAGCCGCCGCCATTGTTGGCCACCGCAACGCCTGAGGGCAGCGTCGTCGGCGGGCGCGAATAGCTCGGCTGGGAGCGCGCCACGACGTTCTCGAGGTCCTTGCCGCGGTTGTTCTTCAGGATGTTGATCATGGTCGCGTCGCGGCCATAGACGTCCTTGCGCACTTGCAGCTTGCCGCCATCGTCCACGAACGCGGTCTGGTAGGTGAGGTGGACCGGAATCGGCGTCGGGAATTTCAGGTCGACCTCGCTCGAGCCGTACATGCTGCGCACGCGCTCAGGCGTGTACTTCTCGTTCGGCATGGTGATGTTGAGCAGCACGGACGCATACTGATCCGGATACTGCACGCGCATGCAGCCATGGCTGAAGGCGCGCTCATCCCTCGCGAACAGGTTCTTGTCCGGCGTGTCGTGCTGATAGACCAGGAACTTGTTCGGAAAGTTGAAGCGGATGCGGCCGAGCGCGTTGGCTTCGCCGGGCGGCTGCGAGATGTGCACGGAGCCGTCGCGGTTCTGCTCGAGGCGCAGGCCCATACGCTGGAGCACGGTCGGATCCTGCTGCAGCGCCGGCAGGTACTCGTTGTAGACGATCGAAGGTGGCACGTTCCAGGTCGGATTGACCGTGATGTATTTCATCGTCTCGGTGAGCAGCGGGGTCGCATGCGTGCCCGGCTTGCCGGTGACGACGCGGGTGGTCCAGACCTGCCGGTCGCGCTGCATCACCTTCAGCGTATAGTCGGGAATGTTGAGGATGACATAGGCATCGCCTAGCGAGGGCGCGCCGAGGTCGCGCGGCAACCAGCGCCAGCGCTCCATGTTCATCAGCACCACGTCGATCTGCTTGTCGCGCTTCGGGCTGTTGAGCGCCTTGACCGTCTTGTCGTCGAGGATGCCGGTGCCCTTCATCTCGGCGCCGTCCTGGAACTTTCGCACGGCTGCGGCGACGGTGGCGTCGTAGCGGGTGTCGCTGGCGTTCTCCGTGATGCCGAGCTTGGCGCGGAGCTGCGGCACGCGCGGATCTTCCACCACGACTTCGGCTTGTTTCTTGCCACGGGCGGGCGTGTACTTCAGCGCCGGGCCCTCGGCGATCTCGATCACCGGGCCGTCGCCCTGGCCGCGCAGCTGCGCGAGCTTCGCCTTGAGCTCCTGGTAGAGCTTGTGCGGCGGGTTGTAGCTGTCGAGCGCCACGGAGGCGTCGGCCGCGGTCGTGACGTTGGCGAGCACCTCGTTCGGATCGACCGGATGCTCGGGATAGAGGATGTCCCCGCTGACTTGAGACCAGTGCATGCGGCCGCTCTGCGCTTGGCGCGCATAGTCGAACATGCTTGCGGTGAGCTTCAGCTCTGCATCCGCGAGTGCATCGGGCGTCGTGGCTGCGGCGAAATCCGGCACCGGATAGTCGGCCGGATCGAGACCGTCGGAGGCGGCGTCCTTCAGCCTTGCGATCACGCCCTTGGCCGCAGCAGTGAGACTGCCGCCCTGGGTCCAGACCGGCGCGAAATCACGTGCGCCGTAAAACTTCTCGACGGCAGCGCGCTCGTTCTTGCGGTCGAAAAGGCGCGAGGTCTTGGCGCCGATGATGTCCTTGAGCTTGTCGGCGACCGGCTGGTCGGCGGCAGGAACGCTGCTTGCGGCCTTGACCGGCTCGGCGGCCGGCGCCTTCGCGATGTCCTTCGGCGGCTCGGCCGGGGTCGCGGCGGCGGGTGCCGCGGGCGCTGCCGCCGCAGTGTCCGCCTTGGCGGGCTCGGTCGTCGCAGGTTCGGTCTTTGCGGGCTCTGTTTTGGCTGTCTCGCTCTTCGGCGCCTCGGGGGCGGGCGTGGTAGCGACGTCCGAAGGCTTGGTCTCGACCGTGTCGGGCGCGGTCGCGGTTTCCGCCTTCACGGGCTCCTTCGCGGAGTCCTGGACTTCGGCGGTGGTGTCGAGCTTGATGTCGGCTGCGGTCGGGGGCGGGACGTTTGCGGGCTCGGGGCGCGGGATCGCAGCTTCGATCGCCAGTTCGGCGGCGCTGCTGCGGGCCTGATCCTGCGCCAGGGCCGAACTGGCCGATACCGTGAGGAAGGTCGCCGCGACCGTCATCAAGACGCGGTCAAAGCCTGCACGGTGGTTCAAACAGTCACGCATTGTGTCGCACCCCTTGGGTGAGCCGTCCCTCGTGGAACAGCTTCGTTATCGCCTAGTTGAGCTTCGGCCAAACCGCGCCGGCCTCTCGAAAGTTGCACGCCTGCACGCAACGACTCATACGCAGACGATACACAGGCTCCGCTTTTGCACCAGCGCTACCCGGGACAACTCGCGACAAACTGACTTCAAGAAAGCCCGTTTGCAACGGATTGTGCGCTTCCGCCACGCGCTTTTCCCTGTGTCTGTCACTTCCAAGTCACGGTTCACGTCGCAGCCAAATTTCGCCGTAATGCGAAGGGTTTGCGGTCACGGAGTCCAGTCACGCGAACCTCCGTTCGCATGAGGCTCAGTGCGTCTCCTCACCGCTTTTCCCGCCATGGCCGGGAACCCCGGCTTCGTCGAGTTTGCGGTAGAGGGTGGACCGGCCGATTTTGAGGCGGCGGGCGACCTCGGACATCTGTCCGCGGTAATGCGAGATCGCGAAGCGGATGATCTCGTTCTCCATGTCCTCCAGCGAGCGGACATCGCCGCTCGCGGTCAGCATGGCGAGGGTTCCCGCCGAGGGCAGGGGCGCGATCGGTATTTCGCCACCCGAGACTACGGAGGGCGCCGCGATCGGCTCAAGCATCAGCGGCGCGGTCGGAATGTCTGTTGCGGGATGCGGCTGGGAGGCGAGCAGGGGAAAGTCGTCGAGGCCGAGTTGGTCGCCGTCGCTCATCACCACGGCGCGGTAGACCGCGTTTTCAAGCTGGCGGATGTTGCCGGGCCAGTCGAGCTGTGCGAGGTGTGCCACGGCCTCGCCGCTGATGCCGGAGATGGTGCGGTTCTCTTCGGCGGCGAAGCGCGCCAGGAAATGACGTAGAAGATGCGGGATGTCTTCGCGCCGGGCGCGCAGCGAAGGGATCGTCAGCGGCAGCACGTGGAGGCGATAGAACAGATCCTCGCGGAAATGGCCCTGCTTGACCCGTTCCAGAAGCCTGCGGTTCGTTGCCGAGATGATGCGGACATCGACCTTCACCGGCTTGCGGCCGCCGACCGCCTCGACTGCGCCTTCCTGAAGAGCGCGGAGCAGCTTGACCTGGGCAGTCAGCGGCAGCTCGCTGACCTCGTCCAGAAACAGCGTGCCGCCATGGGCCTCGACGAACTTGCCCATGTGGCGTTCGGTGGCGCCCGTGAAGGCGCCCTTCTCGTGGCCGAACAGGATGGACTCGACGAGGTTGTCGGGAATCGCGCCGCAATTGACCGCGACGAACGGCTTTGCCTTGCGCTCGCCGCTGCCATGGATGGCGCGCGCGAACATCTCCTTGCCGACTCCGGATTCGCCCTCGATCAGCACGGGGATCGAGGAGTTGGCCGCCTTCTGTGCCGTGCGCATCACGCCCGCCATCGCCTCGGCGCGTGTGATAATGTCGGAGAAGGTCAGCCGGCCCTCGCGGCTGTGACGGATGCGCTGCAATTCGCCCTTGAGCGCCGAGGCGTTGAGCGCGTTGCGAAGAGAGACCTGAAGCCGCTCCACGCCGACCGGCTTGACTACGAAATCCGCCGCGCCTGCGCGCATCGCCGAGATGACGTTGTCGATGCCGCCATGGGCGGTCTGTACGATGACGGGGACGTTGAGGCCCGCTTCGCGAATTTTCGTCAGCACGCCCATGCCGTCGAGGCCGGGCATCACGAGATCGAGGATGACGGCGTCGATGGCCGGCGCATCGGGGGCGGTGAGGGCGGCGATCGCAGCGTCGCCGGACTCCACGACGACCGTCTCATAGCCGCATTTCTGCACCATGTTCTCGACCAGCCGGCGGGCTACAGCGTCGTCGTCGGCGATCAAAATACTGGCAGCCATGGTGTTCCCCGCACGCTACTACTATCTGTCTCGAATCGGGGCACTCTGGCCGAAGCCGATTAACACACTCTTAAACCTTGATGCCGCCGCCCGCCGTCGCGATTGTTGAACACAGGTTTCCCACACAATGACTTCGCGCTCCAAGTCCGCTCTCCGCAAGCCAGCCACCAAGAAATCCGTCCCCAAGAAATCCGCTGCCAAGACAAAACCATCCAAGCCTTCACCCTCCAAGTCCGCGAGCAAGACCGGCAAGCTTCCGGAGTGGAACCTCGCCGATCTCTATTCCGGGATCGACGCGCCGGAAGTGGCGCGCGATCTGGAAAAGATCGATGCCGACTGCGTCGCGTTCGAGACCGACTACAAGGGCAAGCTCGCAACAGGGACAGCAAACGAAGATGGCGGAAAATGGCTCGCGGGAGCCGTGCGACGCTATGAGGCGATCGACGATCTCGCCGGCCGTCTCGGCTCCTATGCCGGTCTCGTCCACGCCGGCGACAGCGTTGATCCCAAGATTTCAAAGTTTTACGGCGATGTGTCGGAGCGGCTGACGGCCGCGTCGACCCATCTTCTGTTCTTCGCGCTCGAACTCAACCGTGTCGATGACGATATTTTGAACCGCGCGATGCAGGCTGCCGAGCTCGCGCACTACCGCCCCTGGATCGAGGACCTGCGCAAGGAGAAGCCGTACCAGCTCGACGACAAGCTCGAGCAGCTCTTCCTGGAGAAGGCGCAGACCGGCTATTCCGCCTTCAACCGGCTGTTCGATCAGACCATCTCCGGCCTGCGCTTCAAGGTCGGCGCCAAGGAGCTCGCGATCGAGCCGACGCTCAATCTGTTGCAGGACCGCGACGGCGCCAAGCGCAAGGCCGCGGCCGAGGCGCTGGCCAAAACCTTCAAGGCCAATGAGCGCACCTTTGCGCTCATCACCAACACGCTCGCCAAGGACAAGGACATCTCCGACCGCTGGCGTGGCTTCCAGGACGTCGCGGATTCCCGGCACCTGAATAACCGTGTCGAGCGCGAGGTGGTGGATGCGCTGGTCGCCTCGGTGCGCGCGGCCTATCCGAAGCTGTCGCATCGCTACTACGCGCTGAAGGCGCGCTGGTTCGGGAAGAAGCGGCTCGCTTATTGGGACCGCAACGCGCCGCTGCCCTTTGCCGCGACCGACACCATCGGCTGGCCCGACGCGCGAAACATGGTGCTGACGGCCTATCGCGGCTTCTCGCCCAAAATGGCTGATATCGCCGAGCGCTTCTTCACCGATCGATGGATCGACGCGCCGGTGCGTCCGGGCAAGGCGCCGGGCGCCTTCTCGCATCCGACCACGCCGTCCGCGCACCCTTACGTGCTGATGAACTATCAGGGCAAGCCGCGCGACGTGATGACGCTCGCCCACGAGCTCGGCCATGGCGTGCACCAGGTGCTGGCGGCGAAGAACGGCGCACTGATGGCGCCGACGCCGCTGACGCTTGCGGAGACCGCGAGCGTATTCGGCGAGATGCTGACCTTCAGGCGGCTGCTGGCGCAGACCAAGAGCGCAAAGCAGCGCCAGGCGCTGCTCGCCGGCAAGGTCGAGGACATGATCAACACCGTGGTGCGGCAGATCGCGTTCTATTCCTTCGAACGCGCGGTGCACACCGAGCGCAAGAATGGTGAGCTCACCGCGACGCGGATTGGCGAGATCTGGCTCTCGGTGCAGGGCGAGAGCCTCGGGCCCGCGATCGAGATCAAGGCCGGCTACGAGAACTACTGGATGTACATCCCGCACTTCATCCATTCGCCGTTCTACGTCTACGCCTATGCCTTCGGCGATTGCCTCGTGAACTCGCTCTACGCCGTCTACGAGAACGCGGCCGAAGGTTTCGCCGAGCGCTATCTCGACATGCTCGCCGCCGGCGGCACCAAGCACTATTCCGAGCTGCTGCGGCCGTTCGGACTGGATGCCAAGGATCCAAAGTTCTGGGACGGCGGGCTCTCGGTCATCGCCGGCATGATCGACGAACTGGAGGCGATGGGCTGAGGCGGCAGGCGGCGCGGTCCTCCGACCGCGCGGCTGCAGCATGTTCTCGTGACATCGGCTGCGCGTCGGACGAGGCGCGCGGCCGGTCTCGGCGAACGCGGGCGTTGCGGCCGAGTTCAAGCATGTCGCGGCGCAGCCGTAAGTTCCGGCTCGCTCATTTCGAGGCCGTTTTTCCGAGCCACCTCCACGATGGCGCTCGACATCCTGCTGCGCGGGATTGAACGTTCGTGTTGCCAGCGAGACTAATCCTGAGCGGCACTATTTTTTTCAGAATGCAATTTTTGATTGTTGATAGTCTGGGTGCCGGGTTCGGAGGCCGACATGGCCAGGATGGGAGCGCGCGCCCCGCAGGCTGATCCCGCGCGGCATGTCGAAGAGCAGAAACCGTGGGGGGAGCAGCACCGGAACATCGTCAGGCTCGAGCTGGCGGCGATCAACACCCGCCGTCGCGTCGAGGGGTTCGATCCCGTGGCATATCCCGGCGACGACAAGGTGATCGAAACGGTAGGCCTCGCTCTTTCGGGGGGCGGCATCCGCTCTTCCGCCATTGGCCTCGGCGTGCTGCAGGCGCTCAATCATCACAATCTCATCAAGCGCATCGACTACCTGTCGACGGTCTCGGGCGGCGGTTATATCGGCAGTTCCCTGACCGCGACGATGACCCGTGCGGGCCGCTTCGTTTTCGGCAATCGCGGCGCCGAGGGGCCGAACCTGGCCCAGGAAATCAGCGACACGCCTGCGGTCGGTCATATCCGCAACTATTCGAACTACCTCGTTCCGGCCGGCGCGCGCGACCTGATCACCGGCATCGCGATCGTCGTGCGGGGCCTCGTAGCCAATCTCGGCCTGACCTTGCCTGCCGTGCTGATCGTCGCTGCAATCACGGTGCTGTCCAACGCGGCGCGATCGTCGCTTTATGTGGCCAATTTGTTCGGGCTGAACGTCGGGGACGACAAGCTTTTTGGACCATTCGCCTGGCTCGGGTCCGCGCCGGCCTTCATTTTGGTCGGCGTCGCGGCGGCGCTGTCGATGTTGTTGGCGGGATGGCTCTATGGCCTTGTCTTCACGGTCGCACGGCGTGAATTCTTTCTGGGCACCGCGGGACTTGCGCTCGCGATGGGGTTCATCTGCGCGATCGCACGTTATCTGTCCGTGGACCATTTCGGGCTGACGCTGGCCGCCGTCCTGCTGGGGCTCATTCTGTTCTTCGCCTGGGCGATATTACGATCCGTGCTGCCCATCACGCGGGGGGAATTCCGCGGCTATCCGCCGACGATCGGAGCGACCTATCTGGTCCTGCTGGCGGTGATCTGCTTCTTCGAATTCCAGCCCTTCATGATCGCCCAGATGTTCAACATCGCCGAGGCCAATGTGGACCAGTCGAGCGGCGTCGTTGCAGGCGTTGCGATCAAGTGGGTTCAATCGCTCGCCGCCATCACGGCGCCGGTTGCCGCGGTCGTGACGCTGTTCAGGCAGCAAATCGCCGACCTGCTGAAGGGAGCAGGGGCGTCGGACCTGACGTCACGCCTGCTCGCGCATGTCGCGAAAGCCGCGGTGCTCGTCGCTGGTCTCGCCGTGCCGCTGCTGATCTGGGTCGGATATCTCTATCTCTGCTATTGGGGCATCGCCGACGACAAGGTGCTCGCGGACAAGAGCCGCCAATACCAGATGGTGGACGAGTGGGGAGAGGCAGCCGTGGGGCCCGTGCCATTGGCTCGGGCAAAGGACAATTTGCGACTGGACGCCGCGTCTCGAATTCCGGCCGCCGAAGTCGGCGGCAGGAACGAGACCGGCAACAACGTCAGGACGGAAACCAGGACCGGGGCGAACAGCGAGGCAAGGCCTCCGTCGGCGAAGAAGGACGTGAGCCCGATATCGCACATTCCATCATGGCTGTTTTCGATCGCGCCCTGGCGTTCCTCGAACGAGGTCAAGACGTCCAACGACGAATTCCCGTGGGTAAAGTACCGCTTCGGCAACAACGTCAATCTGCGGATGGCGGCCCTTTATCTGCTCGCCGCGATCATTCTGTTCGGGCTGTCCTGGATTCTGGGGCCGAATGCCAATTCGCTGCATCGCCTCTACCGCGACCGGCTGAGCAAGGCCTTCCTGTTCAACCCGTGCTACTATGCCGATGGCGAGCCGGCACGAAACGAGCCGAGCCTGGACCAGGGACGCGATTTCCTGCCGCTTGATGAGGAGAAGCTGAGCGAGCTTCTCCACCCGACCGTGTACCGGGTTGGCGCGGCAGGGCAGGCGACGGCGGAGAGATCAGCGAGACGCGTCCTTTCATCGCCATATCACATCCTCAACGCCGCCTTGAACATCCAGGGCTCGGATTTCGCCAATCGACGCGGACGCAATGCCGACTTCTTCATGTTCTCGCCGCTGCACGTCGGCAGCGAGGCGACCGAATATGCTGACACGCGGGCGTTCGAAAAGGTCGCGCCGGGTCTCGACCTTGCGACCGCCATGGCGATCTCGGGAGCAGCGGCTTCCTCGAACATGGGGTCGGGTTCGATCAAATCCCTGACGCCGACCCTGGCGCTGCTCAACGTGCGCCTCGGATATTGGCTGAAAAACCCGCGCTACGTGAAATCCAAGGACAGGCCGCAGCATCACTCGACGCCGCTGTTCCTGTGGTCGGAAATCTCGGGCCGACTCTACGAGAACGCCGACGCGGTATATCTCACCGATGGCGGTCATATCGAGAATCTGGGCGTCTACGAATTGCTCCGCCGGCGGTGCAGGGTGATCATCGCCGTCGACGCGGAGGCCGACGCGCCGATGAACTTTTCCGCGCTGGTGACCTTGCAGCGATACGCCCGCATCGACCTCGGGATCATCATCGACCTGCCGTGGACGCCGATCCGCAACGCGACGCGGGAATGGATGAAGTGCAACGCCGGCAAGCCATCGGATCCACCGCCGAGGTCGTCCGCCGGACCGCATGTCGCGGTCGGCAGGATCGACTATGGCGGGGGAGAGACGGGGTATCTCGTCTACATCAAGTCGTCGTTGAGTGGCGACGAGAACGACTACATCCGCGACTATGCACGTCGCCACGACACCTTCCCGCACGAGACCACCGGCGACCAGTTCTTCTCGGAGGAGCAGTTCGAGGTCTACCGCGCGCTCGGCTTCCACATGACGCATGGCTTTCTCACGGAGGACGCCGGTGCGGACGCGATCGTGGTCAACGTCCCGGGCGAACGCTACGCGAGCCGGAGCTTCTGTGACAGCAAGGTGGACTTGATCCGGGCGGTCCGCCGCGCGCTCGGGCTGTCGGTCGACGAGCCGCCACCGCCGACAATGACAGTCGCGGTGCTGGATATGGGGTAGGGCGGGGGGGATCGGTCGGAGCCGATGTAAAACATCTCTTGAACGGCTCCGGCGAAGTCAGCGAGCCGGGCCTCACGCACTGGATCCGCGCCAATCTGGATTCCAAATGACCTGATTTGCGGGAAACCGCGTATCCGTGCCGTTGCCCTGCCCGAAGGTTTGCGGTATCCAGCCATGAAATTCGACTTTCGACTGGGGACATTCCATGGCTGACCATAGCGAAGTGGCGTACACCACCGCCGACGGCAACGACTACATTGCCCACGAGCAGACCTACGAGGGCTTCATCAAGCTGGTGAAGTACGGCACCCTTTCGGTCGCGCTGATCGTGATCCTGATGGCGATCTTTCTGACCTGACCATCCCCGGTTGCAATCGCCGGCGTCGGCGGTTGCCCATAAGATTTGCATACAAGCCGGTTCCAAAACCGGTATCCAACGTTGCGGGAGTAACGCTAAGTTCGCGTGCGCGATTTGTCCCGCGTCGCCGGAGGGCCTATGAAGATCGCCGTTGCCAAGGAAATCGATCCGTCGGAGCCGCGCGTCGCTGCTTCGCCTGATACGGTGAAGAAGTTCAAGGCGCTGGGCGCCGAGATCGCCGTCGAGCCGGGCGCCGGCATCAAGTCGGGCCTGCCGGACTCCGAATTCACCGCCGCCGGTGCCACCGTCAGCGCCGATGCGCTGAAGGACGCCGACATCGTCATCAAGGTCAAGCGCCCCGAGGCATCCGAACTCGCGCAGTACAAGCGCGGCGCGCTCGTCATCGCCATCATGGACCCTTATGGCAACGAGGCCGCGCTGAAGACGATAGCCGATGCCGGCGTCTCCGCCTTCGCGATGGAATTGATGCCCCGCATCACGCGCGCGCAGGTGATGGACGTACTGTCCTCGCAGGCGAACCTCGCCGGCTACCGTGCCGTGATCGAGGGCGCCGAAGCCTTCGGCCGCGCCTTCCCGATGATGATGACGGCTGCCGGCACCGTGCCAGCCGCCAAGGTGTTCGTGATGGGCGTCGGCGTCGCCGGTCTCCAGGCGATCGCGACCGCGCGCCGCCTTGGCGCCGTCGTCACCGCGACCGACGTGCGGCCCGCGACGAAAGAGCAGGTCGAATCGCTCGGCGCGAAATTCCTCGCCGTCGAGGACGAGGAGTTCAAGAACGCGCAGACCGCCGGCGGCTACGCCAAGGAAATGTCCAGGGAGTACCAGGCCAAGCAGGCCGCGCTCACCGCCGAGCACATCAAGAAGCAGGACATCGTGATCACCACCGCGCTGATTCCTGGCCGACCTGCGCCGAAGCTGGTCTCGAGCGAGATGGTCAAGTCGATGAAGCCGGGTTCGGTGCTGGTCGATCTCGCAGTCGAGCGCGGCGGCAATGTCGAGGGCGCCATAGCCGGCGAGGTCGTCGACCTCGATGGCATCAAGATCGTCGGCTACACCAACGTCGCCGGCCGTGTCGCCGCCTCGGCCTCCAGCCTCTACGCGCGCAATCTGTTCTCCTTCATCGAGACCATGGTCGACAAGAAGGAGAAGAAGCTCGCCGTGAACTGGGACGACGAGCTCGTCAAGGCGACCGCACTGACCAAGGACGGCGCCGTCGTCCACCCGAACTTCCAGCCCAAGTCATCTTAATCGGGTTTAAGGAGAGCCGCCATGGAGCACGCTGCACAGGTCGTCGACCCCTTCATCTTCCGGCTGTCGATCTTCGTCCTCGCCGTCTTCGTCGGTTATTTCGTCGTGTGGTCGGTGACGCCTGCGCTGCACACGCCGCTGATGAGTGTGACCAACGCGATCTCCTCGGTGATCGTGGTCGGTGCGCTGCTCGCGGGCGGCGTCGCCAATGTCTCGAGCGGCTCGGGCTGGGCACGCGCCTTCGGCTTCGTGGCGCTCATCTTCGCCTGCGTGAACATTTTTGGCGGCTTCCTTGTCACCCAGCGCATGCTGGCGATGTACAAGAAGAAGTCGAAGTAAGCGGCCACCTCGGGCTGACGGGACAGATGGGGACCTGAGATGAACGCCAATCTCTCTGCATTGTTGTATCTCGTGGCGGGGGTGCTGTTCATCCTGTCGCTCCGGGGATTGTCGAGCCCGGCCTCGTCGCGCCAGGGCAATTTGTTCGGCATGATCGGCATGGCGATCGCGGTCGCCACCACGCTTGCCAACCATCCGCCGGCAGACGGTCTCGCCTGGCTGCTCGTCATCGTCGGCATCGCCATCGGTGCTGCGATCGGCGCGGTGATCGCCCGCCGCGTGCCGATGACCTCGATGCCGGAACTGGTTGCAGCCTTCCACTCGCTGGTCGGCATGGCCGCAGTGCTGGTCGCCGCCGGTGCGTTCTACGCGCCCGAAGCCTTCGACATCGGCACCCCCGGCAACATCCATCCGCAGAGCCTGGTCGAAATGTCGCTCGGCGTCGCTATCGGCGCGCTGACCTTCACCGGATCGGTGATCGCGTTCCTGAAGCTGTCCGCGCGCATGAGCGGCGCGCCGATCATCCTGCCGTTCCGCCACGCCATTAACATCGCGCTCGCGGTGGCGCTGGTGTTCTTCATCGTCCGCCTCGTAATGACCGGGACCGCCTTCGACTTCTGGCTGATCGTCATCCTGGCGCTGGCGCTCGGCGTGCTCATGATCATCCCGATCGGCGGCGCCGACATGCCGGTCGTGATCTCGATGCTGAACTCCTACTCGGGTTGGGCCGCCGCCGGCATCGGCTTCACGCTCGGCAATTCCGCGCTGATCATCACCGGCGCGCTGGTCGGTTCATCCGGCGCAATCCTGTCCTACATCATGTGCCATGCGATGAACCGGTCCTTCATCTCGGTCATCCTCGGCGGCTTTGGCGGCGAGACCGCTGCTGCCGGCGGCGGCACCGGCGAGCAGAAGCCGGCCAAGCTCGGCTCGGCGGACGATGCGGCTTTCATCATGAAGAACGCATCCAAGGTCATCATCGTGCCCGGCTACGGCATGGCGGTGGCGCAGGCCCAGCACGCGTTGCGCGAGATGGCCGACATGCTGAAGAAGGAAGGCGTCGAGGTGAAATACGCCATTCACCCGGTCGCGGGCCGCATGCCCGGCCACATGAACGTGCTGCTCGCCGAAGCCAACGTGCCCTATGACGAGGTGTTCGAGCTCGAGGACATCAACTCCGAATTCGCGCAAGCCGACATTGCCTTCGTGATCGGCGCCAACGACGTCACCAACCCGGCCGCCGAAGAGGACAAGACCTCGCCGATCTACGGCATGCCGGTGCTCCAGGTCTGGAAGGCCGGCACCGTGATGTTCATCAAGCGCTCGCTCGCCTCCGGTTATGCCGGTATCGACAATCCGCTGTTCTATCGCGACAACACCATGATGCTGCTCGGCGACGCCAAGAAGGTCACCGAGAACATCGTCAAGGCGATGTAGCGCCCGAAGGGAGAGGGACCGTGGCCATCAACGAGGAATGGCACCGGTCCCAACGCGTGCTGCCGGAGGCGACACGCGAGCAGCGTGTCGCATGGCAGGCCGCCCATGCGGCGGCGTGCGGCTGCGAGATTCTCTGGATTCCGTTGGGCATCCGGCCGGACGTCCTCAAATTGCTCAAGAGCTGTCGCAAGCCCTGAATTCCGGATGGGCGGGGTTGCGATGACATTTCTGAAATGGATCGCCATCATCCTTGCAGCCGGCTATTTCGCCGGTTTCGTCCTGCTTTTCGTGAAACAGCGCGCCATACTGTTTCCGATCCCGACCGCCGAGCGCACCGCGCCTGCCGCAGCAGGATTTCCGGAGGCCGAGGAGCATGTCCTGACCACGTCGGACGGCGAGAAGGTCATCGTCTGGCATGTTCCGGCAAAGCCTGGCCGCGCGGTGGTCCTCTTCTTCCACGGCAACGGCGATTTTCTCGCCGGGCTTGTCGGCCGCTTCAAGGCCATCACAGCTGACGGCACCGGTCTCGTGGCGCTGTCCTATCGCGGCTATGCGGGCTCCAGCGGCGCGCCCAGTGAAGACGGCCTGCTGCGGGATGCCGCGGCCGCTTATTCATTCGCGACGGCACGTTATGACGCCCAGCGCATCGTCGCCTGGGGCTTCTCGCTCGGGACCGGCGTTGGCGTTGCGGTTGCGTCGGAGCATCCGGTCGGAAAGCTGATCCTCGAGGCTCCCTATACGTCGATCGTCGACGTCGCTGCCTCGCATTTCCGGTTCGTTCCGGTCCGCCTCCTGATGCGCGACCGGTTTCGCTCCGACGAGCGCATCGCGCGCGTCACGGCGCCGCTCCTGATCGTGCATGGCGCGCAGGACTCGACGATCCCGATCGCATTCGGTGAAAGGCTGTTTGCGCTGGCTCACGAGCCGAAGCGGTTCGTTCGCATTCCCGACGGCGGCCATGATGATCTCGGCAGCTTTGGCGTCATCGAGATCGCTCGGCAATTCATTAATGGCGGGTGAGGGCTGACGGGGGCGGTCTTCTCGCGCATAATCGGGCTCCCTATTGAAGGAATCGTCTGCATGAGCGCACACGAACCGATGCCGCGGTCATCATGGATCTTCCCTGCTTTGGCGGTGCTGCTGTTCCTGATCGTGAACGCGACCGGCTACGGCTTCACCCTGTCGGCCGGCGGAGGTCTGTTTGCGATCGTCCTGCTCGTGATCCTGTTCGGCACCGTGTTCGCGGCCGTTCATCATTCCGAGGTGATCGCGGAGCGCATCGGCGAGCCCTACGGCACGCTGCTGCTCACGCTGGCGGTCACCATCATCGAGGTCGCGCTGATCACCACGATCATGCTGGGCGACAAGCCGGCGCCTGAGCTCGCGCGTGATACCGTCTTTGCCGTCGTGATGATCGTCTGCAACGGTCTGGTTGGCCTCTGCGTATTCATCGGCGGCCTGCGGTATCGCGAGCAGGGCTTTCAGGTTTCGGGCGCCAACGTCTATCTCAGCGTGCTGATTGCGCTCGCGACGATCACGCTGATCATGCCCAACTACACGTTGACCACGCCGGGGCCGATCTATTCGACGATTCAACTCGGCTTCGTCGACATCGTGACGATCGTGCTTTACGGCGTGTTTCTCTATACCCAGACCGTCCTGCACAAGGATTACTTCGTCCATGAGCGGGCGGACGGCAAGGGCGGTGAGGCCCACCTGTCCGGCAAGATACTCGCCCTCAGCGTTGCGCTGCTCCTGATCTCGCTGCTGGCCGTCGTTCTCCTCGCCAAGAAATTCTCGCTGGTGGTGGACGCCGTCGGCGACAGGATTGGCGCCCCGCCGGCCTTCGCGGGCCTCCTGGTCGCGCTTCTGATCCTGATGCCGGAAGGCGTCTCGGCGATCGCAGCGGCCCGCAAGAACGACCTCCAGAAGAGCATCAATCTGGCGCTTGGTTCCTCGCTTGCAACCATCGGCCTGACCATACCGGCGGTCGGGCTCGCGACCTATGCGCTCAACCAGCCGCTCGTGCTGGGCCTCAATCCCCAGAACACGGCGCTGCTGCTCCTGACATTCTTGCTGAGCATGCTGACTTTCGGCACGGGCAGGACCAATGTCCTGTTCGGACTGCTCCATATGGTGGTATTTGCCGTCTACGTGTTCCTGGTTTTCGTGCCGTAGGAGAATTTCCGATGCTTGCCGCCAAGTCCGAGGTTCAGGTGGATAACGACGAAGTTCGGGTGACGGAGTGGCGGCTCGCCCCAGGCAGTGCGACCGGGCATCACACCCACGGCATGGACTATGTGATCGTTCCTGTCGTTGCCGGCGAGATGACCATCGTGGCGCCCGGGGGCGAGCGTTCCAAGGCGCAGCTTGCCGCCGGAAAATCCTATTTCCGCAAGGCCGGCGTCCAACACGATGTACTTAACGAAACCTCAACCGAGATCGTGTTCCTTGAGATCGAGCTGAAGCCGTAGTTTCGGTGTTCCCCCTTGCCATCGATCCGTCGCAGTTGATCCCTTACAATGCCCGAAAGTTCCCGCATCAGAACGCGCGGGGAGTGGCCGAGAAATGCTGAAATACCTCGCTAAAATATCGATGGATATTTTCCCCTCGGTGCTCGCGACGATCATCGGGGCGTATATCGTTAATCATTACATCAACGCCAAGCCGGCGGCCGACGCTCCTGCGGTCGTGGTGGCGCCCGCCGATGCCGGCAAGAACGGCAAGCCCGCCGACGTGGCCAATCTCCCGGCGCCCGGCGTCAAGGCCAAGGGCGTCTCTGAGAAGAGCGTCTCTGAGAAGAGCATCTCCGAGAAGAGCGTGACCGACAAGGCCGCGGCCGAGAAGCCTGCCGACAAGTCCACCGAGCACCCGGCCCAGACCAAGGCTGCGGACGTGGCTCCGGCCGAGACCGCTTCGCACGGCCGTGCCCCGGCGCGTGAAAAGGCGGTCGCCAAATCCACCCCGGCGCCCACCGCGTCCGCTCCCGCCGCCCCGGTGGTTGAGGCCAACTCGGCACCGGCTGCTGCGTCCCTGGCTGCGACCCCCGACGCCAACGATCTCGCGCGCGCTGCCATCGAGCGGCTGCGCAAATCGCCTGAGGGCAAGGCCGCTGAGGCCAAATCTGCCGAGACCAAGCCGACCGAGAGGACGCCGGAGCCGGCGGTGCAGGAAGCCGCCCGCGCGCCGGAAGCGCCGCGTGTCGTGACGACGCTGCCGTCCGTGGTGCATCCGCTGCCGCCGCCGATCACTGTGTCGACGCCGTCAAATGAGGCCTATGGCGCCTCGTCGCAGGCGAACCCGCCCTACACGGCTTCGGTCGGCGATGATGGCCCGAATCGGCTGACGCCGCCGGCCGATATTCCCGTGCCGGTGATCGCGCCGCCGCTCGATCTGCGCGCCGACGTCGGCACATCCATGCCGCGGCCAAAGACCAACGTGGCCGACGAGATGCTGTCGGGCGTCAAGTCGATGTTCCACGCCGTTCTGCCGAAGGGCGCCACCCCCGATTAAGACGGCACCTGCACTATTCCAGCACTGTCAGCCGCCGACGCGGGCCAGGCCGCTCCGGGCAGCATCGTCGCGCGGGCGCAAGGCCACCGCCTTGTTGTAGGACGCCGCGGCCTTGGTCTTGTCGCCGAGCCGCTCGTAGGCCTGTCCGCGCGTGGTCCAGACCTGGGCATTGTTCGGATCGGCCTCGGAAGCCTCATCGAGATCGGCCGCGGCCTCCTTGACCTTGCCGAGGGCGAGATAGCTGGTGGCGCGGCCGAGCAGCGGCTCGGCCTTCTGCGGGTTGAGCCCGCTCGCGGCGCTAAAATCGGCGATGGCGAAATCGTGCTCGTTGTTGCCCTGATAGATCAGGGCGCGGCCATAGAGGGCCTGCGCATTGTAGGGATCCAGCCCGACGGCGCGATTGAATTCATCCAGCGCTGCCGCCGTCTCCCCGGACTTCGCCAGGGCTTGGGCCTTTGCGGTATGAGTCTGGGCTTCGGTGACATTGCCGGCGCTGACCGCGCTCTCAGCGACCGCCGCCGCCTTGGGCGCCTCCTGCGCCTTTTCCTTCTCCGGCATCAGTGATCCCAGGTCGAAAGAACAGCCGCACAGTGCAATCCCCATCAAGGCCAGCGCGAGCGGCTGCTGCCAGATCTGGCGCAGTCGCGCCAGGCCGCGCTCGGGGAAAGGGGAGGCCATCTACGGTTCGCTCGCGCTGGTGCCGCATCGGTAGTGCCCCGTCCCAGAAAAGGCACCTGCTCACAAAACAATAACGCGGGCCGGAGGCCCGCGTCATCGAAAACTGAGGTCTTACAAGTTCGGCAAAATCAGCGCGGTCCGCGCGGACCTGCACCGGGGCCGCCACGGCCGCCACGATCACCGCCCGGACCTGCGCCGAACACCGGCTTCGGCTTCATCGGCAGGAGGCCTTCGCGCTGCAGCTTCTTGCGGGCCAGCTTGCGTGCACGGCGCACGGCTTCGGCCTTTTCGCGGGCCTTCTTCTCGGACGGCTTCTCGTAGTGACCGCGGAGCTTCATCTCGCGGAAAATTCCCTCGCGCTGCATCTTCTTCTTCAGCGCCTTGAGGGCTTGATCGACATTGTTATCGCGAACGAGAACCTGCACGCGGCATCCTCTTCAGTAGATCGGATTTGAATTCTGGTAAGTCAAAGGGACGGCAAAAAGCGCAAGCCCTTAACCTTGAGGGCGCGGATGTATCAGACAAAACCGGGGATGTCCACCTGCCAAGCGGATTTTCGGGCCAAGTTCAGCCATTAAACGCGGCGAAAATACCCCGTGCAGCCCTGATTTGGGAGATTTGGCGCCAAGATGGGGCCGCGACCGGAGCTTTGTTCCGGAATTCCAGGAAATCAGGGGAGACGCCACATGGATATGAAGAAATATGCTGCCGAGGCCATCGGCACATTCTGGCTCACATTTGCAGGCTGCGGCAGCGCGGTGATCGCGGCCGGTTTCCCGCAGGTCGGCATCGGCCTTGTCGGCGTGTCCCTGGCGTTCGGGCTGAGCGTGGTCACCATGGCCTATGCGATTGGCCACATCTCGGGCTGCCATCTCAACCCGGCCGTTACCGTCGGGCTGGCCGCCGGCGGGCGCTTTCCGGGAGGACAGATCCTGCCTTACGTGATTGCGCAGGTTTGCGGCGCGATCGTAGCGGCCCAGCTGCTCTATGTGATCGCAAGCGGTGCTCCCGGATTCGACGTCACCAAGGGCTTCGCGTCGAACGGATACGACGCGCATTCGCCGGGCCACTACAGCATGATTGCCTGCTTCATCACCGAGGTGGTGATGACCATGATGTTCCTGTTCATCATTATGGGTGCCACCCACGGCCGTGCGCCCGTAGGCTTTGCCCCGCTCGCGATCGGGCTCACGCTGGTGATGATCCACCTCGTCAGCATCCCGGTCACCAATACGTCGGTGAACCCGGCGCGCAGCACGGGCCCGGCGCTGTTCGTCGGCGGCTGGGCGCTGGCGCAGCTCTGGATGTTCTGGGTCGCCCCCCTGATCGGCGGCGCGCTCGGCGGGGTGATCTATCGCTGGCTCAGCGAGGAGCCTGGCGGCGTCGTCGCGGGCGTGAAGACGGCCTAGGTCGTTTTCGAGCGAAGTGGATACCGGTTCGCGTCAAGAAAACGCGTCAAAACAAAAATCTCGTCGCAAAGCGAGATCGCGGCATTTGCCGCGGTCCCCTCACTTGCCCTGCGTCGGCCCGACTTCGGTGACGTGGCCCATCTTGCGGCCGGGGCGCGGCGCGCCCTTGCCGTAGATGTGGATGGTCGCGCCCGGGACGGTCAGCCACTTCTCGTAATCGTTGATCTCGTCGCCGATCAGATTGGTCATGGTGACGACCTCGCCGTGGCGCACGGGCTTGCCGAGCGGCCAGCCTGCGATGGCGCGGATGTGCTGCTCGAACTGCGAAACCGACGCGCCGTCGAGCGTCCAGTGTCCGGAATTGTGCACGCGCGGGGCGATCTCGTTGACCAGCACCTTCGGTCCCGTGCCATTTGCAAGCACGAACATCTCGACGGCGAGGACGCCGACATAGTCGAGCGCGCTCGCGATCTTGCCCGCGATGTTGCGCGCTTCCTCGGCGAGTGCGTCCGGGATCGGCGCCGGCGCGCGGGATATCTTCAGAATGTGGTCGCGGTGCTCGTTCTCGGTGACGTCGAAACATTCGACCTGGCCCGCGGCCGAGCGCGCGGCGATCACGGAGATCTCGCGCTCGAACGGCACGAAAGCTTCCAGGATCGCCGATTTGGTGCCGAGGCTGGTCCACACCTTGGCGATGTCGTCGCCCGCGCGGATGATGGTCTGGCCCTTGCCGTCGTAGCCGAAGCGGCGGGTCTTCAGCACGGCCGGAAGGCCGATCCTGACGATCGCCTCGCGCAACGAGGAGACCGAAGTGACGTCGGCATAGGCCGCGGTGCGGATGCCGAGCCGCGTCACGAAATCCTTCTCGGCGAGCCGGTCCTGGGTGGTCTCAAGGATCTTGCGGTTGGGCAGTACGGGGCGGCGGGCATCCAGCACCATCGCGGCCGCCGCCGGCACGTTCTCGAATTCGTAGGTGATGACGTCGACGTCATTGGCGAACAGTTCGAGCGCCTCGACGTCGGCATATTCGGCGCAGGTCGCATTCAGCACGACGTCGAATGCCGGCGAGTCCGGATCGGGCGAGAACACCTGGGAGCGGAGGCCGAGCCGCGCAGCGGCCATGGCCAGCATCCGCCCCAATTGTCCGCCGCCGAGGATCCCGATGGTGTCACCGGGCTTCAGCTTCACCTGCCTGATCTCGGTCACGCCTTGTCCTCCGGGCGCTCGGCAACCGCCTCGGTCTGGGCTTTGCGCCAGGCGGCAAGGCGATCGGACAGGGCCGGATCAGACAGTGCCAGCACGGCTGCCGCAAGCAGCGCGGCGTTGATCGCGCCGGCCTTGCCGATGGCAAGGGTGCCGACCGGGATACCCGCAGGCATCTGAACGATCGAATGGAGCGAATCGACGCCCTTGAGCGTCTTTGACTCGACGGGAACACCGAAGACCGGAAGTTCCGTCAGCGCCGCCGCCATGCCGGGTAGATGTGCAGCGCCACCGGCGCCGGCAATGATGACTTTGTAGCCTGCCGTCTTGGCGCCCTTGGCGAAGGCAAACAGCCGGTCGGGGGTGCGGTGCGCTGAAACGATACGGGTGTCGGCGGCGACGCCGAGCGCCGCAAGCGTGTCGGCGGCATGCCGCATCGTGTTCCAGTCCGACTGGCTTCCCATGATGATGGCGATCGGGGCGGTCATGACGTCAATTGTGCTCGGAAAACAGAGAGATAGGCCAGATTAACGGTTCCGGCCGGCGGTTCGCAAGGCGGTGGCAAGGAGAAGCGAATGCACTATCCTGTCTTGGTGAATCCCCGCAAGCCTTCATTGAGCAGGATGCCCATGAACAAGCCAAAAAGGGCAAGCGCTGCGAAGGCCAAAAAGGGCCGGAAGACCAGCGCCAGCCGCTCCAAAGCTGCCCCCGGACGTCCGGCCAAGCCGGCGCGGCGCAGCGCATCGGCTAGCGACGGCGCCAAGGTCATCCGCAGCTTGCGGAGCAAGCTCAAGGAGGCCTTGCAGCGGGTCGCGCAACTCGAAGCCGCCGCCGACACCGACTTCCTGCTCGACATTCCGAACCGGCGCGGTTTCGAGCGCGAACTCCATCGCGCCCTCGCCTACATGAAGCGCTATCGTGCCAGCGGCGCGCTGATCGTGCTCGACGTCGATCGGCTGAAGCCGATCAACGATTCCTTCGGCCATGCCGCCGGCGACGAGGTGCTCAAGGCGATTGCAGGCGCGCTGACGCGGCAAGTCCGCGCCTCCGACGTGGTCGGCCGGCTCGGTGGTGACGAGTTCGCGCTGCTGCTCTGGAATCTCAGCGAGACCGATGCCAAGGCGAAAGCGGCGGCCTTCGAGCAGGTGGTCGACGAAATGTCCTTTGCCTTTCGCGGCCAGCACGTGACCGCGGGTGCGTCCGCCGGCGTCGCGCTTCTGGGAGCGCAGTCCGATGCCGCTCGCGCTTTGGAGGAGGCCGATGCAGCCATGTATGTACGCAAGGCGCTCCGGCGGCACGAGCCTCAGGCTCGTCAGCAGCTAATTGGCGCAGGATCCTAACCCGAAGGGCCGCGTTGACGCGAAGCGTGCAGCGGCTTTCCCTCGCGACAAACGCGGAATGCGTTTGCGTGGAGATCATGCTCAAACGCTGATCCTACAGCGTAGACAGATCTTCCGGCACGTTGCCGAATTTGCGCAGCAGTTTGGCGTCGCCGAATTCGCCGGTCATGGGATCACCGCTGCGGCTGAATGCGACTGCGCCAATGTGGCCAGCGCCGTGCGCCAGGATCTCGGCGCGCCGCAACGCGGCGGTCGAGGTCTGGCATTCCTCCGCGGCGCCTGCGACAGGCGATCCGTCGGCATCGATCAGGAACGGCATTGCAACGTAGTAGGTGACGTCCGACATGGCGTTGCTCCGAAAGGGCCGCGTTAGCGCAATGTGTGAAGCGGCTTTCCCTCGCGACAAACGCGAAGGGCGTTTGCGCATAGATCATGCTCAAACAAAAAACTCTAAGCGCTATCTCATCGCGCTTTGGAACTCAGGCGGCGCTGCTCTTGCTCCGCATCTTGCCGCGTGAGGTCTCGGGAATGCAGCCGGCTGAAATCGCCGCACGCAATTCCTCGAGTTCGGCTTCCAGATATTCGTTGGCCATGATCAGCGCCTTGATGGTGCTGCGCAGATTGCCGTCGCACATCGCGATTGCCTGGTCGCAGGCCTGTTCATAATGGCTATTGTCGAGAAGGGCGGTTGCCGACATCTGCGTTGTCCTTGGGCGTTTCCTGGGGGCGTTGGGGGCTTGAATGTTCCTCTTTTGTTCTTTTCGAGTCAAGCGGATTCAAATGCGGCCGGTCCGCCCAGCGCCGGCCCACGGATCAGGCGATGATGTCGGGCGTGATCTGGTCTTCGATGAACGCGATACGGTCGCGCAACAACAGCTTGCGCTTCTTCAACCGCTGCAACCGCAATAGGTCGGGGGCGGGCGATTGATGCAGTGCATCGATCGCCGCATCGAGATCTCGGTGTTCCTGCTGCAACCGGGTGAGCTCGGATTCGAGCTCACGCTCTTCTTCATTGGTCATGTCTGCGGTGGCCGAAAAACCGACAAGCGTGAGATTAAGGGCTGTGGATGCCCTGCGGAAATTATCGTCCTTGCGCGGCGTGATCGCAAGCGATCAGCGGCCGTCAGTCACTGATCTCCCGCAACATATTTTTGCCTCGCCACGGCGATGCGCAAGCGCATTGATATCATGGATTTTCCTGCCCGGTTCCGTACTCACGCTTCGTTACATATGAATCTTCAAAAATGGCGCTGCGACAACGTATACGTATCGACAGAACGAATCGCTGATGTAGACTTCCTCGTCCGGATCGAATCCTAAGGTCACCCCTACCGAGGAGGTTTCGAATGACAATTCAGGCACATCTGGTTGAATTGGAACGGAAGCACAAACTTCTCGAAAACGAATTGCACGAAGCTCTCGTGCACCTTTCAACAGACGACCTGCAAATTGTTGAGTTGAAGCGCCGGAAGTTGCTGGTCAAGGACCAGATCGAACGTCTGAAGCAATCTGGCGACACGCTTCACTAGCAACCCCCGTAACATCGTAGAGTTGATCGTATCCTTTCGCGCAGGGATGAGTGCTATCGCACTCATCCCTGCTGGAAGGTGCGCACCGCGCCGAGATAGTTGCGCGGCGTTCAGACGTTTGCGAGTTCGGCGACGTGATCTGCGATCGCGAGCGACGACGTCAGTCCCGGCGATTCGATGCCGAACAGATTGATCAGGCCATCGAGGCCGTGATCGCGCGGGCCCTGCATCAAGAAATCCTGCGTGGCCACCGCCGGCGGCACGATCTTCGGGCGGATGCCAGAATAGCTCGGCATCAACGCGCCGTCAGGCAGCGTCGGCCAGTATTTCCGGATCGCCGGATAGAAGCGCTCTGCGCGCGACGGATCGACCTCATAGTTGATCGTCTCGATCCACTCGACGTCGGGGCCGAAACGCGCCTGCCCGGCCATGTCCAGCGTCAGATGCACGCCGAGGCCGCCCAGCTCGGGCACTGGATAGATCAGGCGTGAGAACGGCGCCCTGGCGTTGCAGCTGAAGTAGTTTCCCTTGGCGAGATAGGCCGGCGGAATCCGGTCCAACGGCATGCCGTCGATGTTGCGCGCGACGGCCGTCGCCGACAGCCCCGCAGCGTTGACGAGGAGGTCGCATTGCAGCGTCATAGGCGCTTCGCCGCCGGCCTCGATCTCGATGACGCCTGCGGTCGCCTTGGCGCGGATCAGCGGGGTGTGAAACGCGAAGGCCGCGCCTGCCGCCTCGGCTTCGCCGCGCAACGAGAGCATGTAGGCGTGGCTGTCGATGATGCCGGTCGACGGCGACAGTAGCGCGGCGTCGCAGGCGAGCGCCGGCTCCAGCGCGCGCGCGGCCTCGCCCGACAGCAGCTGCATGTCGAGCACGCCATTGGCTTCTGCGTGCGCCTTGATCGATTGCAGCTTCTCTGTTTCCTTCGCATTGGTCGCGACGATCAGCTTGCCGCAATTCCTGTGCGGGATGCCGCGGTCGGCGCAGTAGCGATAGAGCGCGTGCTTGCCGCTGACGCACATGCGCGCCATCCAGCTCCCGGCGCGGTAGTAGATGCCGGCATGGATCACCTCGCTGTTGCGCGACGAGGTGATGGTGCCGATGGCGTCGGCTTCCTCGAGTACGATGACCTCGCGCCCGGCCTGCGCGAGCTTCCGAGCCACCGCGAGCCCGATGACGCCGGCTCCGATGACGATGCAGTCGACCCTATCCATGGTTGTGCAGGATTCTCGCTGGAGGCGCCGATGGCGCTGGGAAACGTGCAGCGCGGCCGTTTTCCGTTAAGGAGGCGTTTATCATGTCGGGGCAATTGCCGTATTTGACGTCACATTTTTCCGTTGCGTAGACAGGCGTTTACCCGATCCAAACCCGCGAGGCCAGACAATCCGACGTTGAATTCGCGGGTGGCCGATGGTTGAGAAGAACTGGCGCGTGGGAGGCATGCATACGGTTGCTGTGCAGGCTGTCGTGTGCCTGGCCGGCGCGGTCGCGCCTGCGCGTGCCTTTGCGCAGTCGGACAGCTTCGCCCCGCCGAGCTATTTTGGCAATCTCGACCCCAGCCTGATCTGGGAGGCCCTGATCGGGGGCGTTGTCGTCTGCTCGTTCCTGGCGGCAATCGCGTTGTGGATCCACTCCGCGCTGCGCCGGACCAGGCGCTCGCAGTTGCGGCGCAGCGCCTTCATCACCTCCGCCATGAACAATCTCAACCAGGGCGTGGTGATGACGGATGCGCAGCGGCGCATCATCTTTTGCAATGATCGCTATCTCGAGATCTACGGCCTGGCGCGCTCGGACCTGTGGGCCGATATGATCGGCGACGATATCCTCGAGTTGCGGCGCAAGCGCGGGGTGCTCACCGTCTCCGACGACGACTTCTACGAGAAGGCGGCAAGTCCCAACGGCCTGATCAGCGAACTGCCGGACGGACGCGCCATCCTGGTGAAGTATTTCATTCTGCCGAACGGCGGATCGGTGGCGACTCATCTCGATGTCAGCGAGCAGCGCAAGCTGTCGCGGCAGCTCGCTTCGACCAAGCAGTTCCTGGAATCGGTGCTGGACAACGTGCCGGCCTGCGTGGCCGCGAAGAACATCGAGGACGGTAGCTACATCTTTGCCAACAGCGCCTTTGAGCGCTTCTGGGGCTTTTCGCGGGACCAGGTCGTCGGCAAGAACGCGCGCGAGCTGTTCGGGCCCAATTCGGCGGCGAGTATCGAGGCGGCCGACCGGGCCGCGCTCCTGGTGCCGGAAGGGCAATATCGCAACGAATTCGAGGTCGAGCGCGGTTCGGCACGGCGCATGGTGGCCTCGATCCGGATCGTGGTCCGCAACGAGAGCAACAAGCCTGAATTCCTGCTGGTGGTGTTCGAGGACATCACCGACCGCCGCTCGTTGTCGCAGGAGCTGGAGAGCGCCAAGAAGTTCCTCGAGCTCGTGGTCGACAACATCCCGGTTGCGCTGATCGTGGAGCAGGTCAAGGACGGCCGCTATCTGCTCGCCAATCGCAGCGCGGAAACGATCCTGAACCGCAGGCGCGAGGAAGCGACGGGCCTGACTGCTTCCGACATCTTCAATTCCAAGGAAGCCAAGCTGATCATCGCGCGCGACGAAGCCGCGATCAAGAAGCGCGGGATGATCACCGAGGAGCATCCGATCTCGACCAAGGACGGCCTGCGGCTGTTCCTCACCCGCCGCGCCACCGTGCTCAGCGATGCCGGCGAGCCGCAATATCTGATCAAGACGCACGAGGACGTCACCGACCGCCGGCAGACCGAGTCGCGCATGGCGCACATGGCCTATCACGATGGCCTCACCGATCTGCCGAACCGCGCCGCCTTCCTTCAGGCGCTGGCCCAGATGATCGAGGCCTGTGAAGGCACCGACGAGGAGTTCGCCGTCCTCTGCGTCGACCTCGACGGCCTCAAGGAGGTCAACGACGTGTTCGGTCATGCGCTCGGCGACAAGCTCCTTATCGAGGTGGCCCAGCGGCTCCAGGACTCCGCGCGCGGCGGCGTGGTGGCGCGCCTGTCCGGCGACGAGTTCGGCCTGATCATTGACGGCAGGCAGCCGGACGCGGGGCTCGCGCTGGCGCAGCAGGTCGGTGAGGCCGTCGCCCAGGAATTTCAGATCGACGGCCGGGCGGTCCGCACCGGCGCCACCATCGGCGTGTCGATCTTCCCGCACAATGGCGCCGACGGCGCCTCGCTGCTCGCCAATGCCGGTGCGGCGCTGTTCCGCGCCAAGCAGAAGTCGCGCGGCACGATCAGTCTCTACCAGCCGGAGATGGACCAGCAGATCCGCGATCGCCGTGTGCTGCATCAGGATCTGTCGATGGCGATCAAGAACGGCGAGCTCTCGCTGGCCTTCCAGCCGCAGGGGGCCGCGCGCCACAATGTCGCCGAGAGCAACATCATCGGTTTCGAGGCGCTGGCGCGCTGGCAGCATCCGGTGCGCGGTCAGGTCTCCCCGGCCGAGTTCATCCCGATCGCGGAAGAGAGCGGCCTGATCGTCGAGATGGGCGAGTGGATCCTGCGCGAGGCCTGCCGCGAGGCGGCATCCTGGCCGAAGCCGCTCCAGGTCGCGGTCAATCTGTCGCCGGCGCAGTTCATGCACGGTGACGTGGTCGGGCTCGTCCATTCGATCCTGCTCGAAACGGGCCTCGCGCCCGGCCGGCTCGAGCTGGAAATTACCGAGGGCGTTCTGATCGAGGATTTCGACCGCGGCCTCGCATTGTTGCGCCGGCTGAAGGCGCTTGGCGTGCGCATTTCGATGGACGATTTCGGCAGCGGCTATTCCTCGCTGAGCTATCTCCAGGCGTTCCCGTTCGACAAGATCAAGATCGACCGTGCCTTCATCATCAATCTCGGCCGCAATCCGCAATCGGCGGCGATCGTGCGCGCGGTGATCGATCTCGGCCACGGCCTCGACATGTCGATCATCGCCGAGGGCGTCGAGACCGTCGATCAACTCGCCTTCCTCGCCAAGGAGGGCTGTGACGGCGTGCAGGGCTATCTGCTCGGCAAGCCCTTGCCGATCGGCCAATATGCCGGCCTCGTCGGACGCGCCGAAGTCGTGGAGCTTGCGCTCAAGACCGGCTAAAGATCCGGACCCAACGGGCCGCGTTTGCGGCCTATGGCTCGCGATTGCCGGCTGTCCTTGGTGAGGCGAAGAGCCGCGGCGAGTTCGGCCCGACCGGCGCCGAAATGCGCTATCTGGTCCGCCAAGAATCGGTGCGTTCTCCCGAGGACATCCTGTGGCGCCGTTCCAAGCACAGCCTCGCCATACCTGCCGCGGACCGTGATGCGCCGGCAGCGTTCATGGCGGGTGTGAGCGAATCATCTCGAACCGGTTGAGCAAAGGCCGATCGGCCGCTAGCGTGCGGCGGAATCGGGTTGGCAGGGAACATGACTGACGAGTTGCCCAGAACAGGCGCCGCGGCAGATGCGGCTGGAGATGTGCGCCCTGCGGCGGGCCAGCCGCTGCTGCGCATCGAGGGTGTCGCCAAGACGTTCGGGACGTTCCGTGCCGTGGACGGCGTGTCGCTTGACATCAAGGCCGGCGAGTTTTTCGCACTGCTTGGCCCGAGCGGCTGCGGCAAGAGCACGCTCTTGCGCATGCTCGCCGGTTTCGAGGCGCCTGACGAGGGACGCATCCTGCTCGGCGGCAAGGATATCGCGCAGGCGCTGCCGCACGAGCGCCCGATCAACATGATGTTCCAGAACTATGCGCTGTTCCCGCATCTGTCAGTGCGCGACAACGTCGCCTTCGGCCTGAAGCGCGCGGGCATGGCGCGCGCAGATATTGCCACGCGTGTGGCGGAGATGGTCGCGCTGGTGAAGCTCGAAGGGCTGGAGAAGCGCAAGCCCGACCAGCTCTCCGGCGGCCAACGCCAGCGCGTGGCGCTGGCGCGTGCGCTGGCGCGCCGTCCGCAGCTCCTGCTGCTGGACGAGCCGCTCGCGGCGCTGGACAAGAAGCTGCGTGAGAACACGCAAGGCGAGCTGATGGAACTCCAGCGTCGGCTCGGCATGACCTTCATCATCGTCACCCACGACCAGGAGGAGGCGATGACGATGGCGAGCCGGATCGGCGTGATGAAGGCCGGCCGGCTCGATCAGGTCGCGAGCCCGCGCGAACTCTACGAAGCGCCGCGCTCGCGATGGATCGCGGAGTTCGTCGGCGATATCAACCTGTTCGACGCCGAGTTCAAATTGCGCGATGGTCACCGCCTGGTCATCGGTACACGCGATGCCGGCACGCTGGTGGTGGCCGAACCGCGCGAGGCGGTCGGCGAGAAAAAAATGTCGGTCGCGATCCGCCCGGAGAAGGTCAAGCTCTCGCGCCGCGGTCCGGTGAGCGAGGCGGGTCGTGAAACGGCGATCAACCGGCTGGACGGCGTGATCGCGGACATCTGCTATCTCGGCGGCACCACCACCTACAAGGTGAAGCTCGATGCCGGCGGAATGCTGCAAGCTTCGGTGGCTAACAGCGCGCGCCTCGACGTCGATGCCTACAGCCTGAACCAGAATGTCGTCGCCTGGTTCACGCCCGACGACTGCGTGGTGCTGCAGTCATGAGCGCACGCCGCATCTTCGCGCGACCGGCGCGCTTTGCCGCCATCGCACCCTATGTCTGGATGGTGCTGTTCTTCCTGGTGCCGTTCGCCTTCGTGCTCAAGATCAGCCTGTCGCAGACCGCGATCGCGCAGCCGCCCTACGAGCCCGTCTTCGACCTGATGGCGGGGTGGGGGGCGCTGAAGGCGGCCTTTGCCGCGTTGTCGCTCGACAATTTCAAGCTGCTCGGCTCCGACGACATCTATGTGTTCGCCTATCTGCGCAGCCTCACCGTCGCCGTCACCGCGACCGCGCTGTTGCTCCTGATCGGCTACCCCATCGCCTACGGCATGGCGCGGCTGCCGAAGCAATGGCAGGCGATTGCTATGATGCTGGTGATCGTGCCGTTCTGGACCTCGTTCCTGATCCGCATCTATGCCTGGATCAACATCCTCCAGCATGACGGCCTGCTCAACCAGATCCTGCTGGCGCTGCATCTCGTCAGTCAGCCGGTGGTGTGGCTCTCCACCGACAGCGCGATGTATATCGGCATCGTCTATTCCTATCTTCCGTTCATGATCCTGCCGCTCTACGCCACGCTCGCCAAGATGGAGCCGGCGCTGGAGGAGGCGGCCGGCGATCTCGGCGCACCGCCGTGGCAGGTGTTCTGGCTCGTTACCTTCCCGCTGTCGTTGCCTGGCGTCGGTGCCGGCGTGCTGCTGTGCTTCATCCCCATCGTCGGCGAGTTCGTCATTCCGGACCTTCTGGCCGGCTCCAATTCGCTGATGATCGGTCAGACCTTGTGGCTCGAATTCTTCACCAACAAGGACTGGCCGGTCGCTTCCGCTGCGGCCATCGTGCTGCTGGTCGTGCTGCTGTTGCCGCTCCTGCTGTACGAACGGCTCCAGAAGCGGCAACTGGAACAGGGACGGTGAGGTGATGCGCAAAGTCTTTCGCCTGTCCCGCTTCAACATCGCCTCGCTGGCGCTCGGGCTGGCGTTTCTCTATCTGCCGATCCTCATCCTCGTCATCTATTCGTTCAACGACTCGCGGCTGGTCACGGTGTGGGGCGGCTGGTCGCTGCGCTGGTATCGCGAATTCTTCAACGACCGCGCCATGATCGAGGCTGCCTGGATGAGCCTGCGGGTTGCGGTCTCCTCCGCGACCATCGCCACGCTGCTCGGTACGCTCGCCGCAGTGGCGCTGTCGCGTGGCGAGCGCTTTCGCGGCCGAACGCTGTTCTCCGGCATGCTCTATGCGCCGCTGGTGATGCCGGAGGTGATCACCGGGTTGTCGCTGCTGCTTCTGTTCGTGGCGCTGAACGCCGAGCGCGGATTCTGGACGGTGACGTTTGCGCACACCACGCTGACGATGTGTTTCGTCGCGGTGGTCGTGCAGTCGCGCCTCGGGTCGCTCGATCGCTCGCTGGAGGAGGCGGCGATGGACCTCGGCTGCAACCCGGTTCGCGCGTTCGCCGCCGTGACTTTGCCGCTGATCGCGCCCGCGATCATTGCCGGCTGGATGCTGGCTTTCACGCTGTCACTCGACGATCTCGTGATCGCGAGCTTCACCACCGGCCCCGGCTCGGCGACGTTGCCGATCCGGATCTATTCGGAGGTGCGGCTCGGCGTGAAGCCCGAGATCAACGCGATCTGCACGCTGGTGATCGCCCTGATCGCGGTTGTCATCGTGATTGCCTCGCTCGCCTCGAAACTGTCGAGCACCCAGGGCGAGAGCGCGGCGCCGCTCTGAGTTTGTCGTCATTGCGAGGAGCTCGCGACAAAATTGCAAAGCAATTTTGCGCTGAAGCGACGAAGCAACCCAATAATGCTGCGCGGTTACTGAGCCTCCCCTAAATTGGTGGACGCCTATAGCTTAGACAGCGAGAGGTGTCAGATGGCGAAGCGGCAGCGACGGTCCTATTCGGACGAGTACAAACGGCAGGCAGTTGATCTGGTGTTGTCGAGCG
>JAEWFG010000004.1 GCA_023388935.1 Pseudomonadota bacterium | reverse complement strand
CGGGTTTGAGGCCGCCGGTCCCGAACAAGGAAACCATCGTGGCGAACGTCTCCGTCGTCACGCGGGCGATGTCCCCAAATCCCGGCGCGACCATCATCTCGTCGTAAACGAAGTCCGTGCCGTAGGGATGCCCCAACAGGAAATTCGTGCGGTGCACATTTTTGGTGTTGATCGGCGCCATGGGGAACGGCACGAGCCACACGTTCATGCTTGGGTCGTATTCGGGGAGGAGGCCCGACGGCTGAGACGGTCCGGTGAACCCCGGCGTCAAGGCGAAGGGATCGGTCAGCAGCCGGATCAGGGCCGGGTCGCGCGCGGCGGCGGCTAATGTCGCCTGAGCACTCGCCGCGGTGCCGCCCGACATGCCGCCTTTCACCTTGCGCAGGCGGGTTTTGACCCGCCGGGCCGGGCGTCCGAATTTCTCGCGCGCCTTCTCCTGCAACGTGAGCACACCGAGATCGAACGGGACGGAATCGAAGCCGCAGGAGAAGACGATGCGCGCGCCGGTCCGTTTCGCCTCTTCGTGATGGGCGTCGATCATGCGCCGCATCCAAGCCGGTTCGCCGCACAGGTCAACATAGGCCGTGCCCGTGGCCGCGCAGGCCGCCACAAGCTCAGGACCGAGGAGCTGATAAGGCCCAACCGCCGTGATGATCACGTCCGCACGCTCGCACATCGAACGCAGGCTGGCCGGCTCGGCGGTATCCGCCTTCACCAAAGGCAAATCGTCTGGTGCGCCGCTGTCGGCACGCACCTTTCGGAGCTTGTCGGTCGAGCGTCCGGCAATCGCCCAGGACGGAGCATCGTCGGCGCGATAGGACGTCGCCAGGTATTCAGCGATGAGACGGCCAGTGTAACCCGTCGCGCCATAGACGATGAGGTTGAAGTCCCGCTTCACGACGTTGGTCCTCCACGATACCCGGGAGAGGTATCCTCAGATCCGTGTGCAATCGCAGGACACGAGGACGCTCAGCACGAGCAGCAAGCGCCATTCGAGAGTCCGACGCTTCATTGAACCGTCCCATCGCGTTTGACGGAGGATACCACAGTTCCCGCCTTGGGGCGCGCAACGTCCGATACATGGGGTCACAAGCGGCTGTCGAGATCGTCTCAACAGAACGTCCGATCTGCCTCCACAGCAGGCGCGCTAGAATTTCGAGCTTCTTTTGGCTCAGGCCAAAGGTAGGCGATTTAGTGAAATCAGCGCAACGCAGTAGCGAGCGCTCGTGGCGGTCATGGTGCGGCCGATCATCAGGAGCACGCCGCCGATCTGCGGCAGCAACGCCAGCAGGAATAGTCGCACCATCGCAAAGTCGTCGCCGGTCGGCCTGACCAGCCCGCCGGAGAGCCAAGCCACCATCCGGGTCGCGGTCTCCGTCTGTGGGGCGACCGCCTGCTCGACCGCACGCATAACTTCGGTCAGCACCCCGGCGGCGGTCCTTCACCTCGTCCTCCCGCTGACGGCAGAACTTTACCACACCACCCGCGCACTCACGGTCGCGTGACGCCATCGCGTCAGCGAGCTCGTGACGCGCCGTGACGATCGCTGGCGTTTCGCGTGACGCGCGTGCCGCCCTCACGTTCGTGATGTTCACGGAGGCGAAGCCGATCCCTGCCGTGACGGCGAACGCAAACGGCATCAACCATATCACCAAGGCAACAGCCGCCGTCGCCCGGTTGCCCGCGTGCCATTGTTGGGCAGCACAGGCCGGGATAGCGAGGGCGATCAGATCGGAGAAGACGCCGATCGCGAGGAAAAGCCAGCCGGCTATCTCGGTCGAACCCAGCGACCGGGCGAACCAGCCGTTCATAGTTACCCCGACGGCGCCAAGGGCGAGCGCGGCAGCCTGTAGGATGATTTGATGGTGTGATAGGTTCCGCGGATGCGCGACCTGACCCACGACGAAATTGCTTCCCTGCGGAACGACCTCTGCCCCGATTGCCTCGCTGTGGGGTCGGAGCTCGGCCCGCGCCCTCTCGACGTCAACTGGAATCTTCGCTGCCGGCATTGTGGGGCTAGGTTCAACGTCTTTCAGCCCCGCTACATTTTGCGCGGCCTGCGACTTAACCCAGCAGGGGTAACCCGGCCTTCTTCTTCTTTCGGTCTCGGTACGCCTTGGCCCGCTCGGCCGGTGTCTTGGGGCGAGGGGCTTGATGCAGTTGGACAATAGATGCTGAAGTATCGTCAGCCATTGGGACCGCTCCAATCGGTTCTAATGATTGGAGGAAGCGCCACCGTGTTCACAGCGCGGTGGCGTACCTGTTTGGGGGTAGTTTTGAAAAACCACTTCCGCGGGCCACTCCCAAGGCGGGAGTGGCTTCGAAAACACTATAAAAATAGAGGTTTCCGTGAGGTCGGGCTCCAACCTGGGAGACTAGGGGGCGGAGGTGCAAATCCTCTCGCTCCGACCAAAAATTCTCAAGATCCTGCACGGGCTTACCAGGATCGAGCCAACTAGCCTCAGTTTACAAAAACGGCCAGTTTACAGATCAGTTTAAAATACGAAACCCGCGCCGAGGCGATGCGGGATATCTTCACTTTCATCGAAGGCTTCTATAACCGAACCCGGCTCCACTCTGCGCTCGGATACATCACCCCGATCGAGAAAGAGAAAAAGCCGTTTAACCCGTCCACTTTTTCGGGGGAAGATCACAATCGGCTTCGCGGAGCCGATTGACACTCCAGACGACGGCGAACAGGCGCTATGGCACCGATAAGGTACAGCGGCCGATACGGTTAACGTCCGAGGATCCTCGTCCTTGAGACTGAGTTCAAGTTGCGCCTCGCCAGGGCAGGGAGAGTTGGACGTCGAACGTCCTCGCGCTGTTGGCGGTGATGAACGCTTGCAGCGCTTGCGAGATCCCGTGTCAGTGTCGAGTGCCCGCTGCGCCACGTGCATCGGCGAGTACTAAGCGGGAGGGAGGGCTCGCCGGGGCTGGCAATGGCGAGCCCTCAATCCCAAGGCCGCGAAAATCTGCGGCCTTGACGTAAACGACAGTCGGCACCCGATCGCGTCAGATTGATCAAGCAATATCGAAATCTGGAAGCCAACGAAGGCTAATGAATCAATTTCGGCGGTACTTTCATCATGGCATTCGAAGCGGTTGTACTAGCTAGGGCACGTTGCTGTGCCTCGACTATCCGCCCTTTAAGAAATTCCAGTTCCGACAATTGGGAAGCGAGTTCGGCCATGCGTCGAATGAAAACATCTACGCGATCACTGTGCATTGAATGCCTCGAACGCTTTGAACAAACATCTTAACTCAATCCGTGTGAGCGTCCCAAACGAATGTGAATCGATCAAGTGGATATGTGTGTTCCGAGAACGGAACTGCGCATTATTTTTGCATAGCCGTACTATAACATGCAACTTTAAGTGGGACTATCTCTGTAATTGTGAAACGACTAGTATGATCGTGGGGCGGGCTCGAAATCACGGGGTGATTTCCATGAGCTACGTTGGCCGTTTTGATCGGGTGAACCTTGAGGAATTGTGGACGCTGCACACCAAAGTTTCTGAGGTTCTTCGGGAAAAAATAGAGCAAGAAAAGCGGCGGTTGGAAGATCGCCTGAGCAGGTTGAATGCTTCGAGTTCCACCCGTCGGCCATATCCTCAGGTCTTGCCAAAATACCGAAATCCCAAGAATCCCTCTCAAACTTGGACCGGCCGCGGAAGACAGCCGCGGTGGCTGGTTGCACAGTTGAGGTCCGGACGAGCGCTAGACGACTTTATGATTCAGAGGCCGCGGGTCGAAAGCCGTTGAGAGCAAGCAGGAACGGAAGTCGCGATGGCTGCCTCCGGCCTCAGCCGAGATCGTGAAGATCCTTGCCAAGCGGCGGTATCAGGCGAAAGGTCGGAAAGGTGACCTTCAACCCGGCCCGCTCGGGTGTGCAGGCCATCGGTCCCACTAGATAGGATGTTGCCTTGGCGAATGGCGCCAGCCGCATGAGCGGCCAGACTCTGCCGTCGGCCGAGACCTGCAAGCGAAGAACGCCGTTCGCAACGGTTGCGCGAACCCAGAAGTCGCCGGCATCGTGCCCATAGGGCGCAGTCGCCCAGTCTGACTGACCGTCGGTCAGCACACTCGCAAGCATGGCACGACCGTCCGAGAATTCGATTCCAGCCTTGACCCAATGATGCGCATCAATGCGCACCATGATGCCGGCCTGGTCGTACAGAGCGTGAAAGTCGCCCTGAACGCGCAACTCCGCGGTGAACGCGTCCGCGGTCGGAAATCCCAGGAAATGCCCGCTGCCGCGGGTGAAGCCGTAGTGGGTTTCGCACCAGAAGTCGGTGGCTTCGTCGGTGACTATCCGAAGGCCCTCACCCTCCGTCGACCATCGTCTCGGTTCGTTCAGCCACACACCATCGCTTCTGCGGAAGATCGGATCCATCATGTCAAATCTCGGTTAGAAGTGCCGGTCTCGCGCCATCGCATCTACCAGCGGCGGGGCGATCGGCGCGAATGAAGAATCTGGTTCAATATCATCGAACCAGACTCTCTCGCCCCTCGTGATAAGGTCAAAGCAGTCCGTTCTTCTTCAGGATCTCCGAGGCGTTGTCCTTTGTGATGAGCATTGTGGGCAGTGTGATGACCGGCTCCAGCTTCTCGCCCTTTAAGAGCTTGACGGCCTGGCGCAGGCCCTCAGCTCCTGGCGTCGCATAGAGGAATGTCGCTGTGAGCTGCCCCTTGCTGACCCAGGTCACGCCTTCATCCGGAAGGCCGTCGATGCCGATGATGAACTTGATATCCTTGTCGCGGCCGGCGTCCTTAGCAGCGAGATAAGCGCCATACGCCATCGGATCGTTGTGGCCGTAGACCAGATCGATCTTTTCGTTGTTCCGCAGCGCAGTCGTCATGATGTTGTAGGCCTTGTCCTGCTTCCAGTCGCCTGACTGGTTGTTGAGCAGATACTTGATTCCCGGCTCCTTGTCGGTGAAGGCATGGAAGCCGTCGTGTCTATCATGAGCGGGCTGGGTGCCCATTCCACCCCAAATCTCGACGACGTTGCCGCCGGCCTTGCCGGGCCCACCGAGCAGCTTCACCGCGTGTTCACCGGCAGCTTTACCGATTGCAACATTGTCGCCGCCGATGAACTGCGTAATCCGCTTTGTGTCGACGTTGCGATCGAGCACGATCACGGGAATCTTGGCGTCGATCGCCTTCTCGACCACGCCGGTCAGGCCTGCTGATTCCTTGGGCGAGATCAGGAGCACGTTGACCTGCTGGGCGATCAAATTGTCGCAATCGGCGACCTGCTTTTCCGTCTTGTCCTGGCCATCAGTGATGATGAGGTCGATATCCGGATGGTTCTTCGCCTCGGCCTGAATGTCCTTGTTGAACTGCACGCGCCACGGCTCGAGCGTGGTGCACTGGCTGAAGCCGACCTTCGACTTGCCGGCGGCTTTTGCTGGAATCCAGCCGGCCGGCAGATAGACCGTCATTGCGGCACCCGCCGCGGTGGTCGACAATATCAAAAACTCACGACGCTTCATCGAGATCCTCCGTTGCGAATTGGGCCTTTACGGCGCTTGGCAGCCGATGGGGCTCGGCTGTTTTCGGATCGACGGGTGCTTCGCCGGAGCGGCGGGACCGCCATCGCGCGACGAGCTGGCCGAGATTCTGTTCCTGCACCAACACGGTGCAGACGATGATCAACCCCTTCATCACGAGCTGGACGTTAGAGTCGATGTTCTGAAGCTGAAGGATGTCAGAGAGCAGGCCGAAGATCAGGACGCCAACGAATGTGCCGGCGAGGCCGCCGCGGCCGCCCATCAGGCTGGTGCCGCCGATTACGACGGCAGCGATCGCGTCGAGCTCGAGCCCGGTGCCGGCATCGGGCTTGCCCTGCCGGTACTGCGCGACGAACAGTACGCCGGCAATCCCCGCTAGAAGGCCCGACAGCAAGTAGGCCGTGAGCTGCACCTGCGCGACTTTGATGCCGGAAAGCTTTGCGGCCTCGACGTTGCCGCCGATCGCATATGTGTAGCGGCCGAAGGTTGTGAACCGAAGGATCGCGCCGAACAGGCAGATTGCGGCGAGGAAGAACACGCTCGGCACCGGCAACACGCCCCACAGCATCGAGCGCAGCAGCTCGAATGCCTCGGTCGCATTGGTGCCAGTGTAGACCGGCACCACGGCGTTGTCAGAGCCGGCGGTCAATCGCGCGATGCCTAGTGCGCTGACCATCATCGCCAGCGTTGCGATGAAGGGTTGCAACCGGCCGGTGACAATCAGGAGCCCGTTGATGCCGCCGAGCACCATTGCGAGGCAGGGTGCAATGAGGAGGACACCCAAAACGCCGAACTTGGTCGGCACCTGGTTCATCGTCCACCACCCGATTGCGACAGCGGCGACGAGGCCAAGCAGCCCCGGGATGCCCGTACTTTGCGTGCGCGTGAGTGCGATCTCGCGTCGCCGCCCTGCGCTGAAGTCGCGCCCACGCGCGAGGCCGGCGAACACAAAGCGCGCAGCGAGTGTCACAGCAGCGCCGCCGACGAGGATTGCGGCAGGCACGCCCACGACGGACGCCGAGGTCCAGCCGGGCTTGGTCAGCAGCATGGCGCAGATCACCGTCGAGAAACCCATGACCGAGCCGACTGACAGATCGATCCCGCCGAGCAGGATGACCATGGTCATGCCGGTCGCGACCAGTCCGGTGATCGAGACCTGGCGCAGCACATCGGTGAGATTGCCGTAGGACAGGAAGATGTTGTGGCCGGATGATGTGTGCGGCGAGGTGAGGGCGCCGATCAGGCAGATCAGCAGGAGTCCCCAATAGAGCTTGGTGCGGGAGAGAAGCCGGAAAATAGCTTTCATGATGCGACTTCCTGCGACCACGTCGCCATCCCGGGTGCCGCAAGGCGCATCACCGTCTCCTGCGTCGCATTCTCGCGTGCGACGATTCCAGTCTGCCGTCCCTCGCACATGACGAGGATTCGCTCAGACAGCAGAAGGAGCTCGGGCATCTCCGAGGTTACCACGATGATGCCGAGCCCTTGCGCGGCGAGATCGAAGATCAACCGGTAGATTTCCTGCTTGGCGCCAATGTCGATGCCGCGGGTCGGCTCATCGAGCAGCAGGATGCGTGGCTCGGTCGCGAGCCATTTGCCGATCACGACCTTTTGCTGATTGCCGCCGGAGAGAGTGGCGGCTTCCTGGCCGATGCCCGTGCAGCGGACCGAGAGCCGCTTGACCATGTCGGCGGCGAGGGTGCGTTCGCTGGTGAACGAGCGCAAGCCAAACCGCGAGAGCGCACCGACCGAAGGCAGAGCGACATTGTCGCAGATCGAGGCGGCAAGATGCAGGCCGCGCTCCTTGCGGTCCTCGCTGACGAGCGCGACGCCGAGATGGTATGCGTCAGCCGGAGAGTTGATGTTAACCGCCGCCCCATTGATCGCCATGCTACCGTCCCGCCAGCCGCGCGCCACGCCGAAGATCGATTCCAGGATCTCCGTCCGGCCGGAGCCGAGCAGGCCGCCGATGCCAAGGATCTCGCCGCGCTTCAACTCGAAGCTCACGCCGTGCAGCGTTCGGCGCCATCCGTGCGGACCGAGCGTATCCAGCGTCAGGTTCCGCACCGAGAGGACGACCGCGCCATCTTGCGCCGTCGCGCCACGCTCGTTCGTGGCCATCTCGCGGCCGACCATCGCCGAGATGATCGCTCCGCGCGATAGTTCCCCGATGGGCGCTGTTACCACTCGCCGGCCGTCGCGCAGCACGGTGACGCGGTCGGCAAGCTCCAGCACCTCCTCGATGCGATGCGATGTGTAGATGATCGCGACGCCTTCGCTTGCGAGTTGGCGCACGATCTTGAACAGCGTGTCGCATTCCGACGAGGACAGCGCCGAGGTCGGCTCGTCCATGATGAGGATGCGCGCATTGAGCGACAGCGCCCTGGCGATCTCGACCAGCTGCTGCTCGCCGACACGCAAGCCGGAAATCCTGGTTTCCGGCGCGATCGTCACGCCGAGACGTCCAAGAAGGCGTTCCGCCGCCTTCACCATGCGGCGACGATCGATCAGCACGCCGCCGATCAGCGGCTCGCGGCCGAGGAAGATGTTGTCGGTGACGCTCAGATCGGGAACGAGGTTGAGCTCCTGGTGGATGATGGCGACGCCGGCCGCTTCAGCGTCGCGCACGCCGCTGAAGGATGCCGCGTGGTCCTCGACCAGAATTGTGCCGTCGTAGCTCGTGTGCACGCCTGCAAGGATCTTCATCAGGGTGCTCTTGCCAGCACCGTTCTCTCCCATCAGCGCGTGCACCTCGCCGTGGCGTAGATCGAAATCGACGTTGTCGAGAGCTTTCACGCCCGCGAAGGATTTCGAGACCTGCTCGGCCGAGAGGACGATCCGATGTTTCGACGCGCTGGCGCCCGCGCCCAGCTCGATCACGCGGAAGGGCTGGCTGCGTGATTCTCCGAGAGCACCGAAGCGAGCCTCCGCCATGCTTCTCCTCCCAGGCCGGGCTTTCAGTCTCTGAGGGCCATATTGAGCCGCAAGTGATGGTAGTTGTTTTGCTGATATGCTAGTTATATCAGTTGGCGCTCGTCAAGTCTCCGTCCACGCAATTGGACTTCGCAAACCGAAAAAGTAGAATTGGCCGGGAATCACAGCATGCGCTCAGTCGGCGGGTTCAGTGCGGGAACCATTGCAGCACGAGAACACAGAGCGGGCGGGTCGAAAGTCGACCAGGCTTACCTCGCCTTGAAGCGCGCTATCGTGTCGGGGAAACTTGCGCCCGAAATGCCGATCGACAAGAACGAGTGGTGCGCGATCTTTGAAGTGTCCAGGCTTTCGATCACGAACGCGATCAACCGGCTCGCCTTCGAGGGTCTCATCGTGGTTGAGCCCCAGCGTGGGTCATATGTCGCGAGGATGCATCTGGAGGACGTGCGGCAATGGATGTTGATGCGCTGCGCGCTGGAGGTGGAGGTCGTCGGGGTTTGCGCCAAGGATATATCCGACGAAGCGATCGCGGCGCTCGGTCAGAATCTCGCCTATCAAAAAGCAGCCATCACCAGCGGGGACCTTGAAGGCTTTCACGAGCTTGATACCAGGTTTCATCGCCAGATGACCGAGGGCCGGGGCCTCGTACGGCTTGGTGAGGTGCTCGATCCGATCCGAACTCACCTTGAGCGCGTCCGCCGAACGCTCCTGCCGGAACCAGGACGGCCCGAAGGAACCCTTCGCGAGCACGAAGCGATCTTTCGCGCTATTGCCGCACGTGAGCCGGACCGGGCGAAGCGCGAAATGGCGCACCATCTCGATCGCGTGTCGCGCGAGTTGCAGTCCTTCGTCGCCAGCCACCCAGGCTTCTTTGAAGAGTAGTCTGTCGATTGAATCACGCCCGCCTGAGTTGCCTCCTCGAAACGAACGCCACGATGCCCGCAGTCGACGGCTTGCTCTACGTGAATTCTGGCGGTACCGGACGCCGACGCTTCAAGCTACCGATCACGCCCTGCGAGCCTCGAAGTCACGCCCGACGGGCTGAAACCGATCATCAACGATCGTGATCGCTGCAATTGGCGGCGGCGGACTAGCTGGAGTCGTTTGCGTTGCGGTGATCCTCTTTGTCGCGCTGATCCCATTTTTCGCTTTCAGGAATCTCAGCCGTGAGCTCGGCGCCGGCGTGCCACGTTAGACAGTTGGCGACCGGTGATCGCCGCCTACTCCTTGCCAGGCGATGCTGGCTAAGGGAAGAGCGCTGTCTTCATGCCGCCATCGCGCGACCCTAGCTCTGTCCGCCGATCTTTATCACGGTGGCATCCCGGGAGGTTTCGGAAATCCGCCGCCGCTTCGCAGCCACGAGTTGCGGGGGGACGACGATGTGAGCCGCCCTAAAGGCCCAAAAATCGCAATTTGGCTGCGCTTTTGGATGCAGAGTAGTTCGCTGAAAAATCAAACGCCGCTCGGTTGGCGTCTGCATCACGCGGGTGCAAGTGCAATGACGCGCAGCGGGCTGCCTGAGCCGTCGGCGATCTTGAGCGGTGCGGCGATGACCACGGCGCCGATTGGCGGCAACTGGTCCAAATTGATCAGGCTCGTGATGCCGAATTTGCCTGCGCCATGCATTGTACCGTGATTGGGGAATGGCGGATCGAAGGTGCCGGCTTGCCCGGCGTCCGTTCCGATGGTCTCTACGCCGACGCCCAGGACATCGCGTTCGTGCGCCAGGAACTCGGAGCATGCCTTCGAGAACCCTGGCGAATGGGGGCCATCGTCGCGCGCGTTGAGGAATTCCTCGCGAGTCGTGCGGGCGCTCCAGCCAGTGCGCAGCAGTACCCAGGCTCCGGCGGGGATACGACCATGCGTCGCCTCCCAGGACTGGACACGCTCAGGTGTGAGCAGGAAGTCCTGATTGGCCTGCACGTCCGCCGTCACGTCGATGACGCAAGCGGGGCCGATGAACTTGCGCGGCGCGATCGTATCGGTCGCATTCTCAGGAAGATCTTTGCCGGTGATCCAGTGGATCGGCGCGTCGAAGTGCGTCCCCGTGTGTTCGCCCAGCGTGAGCACGTTCCAGTACCATGCCGAGCCACGAGAATCGTAGCGTGAGATCTCGGTGAGCGTCAGCCCCGGCGACGGCGCGAAGATCGGCGGCAAATCGATCACGGGAGTGCTGGGGCTTAGTGTCGTGGTGAGGTCCACGACGTGAATTCGCTTTGAGTTCAGCTCTTCCACCAGTTGGGCCAATATGTCGCCAGATTGTCTATCCGCCATGCTCGCCTCCTTCACTTCAAACGCAGGTCACGTCTTAGTCGTGTTGCCGCAGCGCCTCCAGCGCACGCTTGAACTGGAAGCGATTCTCCAGTAGTGGCAAATCCATATGAAACGATTTGGGTCCAACCGCCTCGACCTTGGCGACGATCGTCGTTAGCGTCCCGCCCGCCAATGCGCCTGCAACCGCGCCTTTAAGCTGCTCTGGCGTATCGGACTCTGTTACCTGCGGAATGGCGCAAGCCCGCGCTACGCCCGCCAAATCGGTACCAGTCGCAGTCGCTGTGGGAAAGCCGCCGACGGAAAGCAGGCTTGCGTTGTCGAAGACGACATGCACCAGGTTGCCGGGTGAGTAGCGCGCCATTGTGCTCAGCGTGCCGAGGTTCATCAGCAGCGAGCCGTCGCCGTCGATCACAACCACTTTGTGGCGGGGCATCGCGACCGCAATGCCCAGTCCCATCGAGGAAGCCAGCCCCATCGCATGCTCCAGGTAGAAGAAGTTGGGGCGGTGGCCGAGCGTGTAGAGCTCCGCAGCGACGGCGCCCATGATTGTGACAACGATCTGATCCTTCACCTCAGGATAGATTGCCTGCAAGGCATCGACGCGCAGCATGGCTACTCTTCCCACATCAGCTCGCGGGTCAGCAGCACGGCGACCGGCGACAGCGACGCGTGTGCCAGCGTCTGCGCATCCTTGATGCGGCGTTGGGCGTCGTTGGGGTTTGATAGGTGCCAGACGGGAATGCCCAGGGTCCGCAACAGCGGCTCAGTCACCATGCCACCCTGTGTCTGCCAAGGATCGCGCTCGCCCATGTGACCGCGGTAGCTGATGAGCATCAGGAGTGGGATCTTGTAGAGCTGCGCCAGCGAGACGATCGGGTTGATGGCTGCGAGGAAACCGTGGTTCTGCATTAGCAGCGCGGAGCTGACACCTGCCAGATGTGCTCCGGCAGAGATACCAATCGCCTCTTCTTCCTTGGCGACGCGTATCAGCGTGACTTCAGGGTCGTCGTCGGCCATGCGGATAAGGTGGACCAGCCAGGTTTCCGGCAGAGCGGAAATGATCCTCACGTCGCAGGCTTTGAGGGCCTCATAGATCACTTCGGAGTTGGCGAGTGAAACTGGCATACGCCACACCCTTTAATGCCGTCGCGCGCCCCATTGAGCAGTTCGCAGCCTAACACACGCCGTTGCAAAGCAGCAACGTAGTGCGTGCTGTCGGCATCATCTTTTGAATTGACGGACACACCGCGGGCTGATGATGCATCGGAGCGGTGGCAGGTGTCTCGGTAGCGTCGAATCCGGAATAGCGGACAGACGAGGCGCGCCCCACAACGCCTGCCGGCGAAAGCCGAGGCCGATTTCGACCAACTAGGCCAATGCGCGACGCATTACGACGTCTCGCTAGTGGCGGCTACCCGCTCGGTGAGGGCCGACGATCCGAAAACCTCAGCACCTGATTGAACGGGCCGGAAAGCCCGCTGAGACGATCATCCCGACGACAATGAAGAGCACGGCGCTTTGGGGATCAAGTGGGTGAACGCCTACTAGTACCTCGACACAGAGGTTTTGAATCGTTGGAATCGGCCTGATTTGGCTGATGGCTTTGGATAGGCGCGGGCCATTTTGGCGCGCGCCTTTTCGGTTGTGAACATCCATTTGACGCGGGCGCGTTCGGCATTGCGCCGTTTCTCCCAGGCGGCGGTCTCGGCGACGAGGCGGGCGAAACTATCGATGCGCCGATCGAGGCATTGGCGGGCGAGGACGCCGATCTCGATTTCGACCATGTTCAGCCAGCTGGCGTGCTTTGGAACGTAGTGGAACTCCAGTCGGCGCAACACTCGCCGTGCTTCGTCGGCCGGAAATGCCTGGTAGAGCGCCGCGGCCGAATGGGTTGAGAGATTGTCGAGCACCAGACGGATGCGCTCGGCTCGGGGATAATGGATGTCGACGAGGTCGCGCATGCAGG
>JAEWFG010000048.1 GCA_023388935.1 Pseudomonadota bacterium | reverse complement strand
GCAAAGAGCCACTCAATCTCGCGCTCTCGCGCCGGATCGACCCCCTCTTCGACAAGCAGCCAGCCCGACTCGGCAGTCGGCGACAGCACGAAATCGTTCAATCGGGTCAGGCACGCTGCCATATGACCTACTTTCTTGTTATAGCTCAGGCCATTAACGGCATCGGAATATTGATCTCCATCAACTCGCGCCCGTCCGCGTTAGCTAATTTTCACTCGCTTCTTAAGGGTTCGCCCGCTTCATGAGAGTACGCCACTCGGGCTTTGGAGCCGCCAAACAGGCGCAGTCGTCGACGCATCGAAGTCAGTCATTCGGCCAGAGAAAAACTGCCGAAACGCGATGCTTTAAGCGTCAGCCTTGCGACGATCCGGCAGGTCTGGAGAGCAGGAGGCGCAAATGCACTTTTTGTCCAAGTGTGTCAGCATGAGCTTTGCAGACGCTGTTGGCGCGACAAAGGAGGCTCTCAAACGCCACGAATTCTCGATCCTCGCCGAAGTGGACATGCGCCAGATATTGAGAAGTAATCTCTCCGTCGATTTCCAACCCTGTCTCATTCTAAATGCGTGTAGCCTGCCGCTGGCTCAGCGAGCTATCGAGACCGACCATACGATGGCCTCGCTGCTGCTCTTTGAAGTGGTCATTCAGGAGCATCGCGACGGTCGCGTTGAGATTTCTGTCGTGGATCCAACCAGCACCATCGGAACGATCAACCACGTCGAGATGATGTCGATTGCCCAGGAGCTTCTGTCCCTGATGAGGCAATTAATGGATGATATCGACCCTGCTCCCGAGTTCTGTCGCGCCGCATGAGCGGTTTGCGGTGCCATGCAGAAAGACGCCCGTCGCTTGCTGACCAGCCACTACTGTGGCGATCTCCGGTGGGATTCCTGCGCTCTTATTGCTTCGGCTCCGGTGATGAGGTCGAGCAATTCGGACGTGATTTCGGTTTGCCGCGCCTGTCGGGCAGTTTGACGCAATTCGGAAAGTTTCTTCGTCGCATTGTCATGAGCCGAGTCCATGGCAGCGAAACGCGCGGCATTTTCGCTTGCAATTGACTCGACGGCTGCCTCGGTCAGGAGCGCAAATACGTATTCTGCCATCAGTTTCTCAATCAGCAGCCTCGGTTCGAGATTGTGGAGCGGCGCTTGCCGGGGTTTCGCAGTTGCCAGGGCCTTGGTATCGAGGGGCAGTAGCAGGCGCCGCTCGATGGTGGATGCCACGCCCTGACGGTACTGGGCAAACATCACTTCGACCCGCGAAATCTCGCCCCGCGCGATGCGGGCATAAACTTCGCGTGCAATGTGGTTGATCGTGTCGGGCGCACCGGAGAGCCGTGTTGCCATCGGTCCTGTCCAGGCTACTTTTCGCCCTCGCTCGGAGGCGAGCGCCGCCCCACGGCTCCCCAGCACGAAGAGCAGGTCGTGAGACCCTAGGATCGCTTCAGCGGCCTCGATCAGCCTCTCGTTGAAGTCACCAACGAAACCGTGCTCTGCCGTGCATAGAATGAGCGCCCGATGCCCGCGATCCCCGTAGGTCTGTGGCATCAGCTGCGGCAGGAGCAAGAGTGACGTCCCGACGGCTGTGGCCACTGACTCGGAATAGCGGCGAATGCCGGGCAGCGCGCGGTCTGCCTCCTGGACGCGCATGCCGGCAAGCGAGCGCATGGCTCCCAGAATATTCGCCAATTCGTCCATGCTGGCGATATGGCCTTGTACCTCGGCGAGTTGGGTCATGGCTGCGCCTCCCGCCTCGCAGAAGTCGACACGGAGCGGGACAACGCAACGAGCGCCGTCTTCAACCGCGCGCGAAGATCTTCGGATAGCGCTTTGGCCTGATCATCAAGTGCCAGGACCTCCGAACAGTGCTCGGTCAGCCATGGCCGAAGACCGCCACGAAATGCATCAATGCAATCGAGCGGCACGGCATCGAGAATGCCGTCACTGAGAGCAGACAACAATGCGACCTGCTCGCCGAGCGAAAGTGGCGCGAACTGCCTCTGGCCGAGAACAGCGCGGATGCGCCAGCCATGCTCGATGACCTTGCGGGTTCGCTCGTCCACCATGGTGCCAAATCGTGTGAACACCTCCAGCTCCAGAAACTGCGCATATTCGAGCCGCAGGCTTTCCGAAAGCAATTTGAGCACCGGCGCCTGGGTCTTGCCGCCGACGCGCGATACGCTCCTGCCGACATCGACGGCTGGCTTCTGATCCTCATAGAACAGGCGGGGGTCGAGATAGATCTGCCCATCCGTGATCGAAATCAGGTTGGTCGGAATGTAAGCACTGATATTGCCGGCCTGGGTCTCGGCGATCGGCAGCGCCGTCAATGAGCCGCCGCCACGCTCCGGTGCGAGCTTCGCCGCCCGCTCGAGAAGGCGAGAATGGATGTAGAAAATATCGCCCGGATAGGCTTCGCGCCCCGGTGGCCGGCGAAGCAGCAGTGACACCTGCCGGTACACTGCTGCGTGCTTGGTGAGATCGTCGATCACCAGAAGTACATCGCTTCCGCGGTTCATAAAATACTCAGCCATCGTGCAGGCTGAGTAGGGCGTCAACCACTGCAGGCCGGGAGCAGCATTGGCTTCGCCGATCACGAAAATGCAGCGCTCGGGCGCCCCGTACCGGCGCACAGCTTCAATAACGCGCGCCACCGACGACGCCTTCTGACCGATGGCCGCATAGATGCAGACGACGTCGGTTGATTTCTGATTGATGATGGTGTCGACGGCAATGGCCGTCTTGCCCGTTTCGCGGTCGCCGATGATGAGTTCGCGCTGGCCGCGGCCCAGCGGAATCATGCCATCGATGACCAAGAGACCTGTCGCGAGCGGTCGCGTCACCAGCGCCCGCTCCACGATCATCGGCGCCGCCTGCTCGACCGGTGCGAACGCGGTGCCTTCCAACGCCCCCTTGTTATCGAGCGGCACGCCCAGCGCATCAACAACACGGCCCAGCAAAACATCACCGACGGGAACGCGCGCGACCGCGCCGGTGCCGCGCACGACGCTGCCCGCCGGAATGCCACCGGTCTCGCCCAGCAGCACGCAGCCGATCAACTCTTCACCGAGATCCACGGCAAGGGCACGGACGCCGTTCTCGAAGACCAGCAGTTCGTCAAGCCGAACCTCCGGCAGACCTCGCACCATGGCGACCCCGTCGCCGATCTCGATCACCCGGCCGATATGTTCAAGACTTGGCTTGAGCGCCAGTGCGCCGAGACGCTCCCGGCTTTCCGAGAGCCAATCCTGAAGTTCGTCAGTGAGCGTCGGCATGGGTTCCAACCTGATATCGCGCAGCGGCAAGCGCGCTCTGCCACGAAAAGCGCAGCACCGCGGTCGGGAAATGCAGTTCCGCCCCGGCAATCAGCTCCGGGTTGATCTCGAACGCAACAACGGTATCGCTTCCGAGCAAGCGGCGCAGCCGCTCCCGCCATCTGTCTGCCATCGGTGCCGGCAGCGGTACCGCCGTGACGACGGTCAGGGGGCTGCCGCTCGCAAGCTGCCCGGCAAGGGAATCGCGCTCCGGCCTGGCGAGCGCATCGATGTACTGCTCGACCCGCTCGATCCACCCTTCCGCGCGAAGCTCGATCGGCACCTCAGCAAGAAGGCGCTGGGCGAATTCTGCACCGAGGTCGAGGGCCATGCGGCGGGCTTCCGCGAGCGCACGTTCACGTTCGAGGGCCAAAGTCTTGCGCGCGCCATCGAGCAGCGCCTGCGCATCGCGCTCAGCCTGGCTGCGGCGTGCGTCCGCCATTTCCTGCCCTTGCGCGGAGACGGCCTTGAGCGCGGCTTCGCGCTCGGCGGCTATTCCGGCTCGATCCGCTTCCACTGCGGCAAGCCTTGCCCTCGCAGCATCTTCCTTTGACCTGGCATCGTCGTATTGCCGCTTAATCTCGGCTTTGCGCGCATCGATCACGCGGAAAACAGGCTTGTAGAGAAAGCGATGCAGCAGCCACACGAGGATGGCAAAGTTGACGGTCTGGAGACCTATGGTCCACCAGTCGAGATGCATCGATTATCCTGCAAACGGGTTGGCAAAAAGCAAGAGCAGAGCCACGACGAGGCAGTAGATCGCCATCGTCTCGATCATCGCGAGACCAACGAACAGCGTGCGCGAGATCGTGCCGGCCGCCTCGGGCTGTCGCGCGATGGCGTCCATCGCAGCGGCCACCGAGCGGCCTTCGGCCAGCGCTGGACCGATCGAACCGATCGAGACGGCGATAACCGCTCCTATGATCGAAATGAGCTTGGCATCCATGGAACCTCCTTAGCCCTTCTCGACGCTGCCGACGGCGGCACCGATGAAGACGGTTGCGAGCACGGTGAAGATATAGGCCTGTACGAGCCCAACCAGGATCTCGAGAACCATCAGCGGGATCGGGACGAAGAGGCCCGCCAGCGCGAGCACCAGGGCGATGACGAACTCCCCGCTCATGACATTGCCGAAGAGCCTGACCATCAGCGAGAAGGTCCGCGTCACCTCGGAGAGTATATTGAGCGGCAGCATGATGAGCTTGGGCTCGGCAAAGCTCGCGAGATAACCCCGAAGCCCACGGGCGCGCACGCCGAAATAGTGAACGGAGAAGAAGACGATAAGCGCGAGAGCGGCCGGAGTCTCGATCCTGCTCGTTGGCGCCTCGACGCCGGGCAGAAGACCACTGAGGTTGGCGACGACAAGGAAGATGAACAGCGTGCCAAGCATGGGGAGAAAAGGCCGGGCATCCTTGCCGATGACATCCTCGATCTGCCCGGCGATGCCGGTCACGATGACCTCGAGCACGGCCCGCCGCCGGTCCGGCTGCACTTCAAGCCGCTGCGTCGCCAGCCTGCAGACAATTGCCAGAGCCGCCATGATGATCCATGTCGTGACCACGGCGCGCGTGATGGCCACCGGACCGAGGTGAAAAAGCACAGTGCTGGTAAGGGGCGATCCCTGCATCAGTCCGCCCTTCGCACCGCACGCAGCGCGAGCGTGCGTGCCAGCAGAAAACCAAGAAACGCCGCGAGCAGCGCAGCCGCGCCGAGCCTTGCGGCAAGCGAGAGGAAGACGACAGCAGCACCGATGCGCCCTAGCGTAAGACCGAGCGGGCCCGTCCAGCCGCCTCCAGAAGCAAAGAGAGCAGAAGCCTGCTTCAACGCAGCGAAGTAGAGACGGCCGAAAGCGAAGCCCGAAATAATCATCCCTGCAGCGAGCAGAGCAGTCGAAGCGTCGTCTGTCATTCGCTATGCATCCTCTTCCATGCGAGGGTACAACCGATCGAAAGGCCGGCAACCAGCAGACCGAGCGTCCAGAAGACACCCGAGGCGAAGGTCCGGTCGAGCCAGCGGCCGGCGAAGATGCCGGCCAGCATCGGCAGAATGATTGTCCAACCCAGTGCGCCGATCATCGCCAGGTTCCGGCCCAGTGAGCGCTCGCCCTCGTGTCGCCAGCGCTCGCGGCGCTCCTGTCGCGTTTTCACGGCCTGTTGCAGCCGCTCATGATTTTCATGCTGAGTCATTGCTCAAGCCCGTCTTGCGAAAGCGCGCCGGGGCCGGCCGGCATTGCGGGAGCGCGCTCGGATTTGAGAAAGCGGAAGACCTGGCGAATGGCCGCAAGGTAAAGGCGCTGGGCATCGGCGCGTGCCGTCAATTCTTCTTCGGCGCGGCGCCGGAACGACGCGAGCACTTCGGTTTCGAGGCGCTGCAGGTCGTCATCGACGACCGCCTCTCGTGCCGCGATGCTGATCGCGTCTCCGTCGCGCACTTCGAGCATGCCGCCGCGAACGGCAATGTGGTGCTCGGCGCCCTGATCGTCGCGCCAGCTCACCACCGACAGCTCGAGCACGGTCAGAAAATTCGCGTGACCTGGCAGGATGCCAAAGGCGCCGGTCTCATCCTCGGCGCGAAGATGCGCCACATCATGAACCTCGGCGATGATCGCAAGCGGCGTGGTAACAGAAAGCCTCATGCCGCCCCCTTGGAAGTCGGACGTTCGCGCTCGCGCGCCTCATCGAGGGTGCCCGCCATGTAAAGCGAACTCTCGGCCCAATCATCCGCTTCGCCATCAAGGATCGCGCGGCAAGCCGCCAGCGTGTCCGCGAGTTCGACAGAACGGCCTTCTTTGCCGGTGAAAGCAACGGTGACCATGAAGGGCTGGGTGAAGAACCGCATCAAACGTCGCGCACGCTTGACGACCTGACGATCCGCCGTACTCAGTTCCTCGATGCCGAGAAGCGCAATGATTTGCTGAAGATCTCGGTAGTGACCTATCGTTTTGCGGACGGCTTGCGCGATCCGGTAGTGCTCCTCGCCGACATAGCGGGGATCGAGCAAGGCCGAAGTCGAGGCCAGCGGGTCAACAGCCGGATACATGCCCTCGCTGGCCATGTCGCGTGAAAGTACGATTGAAGAATCGAGATGGCTGAAGATTTCTGCGACTGCCGGGTCTGTAAAATCGTCTGCCGGTACATAGACCGCCTGAATCGAGGTGACCGCCGCGCCAGCAACCGACGCGATGCGCTCCTCCAGTTCGGCGATCTCGCTTGCCATCGTCGGCTGGTAGCCGACGCGCGACGGCAGCCGGCCGAGCAAGCCCGATACCTCACCACCCGCCTGTACCATCCTATAGACGTTGTCGATGAGCAGGAGCACGTTCTCGCGGGCTTCGTCGCGAAAATGCTCGGCAATGGCAAGTGCAGCCAGCCCAGCGCGCCAGCGAGCGCCTGGCGGCTCATTCATCTGGCCGAACACAAGGGCCGTGCGCGCCAGCACACCCGATTGCTTGAGCTCGAGCAGGAGTTCGTGGCCCTCGCGCGAGCGCTCGCCAATACCGGCAAAGACCGAAATTCCTGAATGGCGCTCAACCGTCGTGCGGATCAGCTCCATGATGAGCACGGTCTTGCCAACTCCGGCGCCGCCGAACATCGCCGCCTTGCCGCCCTTGACGAGCGGGGCCAACAGATCGATGACCTTGATCCCGGTCTGAAAGATTTCCAGGCCTGCGCCAAGCTGGTCGATGGCCGGCGCCGTTGCATGGATCGGCCGGTACTGTGTATTCGGCGGAAGAGGCGGCCCGTGATCGACGGGCTCTCCGACCGCATTAAGGAGGCGGCCAAGGACGGCACGCCCGACAGGCGCTCGGATGGGCGCCCCTGTCGCACGTACCTTGGCGCCACGGCTAAGCCCCGCCATGCTCTCCAAGGCCACGGCCTGAACGGTTAGCGCATCGAGGTGCCGCTGAACTTCCGCTACAAGCGGATTGCTTTCACCGCGCTCGACCTCAATCGCTTCATCGACCGCCGGCAAAGCCCCGCGGGGAAACCGAACATCAACAACCGAGCCATGAATAGCCACAACCCGACCCATGTACGGCCTATCGATATGGTTCTGTGGCTCCATGGAGGTACCGGAGCACGGCGGCACGGATTGCTCTTGATCAAAATCAATGGCGCGGACTGGGCGGGGCCGATGTTAGGGGCGCAGTTACTAACGTCGAAACATGTGCCGTCCCAAAGCTGACTTAGCCGCCGACCAGGCGTGGAAAGAACAGAGTTTCTTCAGCCGTCGGATCGAACGACCGAACTCCGGAAATCTCGCCCGACCTGCTACGGACGGCCGCGGTAAATCCGAGCCCCATCAGCTTGCTGAAGCGCTCTTCCGCCTTCGCCAGTGCTTCCGCGTTGTTTGGATTGAAGCAATGGCGGGTATCCCCAGCGTGGTCCATCACGATCTGCATGGCCATGATCGTTAGGTTCGGCCGTCGTAGCTCAGAGGTCACCGGAAGTTGATGACGAAGGGTTCAGACCAAGGCGTGGACCCGTCAGCTATTGAGCTGCGTCAATGGCTTAAAGTGCATACGTGCGATTGAGGCGAGGCTGAGGATATCAGGCATAGCTATGGACCAGCAGGACGTCGCCACCAAAGGAGCACGCGCTTTCGAACCAGCCGAGACACCGACGGCTGTCGTTCCGACGGATACGCATCTACCAGTGGCCGTACCCCATCGAAGGCACGTTCGGCGAACCTGGCCCACAATACTGTCCGCTCTCACGCTGCTCCTTGCGGGCGGAAGCGGCTATTATTGGTGGAAACAGATGCATCCGCCGCTGCCAGTCGGAATCAGCTACGGCAACGGCCGCATTGAAGCTGACCAGATCGACATCGCCACCAAATACGCAGGTCGCGTCTCGGAACTGCTGGCCGATATCGGCGATACAGTTTCCCCCGGACAAGTGGTTGCCCGGATGGACACCAGGGACATAGAGCAGTCTCTTTCGAAGTCCGAAGCACAGGCGCGGGAGGCGCAGCATGCCATCGACGAGGCCCAGGCCACTCTTGTCCAGCAGCAGACCCAGCAAACCCTGGCCGAGCAGGAAATCGAGCGGACGCGGCAATTGGTGAAGAATGGCTGGGCGACGAGAGAGCTGATGGATCAACGGCAACAGCAACTCGACGCCGCCAACGCGGGTCTTGCCGCCGCCAGAGCAAGAGTCCTGCAAGTTCAACACGCACTCGACGCCGCACAGCATGATGCTGGCTTTTATAGGGTGCAGATCGCGGACAACACGCTGATCGCACCCAAAGCCGGCCGCATCCAGTACCGCCTCACCAACATTGGCGAAGTGCTTCCTGCCGGTGGCAAGGTCTTCACCATGCTGGATCTCTCCTACGTCTACATGGACATGTATCTGCCGACCGCGGAGGCGGGCAAGGTCAGGATCGGCGCCGACGCCCGCATCGTGCTCGACGCTTATCCCGACCATCCTATTCCGGCAAAAGTCTCCTTTGTCGCCAGCCAATCGCAGTTCACGCCGAAAACCGTTGAAACCCAGAGCGAGCGCGACAAGCTGATGTTTCGTGTCCGGGCGCGGATTGATCAGCAACGACTGCTTGCGCATGCGGACGCTATCAGAAGCGGGTTGCCAGGGGTCACCTATGTGCGTTGGGATCCCTCGGCTGCTTGGCCGAAGAAGCTGGAAGCTGCTCCATGAGCACCGCTAACGATGCGGTCGCCTCCGTCAGGGACGTTTCCCATTATTATCGCAAGGTCACCGCGCTCGAGCACGTCTCGATCGAAATTCCGGCCGGCCGCCTGGTCGGCCTGATCGGTCCCGACGGGGTCGGAAAGTCGACGCTCCTAGCCATCCTCGCGGGTGCACGCCAGATCCAGGAGGGCGAAGCCATTGTCCTCGACGAGGACAATGCGAATACCACCGCACGCGCCTTGATATGCCCGCGCATTGCCTACATGCCGCAGGGTCTCGGCAAAAATCTTTATCCCGACCTCAGCGTCCGGGAGAATATCGAGTTCTTCGCGAGACTGTTCGGTCATTCGCGTGCAGAGCGCGAGTGGCGGATAAATGAGCTTCTGAAGAGCACGGCTCTCGCCCCCTTTGCCGATCGTCCGGCCAAAAAGCTATCTGGAGGCATGCGCCAGAAGCTCGGCCTCTGCTGCTCGCTCATCCACGACCCGGATCTCCTGATCCTCGACGAGCCCACGACAGGCGTTGATCCCCTGTCGCGTCGGCAGTTCTGGGATCTGATCGATCGCTTGCGGGCGCGGAAGTCCGGAATGACCGTCATCGTTGCAACCGCCTACATGGAGGAAGCCGAGCACTTCGACTGGCTGATCGCCATGGACGGCGGAAAGGTGCTCGCAACAGGTTCGCCATCCGAACTGAGGCGCCAAACAGGTACGAGTTCCATTGAAGATGCCTTCATCGCCCTGCTTTCAGAGCGACAGAACGGCGCCCGGGTGAAGCAGCCCATTGAGCCGCCGCACGACAATCAGAGACAGACCGTCATCGTTGCAAAAGGGCTCACCTGCCGGTTCGGCGACTTCACGGCCGTCGATCAGGTCAGCTTCACGATCAAGCAAGGGGAGATTTTCGGATTTGTCGGCTCGAACGGATCGGGCAAGACAACAACCATGAAGATGCTGACTGGACTTCTGCCGCCTACCGAAGGCGAGGCACTGATTTTCGGCAAGCAGCTGGAGGCCGGCAACTTCGAAGCCCGCCGCCGCGTCGGTTATATGTCGCAATCCTTTTCCCTCTACGGGGAGTTGACAGTCCGTCAAAATCTGACGTTACACGCCCGCCTTTTTCATCTGCCGATCGATTTTGCGGAGGAGCGGATCAGCGAACTCGTGGACAAGTGCGGCCTCGCCGCCTACCTCGACAGCCTAGCCTCCGCCCTACCCCTCGGGATCAGGCAGCGTCTCTCGCTTGCGGTTGCCATCGTTCACAAGCCGGATCTGCTCATTCTTGACGAACCTACATCGGGGGTCGATCCCCTTGCGCGCGATCAGTTCTGGGACCTGTTGACTGACCTGTCGCGCAACCAGGACATGACCATCTTCGTGTCCACTCATTTCATGAACGAGGCGTCGCGTTGCGATCGGCTTTCGCTGATGCATGAAGGTCGCGTGCTGGCAACCGACACCCCTTCCGGACTGATCAAAGCCAAATGCGCAAAGACCTTGGAGGACGCCTTCATTGGTTTTCTCGAACAGGACACTTCGATCGCGACCTCGGCGCCAATTCTGGACCAGCCGCCGGCGCAGGCTGGCTTCGTTGCCAGCAAGACACGGCAGCAACGACTTGCTGGCGCTCTATTCAGTATTCAGCGCCTGTTTGCCTACACCATCCGCGAAGGCCTCGAACTGGTTCGAGATCCGATACGGCTGATGTTCGCGCTGTTCGGCACCACGTTGCTCATGGTTGTCTTCGGCCTGGGCATCTCGACGGACGTCAACAATTTGACCTTCGCCGTCCTCGACCGCGATCAGACACCCGAGAGCCGCGCCTATCTCGAGGAACTCAGAGGCTCGACCTACTTCGTGGAGAAATCCCCTCTCAAAGACTACGCAGATCTGGACCGACGCCTGAAGGACGGAAGCATCGACGTCAGCATCGAAATTCCGCCGAACTTCGGCATCGACGTCAAGCGAGGACGCCCAGCCTGGGTTTCAGCCTGGATCGATGGTGCCATGCCGTTCCGCGCCGAGACGATCCGCGGCTATCTGCAAGATATGCACCAGCTCTACCTTACCGACCCCATCATAAAAACAACGCGGGCGGTTGCCACTCTCCCAGCCGACGTCGAAGTCCGGTTCAAGTACAATCAGGACTTCGACAGCATCTACGCGATGGTGCCTTCGACCATTGCCATGATGCTTGCGCTGTTTCCGGCGATCCTGATGGCGCTCGCCGTCGTCCGGGAAAAAGAACTCGGCTCTATCACCAACCTCTATGTTACGCCGGTCACGCGGCTCGAATTCCTTCTCGGCAAGCAATTGCCTTACGTCGCGGTGGCACTGATCAATTTCGTCATCATGTTTGCGATGGCCGTTCTGCTTTTCCAGGTGCCGCTGAAGGGCAGCTTCCTAGCTCTTCTAGTCGGCACCATCGTCTTCGTCTTCACCACCACCGGCTACGGAATGCTCATTTCCTCGTTCTGCAGCACGCAAATCGCCGCCCTGTTCGGCACTGCCATCCTGACAATTCTTCCCGCGCAGCAATTTTCAGGGATGATGACTCCTGTTTCATCGCTCTCCGGGACCGCTCAGATTATCGGTCGCGGCTTTCCCATGAGTTATTATCGACCGGTCGTCGTCGGCACCTTCACCAAAGGCCTCGGCTTTCCGGATCTCTGGACGAGCATCCTGCTGCTTGCTGCATTCATTCCGATTCTGACGCTGGCAAGCCTTCTGCTGGTCAGAAAACAGGAGAAGTAGAACGGGATGCGCTCGCTTTCGAACATTTTCTGGCTTGGGACGAAGGAGCTTCGCAGCTTCTTCAGCGATTGGGTGCTGATGGGTCTCGTGATTTACTCGTTCTCGCTCGCCATCATCAGTCAGGCGCAGAGCAACTCTCAAGAACTCTATCATGCATCGATCGCTGTCGTCGACGAAGACCACTCGGAGCTTTCGAGGCGAATTGCGCGTGCGTTTCTGATGCCCCTGTTCAAGCCGCCAGTCCTGATCGCTCAATCCAGCGTCGATCATTTGATGAATGACGGCCAATATACGTTTGTCATCGATATTCCGCCGAACTTCCAGCGCGACGTCCTTGCCGGACGCCAGCCGGGTTTGCAGATCAACGTCGACGCAACCGCCATGGTTCAGGCTGGATTGGGATCCGGCGACGCGCAGCAGATTATCAACACCGAGATCGCCCAGTTCCTGTCACAGAACGAGTCGGTGCCGTTATCCTCCGTCAATCTTGCGATCAGGGTCGCCTTCAATCCCAACGCGACCACCGCCTGGTTTACCAGCGTCATGAGCATCATTGGCAGTATCAATATTCTGGCAATTATCCTGGCTGGCGCGGCTCTCGTGAGAGAGCGCGAACACGGCACGCTGGACCATCTCATGGTCATGCCGGTCACCCCATTCGAGATCGCGCTATCAAAGATCTGGGCCAACGGGCTCGTCATTGCGGTCGCAGTAGGCTTCTCGCTCCAAGTCGTCGTCCGGCTGCTTCTGAAGGTTCCGATTGCGGGATCCATTCCGCTGTTCTTGTTCGGCACCGTCCTCTACCTATTCTTCGCAACCGGTCTCGGCCTGTTTCTCGGAACGGTGGCGCGCTCGATGCCGCAGCTCGGGCTGCTCTACATGCTGATTGCCGTTCCGATGAACGTCCTGTCCGGCTCCTCAACGCCGTTGGAAAGCATGCCACCCTGGCTTGCGACAGCCATGCAAGCGTCGCCCTCTACTCACTTCGTCTCGTTCGCCCAAGCGATTCTCTATCGAGGTGCAGGTCTGGACGTCGTCTGGCCTCAGTTCTTGGCCGTTGCGGGCATTGGAGCACTGTTTCTTTCCCTGTCGCTCCTACGTTTCAGGGCAGCCTTGGCTTCCGCCTAAAAACGATCGAAACGATCCAAGCGATAGCCCGAGCCCGACGGTTTTCGCACGCAGTTGGTCCGAAATAGCTCGCTATCGAACTGCGCCGACGAGCGCTCTTTGATCTCTGTCAATACCCAAGCGAGCGGCACGCTTCTAATGACCCATTCTGGAGGATTAGATGCCCTCTTGGCTATGTTCGTGCTCGCGCTGATATTGCAGCTGCCTCCCCAACGGCTGGCAGCCGCGGATGATGTCTTGCCGCGATTCGATATTCAGCGGAGCTGTCGCGCCGAGGTCGCGGAAAGTTCTGGTATCGGCGAAACATTGGAGTCCTGCGTGAAGGACAAAGAGGAAGCCAAGAGCCAACTTGCCGCCCAGTGGAACCGGTTTTCGCGGGAAGACAAATCGGCTTGTATTCGCCAGACACGAATTGACGCGACCCCAAGCTACGTCGAATTGGAGACCTGCCTAGAAATGCTCGAAGGAACGTCCCTTGGCAACAGGTAATAGGCAATGTCGCCTGACCGGACCCAACGCAAACTCGTTTTTTATGCGTGCCGAAGCCCTGCGATACGAATGGGGACCCGTCCGCAATTGGCTCTGGTGCCCCGGGCCACTCGGGTCGGCGGCAGAATTTGATACAAGTCAAACTCTTCCAACGGACGCCAAGACTATCGTTCGAGGACACTAGGAACCTATGATGATCAAGGACATTCTGGTGCACCTCCCGACAGAGCGATCAATGCAGCCCGTTCTTGATGCGTCAGTCTCACTGGCCGCCGCGTTCGGCGCCCATCTCGATGCGTTGGCGATTGGTCATATACCGATAAACACGCCCTATATGATCGACGCTGTAGCCGCCGTGTACGAGTTGGAGCGACAGCAAGCCGCCGAGCGTGCCGCTGCGGCAATTGCCAGGTTCGAGACCGCCGCGCGTCATGCAAGGATTGCCTACGAATGTCGATCCATCGAAGACCTGCCAGCGGACGCGGCCACATCGTTCGCCGCCGCGGCCCGGCTCTATGAGCTCACCGTCGTCCTCCAGCCGGAGACGGATCGAAGAACCTTTGACAACACGATCGCGAGAGAGCTTCTCCTTCAGGCGGGCGGGCCCGTGCTGATCGTGCCTCACATCTTTCGCGGCTGTTTACAGGCCAAGCGCGTCGGCATCTGCTGGGATGCGAGCCGACCTGCTTCCCGTGCGCTAAGGGATGCCCGCCCGTTTCTCTCACAGGCCGACAAGATCATCACGATATCCATCAATGAGGCACGGGTTACGCCCACGGAAGCTTCGGCGCAGCAACTGACTCAGCACATGGCGCGCGCCGGACTGTCGGCCACAGCCCTTGAGCTGACGGCCTCGCGCCCCGAAATCGAGCCGACGATCCTTTCTGTGGCGGCCGACGAGGGCCTCGATATGTTGGTGATGGGAGCTTACGGGCATTCCCGGCTGCAAGAAGGGATTTTCGGCGGCGTCACACGCGAGATGCTGAAGACGATGACAGTGCCAACCCTTATGTCCCATTGAAGCTGGAGTCGGTCTCCGGCGAGCCCTAGTCGCGCCGCCAACATGCCCCCTCGTCTGCCGGCACATATCAAGGAATTTAAACGGTCGCTCCGACTGTTGCGGGCGCCGCGCTTCGGCATCTATTACGGTGCCACGCTGCTCTCGAACATCGGAGCGTGGTCGCAGCAGGTCGCCGAGCCATGGCTCTTGCTCAGCCTTGGTGCGTCCTCGTTCCTGATAGGCCTCGATGCCTTCGTGCAGTCCGCACCGGCAATGATTCTCATCCTGGTCGGCGGGATGCTGGCAGACAAAGCTGATCGCCGGCGGATTATCACCACGTTCCAGGCTATCGAGATGATGTGCCCGGTGACCCTTGTGATTTTGCTGTTGGCGCATCTGGTGGAACCCTGGATGGTGGTGACGTTGTCTCTGATCGTCGGGATCACTGATGCGATCTCGATGCCGTCCTTTCAAACGATCGGGCCGTCAATCGTCAGGCGCGACCAGATCCCGACCGCGATCGCCCTTAACGCGACACAGTTCAATCTGTCGCGGATCCTGGGCCCGGCGCTCGCCGGTATTCTGATGGCGAGCGTGGGGGTGATCGGCTGCTTCATCGCCAATGCGGCGTCCTACCTGCCTTTCATTGCGGTTGCTCTGTGGATCTTGCCGGGCGGCGCGCTCGTTGCTCACCCCGACCAGGCTCTCGACCGTCATCATCTCTTCCTTGGTCTGCGCAGGATCGTGGCATCCGAGCATATGCGGGGCAGCCTCGTCACGGTGCTGACGACAAGCGCCTTGTGCGGTCCCCTCATCGTCTTTTGCCCCGTGCTGGTGAAGGAAGTTCTCGGTGGCGGCACAACCCAGTTCAGCTTGTCGATAGGAGCGTTTGGAGTTGGTGGATTGCTGGGGGCGATCGTGATGCTCGGAATTGAGGTTGGCGCCGACAGACGCAGGCTGAGCTCCGGCTTCGCCGCAGCCTATGGCGGATTGACGGCGCTGGCTGCGATCAATCCATGGATCTCGGTATTGCCGGTTCTTCTGGCGCTTGCCGGCTTCACGATGTCCATCAGCAATACCTCGGCCAATTCGCTCCTGCAGGCGACCGCGCCTGCCCGGCTTCGCGGCAGAACCATCAGCCTCTATATGCTGGCGATGCGGGGAGGCCTCTCGATTGGAAGCTTGTTGGCCGGCATTTCCGTCGACCTCCTCGGCGTGCGCTACGCACTCTTGCTAAACGGCTTGCTGGCTCTCGCTGCCCACCTCGCCATTGGACGGCGCTGGGTTCGAGCTCCGTTGCCCATTTTCGACGAGCGACCGCGGGCGCGAACGGCTGGGCCGTGAGCCCGCGAGCGACTTGGTGCGCCAGACGGCAGCAGGTGCTGCCGGTCAACGCAACTGCCGTCGGGATTGCCTGACATTCACCTCTCCCAGGCCCCGCGTCATGTTCTAGAAATATCGCGCTCGCAGATCACTCCGGCTTCTCAGTAGCTACGCACATCTCCTTAGGTGACAGCCCCAACTTTCGGCTGGCCAGTCGATGGACTAGAAAGAAGGAAGCAGCTAGCCATTGGCTCATGGCCAAGGGGTTTGCAATGAACCACTCGGTCTACACTGCGGACAAGGCGACACACTTGAAGGCGGTGGTCGTCTTTGTGCTGCTCACAAGTATCGCCATTGTCACGATCACGCTGGCTGCCCGCCTGACTCATCCTGAAGTGAATGCGCAGAAGATAAAAACTCAGACTGTCCATCTGACTCGTTCAGGCAATGCTCTCATCGAGATCGCGCAAAGCGAGAGGCGCCCGATTTAGGTAGGATACTGAGATGACCAACGAAGCAATCAAAGTATTGATGGTATTCGTGCTGTACGGTGTGCTTGAAGTCGCGCTCTTTTACTCGTCGATTGGCCGATTCGCCAAACGGGCCATGCATTCCAGACCACGTCAATAGACCGGCGACCGCCAAAAAATCAGACGCCGACCACGCCAGGTAGCTAATTCTGATTTGAATAGCGTCCGCGATGACTTGCTTGATCTTCGTCAAATAGCGACCGGCAAATAACCGCATTCTATCATCGTTGAAACTCAGAGCCCGGCCATCGCGGCGGCCATATGACAACAGCAAACCCATGCCTGAAGCACGAACGTTTCTATGGGGTGTATCGACTTCCAGCTTCCAAATTGAAGGCGCTTCTCACGCGGACGGTCGCGAGGACAGCATCTGGGATGCCTACTGCCGGCAACGGGGTCGCATCAAAAACGGCGATACTGGCGATGTCGCGTGCGATCACTATCACCGCTATCGGGAAGACATCGCGCTGATGCGCGAGCTTGGTATCGACGCTTATCGCTTCTCAATCTCATGGCCGCGTGTCCTGCCCCAGGGACACGGCACCGCGAACGAGCCTGGCCTCGACTTCTATGACAGGCTCATAGACGCCTTGGTCGCGGCCGGTATCGAACCGTGGATCTGTCTATATCACTGGGATCTGCCACAGGCACTCCACGATCGCGGAGGCTGGCAGAACCGGGATATTGCAGGCTGGTTTGCCGACTATGCAGCGCTGGTGGCACACCGCTATGGCGATCGGATCAAGCGGTTCGCCACCTTCAACGAGCCATGCGTTTTCACCTTATTCGGGTATGGTCTCGGCTGGCACGCGCCGGGCATCGCCGACAAGGCCGCACTGCACCGCGCCATTCATCACGTCAATCTGAGCCATGGCCGTGCTATCGACGTCCTGCGAGAACTCGTATCGGATGCGTCGCTCGGCGCCATCCATAATCGCCAGCCGTGCTTTCCCGCCAGTTCGCGGGAAGAGGATGTTTCAGCCGCTCTGAGCTTCGCGCCGTACTGGAACGACGCATTCCCATATCCGCAGCACTATGCCCGCTATCCTCGCGGGATTGCCGAGGCGATCGAACCCTACGTCAAGCCCGGCGATATGGCGCAGATCTCGAGACCCCTCGATTGGTTCGGGCTCAATCATTATTCACCACATTACATCAAGGCCGATGCAAATCCGATCGGCGCCAGCTTTGGTGCGCCGCCAGTCGACGTGCCGCGGACTTCCATCGGCTGGCCGATCGTCCCCAGCGCATTCCGCGATACGCTGCTAGACATCGACCGGCGCTTCGGCTTGCCCATCTACGTGATGGAGAATGGCACTGCTGCAGACGACAGGCCGGACGACGCTGGACGCATTCAGGATGTCGGGAGAATTTCCTATTTGGAAGGCTACACCAATGCGATGCGGGAAGCGATCGAGGCGGGCGCAAACGTGGCGGGATATTGGTCCCTGCTCGACAATTTCGAATGGACCTCGGGCTACTCGCAACGCTTTGGTCTCGTTTACGTCGACTTTGCCACGCAAAGGCGCATTCTAAAGGCATCGGCCCGTTGGTATTCCGATCTCATTCGGGCTGCGCGGGGACCACAAGTTGCCGCAGGTGGAGCGAAATGGCAGCAGGTGCGGGAGCAGACTGACGCGATGGCCGCTCCGACCGGGTCTGGCCAATCCCGATGAACAATATCGTAACGATCACGCCGAATCCTGCCATCGACGTCTCGACATCGGTCGAGAAACTCATTCCCGTGGCCAAGCTTCGCGGCATCGGGCAGCGTTGTGACCCCGGCGGAGGAGGCATCAACGTCGCGCGGGTCGTCAAGCGCCTGGGCGGCAAGGCCCGTGCGCTCTATCCCGTCGGCGGTCTGACAGGAGATCTACTGCGTCAACTGCTCGACAAAGAGGGCGTTGCAAGCCAGACTTTTCCGATCGCAAGCGAGACCCGACAGGACTTCTTCGTCAACGAGATCAGCACAGGTCAACCCTATCGTTTCATATTGCCCGGCCCGCAACTCTCTGAGGGCGAGTGGCAGAAGTGCCTCGCATTGCTGTCAGGGACCACGCCCTTCCCGCGATTTGTGGTCGCGAGCGGAAGCTTGCCCGCCGGCGTTCCCGACGACTTCTACGCAAGGATCGCGAGAATCGTCAAACAACACGGCTCAAGGATGATTCTCGACACGTCGGGACGGCCGCTCGCTGCAGCGGTTGCGGAAGGGGTCGAGTTGGTCAAGCCGAATCTGCGTGAGATGCGGGAGCTGCTCGGCCGCGAGCCATCTGATGCAGCCGAATGGGAAGCTGCCGCCAAAGCGCTCGTCTCAAGCGGCAAAGTGACAATGATCGCTCTCACCATGGGCCATCTGGGCGCCGTCCTGGTGACGCGAGACCGGATATTGCGCGCAAAACCTCTCGCGATCACGCCTGTCACCGCGGTGGGCGCCGGCGACAGTTTTCTGGGCGCACTGGTCTGCGGACTGGCATCGGGAGCTGCTCTCGATAGCTGCTTTCGGCAGGCTGTCGGTGCAGGCGCCGCGGCCCTGCTCAATCCAGGCACCGGGCTCTGTCTGGCCGACGACGTCAAACGTCTCGCCGAGCAAGTCGCGCTTACGGCATCCTGATCGAGCCGGCCGGAAGCGTGCTTTGTTCCGGCTCCTGGCGCGGCATTCCATGGTCAAGGCGGTCGAGGGACAACAGGAGGCCGCCTACCCGCTCAAGCGACGACATGCGGACGTGATGGCTTCCCAAAGGCAGCATCATGTCGCCGCCAACCGTCCATAGCACCTGAATGAATATGAAGGCACTGAGCAGTGAAGAAACGAGTCCGAGCGCGAAGTCGATAGGCGCGTCGGTTGCGATCCTGACATCCTCGGCGATACGGTATTCGGGAATCTGCTGCTCGCTCTGTACCGCGGCGAGGTGCGCATAGCGGTCATTCTCGATCCAGTAGTCGATCAATTTCGCAGTCACCCATTCCCGCCACTTTCGTTGCACGGTCATACGACCCCTGACCGACGTGACGGCCAGCAAGATGCTCCCGATGCATAGCGGAATCAGCAGCAGCGCCTGCCCTCTCAGGCGCGCAGGATCGCGGCTCTCCAGAGCATTGAAGAAGTCGCGGTTCCAGTAGTTGAAGCGAAATTGCACATAGAGCTGGAGGGTAACGACGACGACCAGCAGCGTGCAGAGTAGCCATACGCGCCATGCTGGCGCTTCCCGCCAGAAGCCGGATGCTGCGCTCCTAAAACCGCAACCTCTCGCGCCGCGGGTCGTCCTGGTGGTTCTCGGACATCATGTGCGTTCGCAGCTAAGGCGCCTATGTTGTTACGCCCTTGATCTTTCGCAAACCGACGGGGCGCAGATGCAATATGTTTGCCGACAGTCCATTATGATGCAGCGCAGGAGATAGCGTGATGCATTACGCTCGCTGTTTCGAGGATATCCGACGTGCCGGTGGTCGGAGGCAAGACCGCGTCGTTTAGAGAGCTGTACTCCGCAATTGCGCCTGGGGCGTCGGGGTCCGAACGGCACCACGGCGCCCGGGAGGCAAGGCAAACCGGATGATCTACCGCTGTGGGTACAAAGACCACCCGCAACGTGACAACACCACCGAGCTTGGCGGGAGGCGAGAATGAGCGATCCTGGTCGAGCGGATGCCACTAGCGTCCTTCGCGAACGTGTCGAAAGCCTTACGTCTCAGATTTTAGAACTGGAAGACCTGAGAGCCCGCGTGCTTGAGGCAGAGCGGAAACTGGAACGTGACAATCCCAAAGCAGGCCACCCTGGCGCGCGGCTTTGAGACCTCATATTCCGTCCGTTCGGACGCGGCGTGGTCGATTCACGTCAACACGATTCTAGCCGGTCATTGAGAATATGAATCTGGAGGCAGATCTATGATCAAAGACATTCTTGTTCATATTCCGACCGAGCGGCTACCACAGCCAGTGATCGATGCATCTATTTCACTCGCGGGGTCGCTTCGCGCTCATCTTGGGGCGATAGCCGCTGGGTACATACAGCCGGGCATTGCTTTCGCAACAGACGGACTTGCGACTAACGTGGGTGCAGTCTTTGAGATGGAGCGGAAGCAGGCTACAGAGCGCAGCGCTGCCGCGCTTGCCGTCTTCGAGACGGAGGCGCGTAAGGCAGAGATTCCGCATGAATGTCGCTCCATTCAGGATTTGCCGGCCGAAGCGGCATCTGCCGTCGGCGCTGCCGCAAGACTTTACGACCTTACCGTCGCATTGCAGCCGGACGCGGCGCAGGACAGTTTTGACAATGCGACGTCGACGCAGATTCTGCTTCAAGCTGGTGGCCCGTTACTGGTGATTCCCTACATTTTCGAAGGCACCTTCAAGCCCAGGCGTATCGGCATTTGCTGGGATGGAAGCCGTTGCGCGGCTCGCGCGCTCAGGGATGCGAAGCCGTTTCTGTCACGCGCGGAGGCGACGGTGGTCATATCCATCAATGAGCTCCAGGTTGCTCCCGCGGAAGCGTCCGCGCAAAACCTGATGAAACACATGGGCCGGTGCGAAATCGCGACCACGCTGATCCAGCTGACGGCAGAACGGTCCGAGGTTCAGCCTTCGATCCTGTCCTTGGCGGCGGATGAAGGCCTCGACATGCTGGTCATGGGAGCTTACGGCCATTCCCGGATCCGGGAGGGCCTTTTCGGCGGCGTTACCCGCGAGATGTTGAAGACAATGACGGTGCCGGCCCTCATGTCGCACTAGATTGACGATGCCCTTCCTGATGCGATCACCCAGGAAAGGTGTTGGAGGTTACCATGAAAGCGCGAGACTTGGGCGCAAGACATTGTTGCGCAGGATCAAAGTCTCGCCTATCGCCTCAGCAGCTTCCTCAACCTGGATAGCGGCAGCGTGTTGATCACATCACGCAGCCAGAAGGCCGGCCTCTGCGCCGTGAGCGCGGCGAAGTCCGAAATCGACCAGCAGCTTGTTCGGCGCGAGCAGGGTCATGCGGGCGGCTTTGGACGCGATCAGCGATTGGACATGCAACACATTGATCAGCCGCGTTTCGACAAGCTGGGCCTCGGGGAGAGGCGCCGTGACGCGGAGGATCGGTTCATTGGCAAAGAACACCGTACCCTCAGGCATGGCGTGAACGTCACCGCTAAAGTAGAAATCCGAGAGATAATCGATCAGGCGCGCGCTGAACCTGCCGCTGCGGATGAGCCAGCTCGGTTCATCGTCGGAAAAGCGGAGACCTTGTAGGAAGTCCAACGCCTGCTCCGGGCCGGCCGCCAGCAAGAAACTGCGCTGCGGCGGGAGCTTGCGGACGAAAAACTCGAATACTGCGGTCTCAGTCTGGCCCGCTTCCAAATAGGCTTGCACCATGTTCAGCTGGTACAGGTCCGTCAGCAGCGCGCTTGGTGACGTATCCATGGGAACCCCCGGGAATCAGGAGGCTGGTTTTGCCATCTTCTTCGCCGGGAACCGTTTCAAGATGGCGATGACCTCATCATCGCTGACTTGGCGAAAATCACGGTAGTAATAACCGATCGCGCCAAAGTCGCTCGGCGTATCCAGGCAAACGATCGCATCGACCTCCGTGTGCAGCCGTTGCAACGTCTCGAGCGGCGCGACCGGCACGGCAAGCACCAATTCCTTTGGCTCCCGTTTTCGCAGCGCCCGGATGGCCGCCAGCGTTGTCGCGCCCGTCGCGATACCATCATCGACGATGATCACAACCTGCCCATGAATTTCAGAGCGGGCACGGTCGCCCAGATAGCGTTCGCGGCGCCTGTCAATTTCGGCAAGCTCCTCCGCGCAGATGGCGTCGAACGTCTCCTCACTCACGCCGGTCAATTCGATCACATCCTGATTACGAACGATGATCGGCTGCTCCCCGTCCACGACAGCCCCCATCGCGAGTTCCGGCTGTATGGGCGCGCCAATCTTGCGCACCAGAAGCAGGTCGAGAGGCGCTGCCAACCGTTCGGCAATCTCAGCCGCCACGGGAAGGCCGCCCCGAGGCAACGCCAGGACCACGGGATGCCGACTCCTGTACTTCAGCAAGGCTCTGGCCAACTGACGGCCGGCATCTTCTCTGTCTTGAAACAGCATATCGGCGGATCCGGTTGAGTGTTGGCCAGACTATTGGTCCGGCGTCCCCGATCGTTGATCGCGGTCAAACCTTCGTCCTCTTCGTTTGGCAATAGATCGATATGCTGGACCGCCAGAACGGGCTTTCGACCTGGGATGTTGAGAACGACAGCATCCCTGCCCTTGCCCGCGATGAAGAACAGAGCTTGTCGCTCGGGCTTTCGTCCGGGCCCCCGTGCAGACTGTGAACGACATAGACATCGTAACCGGCAAGGGTATCGCGCGGACGGGTCTTGTGTTCGCCGTCCTCAAAGCTGCGCTCTTCATGGGCGGCTAGCGAATAGCCAACGACGTCGCGGCTTGCTCGCCGAGCGCCGTGCTTCCGTTCAAAGCGAACTGGCGCAGCCGTTCACTCCGCGTCAATGCGGTCCGACGCATCCAGTTACTATCCATCATAGGCACACCACGACCGAGACGAGGGACTACCTACGCTCGCAAGCTATGCTTGCTGAGAACTCTGACAGTGCTCGCCTGAGGCCCCTTCTCCCCAAGCTCCTCGACATAACTGACAAGCGAGCCGACGGCGATGTTCGCCCGGCCTGCCAGAACACTGTTACAATTGAAGTAGATCTCCTGTCCGTCGGCGCCCTCCAAAAATCCAAACTCGCCGCTTGGATCGATGCGTACCACGGCGCCGACCGGCTCTCCTTCGTGGAGCTTGGTCTCGCCATGCATCACGCGCACCTGGTCCTGCAACTGCCGCTGCGCCCGCTTGAATGCATCATCTACCGCAAAAGTCAGATCGCCGTATCGTTCATCCTCGTTCGGAGTCCGCCCGACATTGACCTCGCGCCCTCCGGGAAGTGCGAGCCGGATGCTAACCTGATATTGACCACCCCTCTTGTGACGATCACTCGGCCCTCTCACGATGACGCGCCCTGCGGTCGCTCGACCAAAGCGCTTTTCCAGCTCGGAGATGTGCCGGTCTATCGCGGCCTGCAAGTCCGCGGATGGCGTCAGATTCTCGAATTCGACTTGGGCCGGCGTTTGCATGATCTTTATCCTCAGATAAGGCGGCTAATCTCAGCAAGCCGCGCGCTCATAGCCCTTGCGCGAAAGGCATATTGGCCGACGGCGCTAGGCCGGGCTTGATCTCCATCACCAATGTCCAACATCCTCTGTAGTTTGCAGGTTGCGTGGATTCCCCCAACCCATTCCACGCGACCTCAGCCGCCGGGGCGCCCCAATCCCGGCGGCTTTCCTTTTGGATGCTCCCACATGGAACTTTGAGGTACGTCAAGGCAGGCCAACGACAGGCTGCAACTAATGCGCAGCCTGTCACTGATCCGGGAGCGACACCATGAGCACGTCCACAGGTGTGACTGCCTTGGACTACTCGGTCCAGGAAACCAACGTTTGGCTCAAAGCGATCGACGAGCAGTTGGCCTTGGAGAACCGTCATCACGCCTACAACGCGTTGCGAGCGGTCATGCATGCGCTGCGCGACCGCCTGTCGCCGGAGGTCGCCGTCAAGCTCGGGGCCCAGCTGCCGATCGTGGTGCGCGGCATCTACTACGAAGGCTGGCACATGGCGGCGACGCCGACGAAGGAGCGGCACATCGAGGAGTTTGCGGCGCATATCGCAAGAGAACTTCCACCGCAGTTTCCTGCCGATCCGTTCACGGCAGCTCGCGGCGTCTACCGAGTGCTATGGGAGAAGCTGGATCCCGGCGAATTCGAAAAGTTGATGGCCCACCTTCCCGCACCGCTTAGGAATTTGCAGGACTGACCAGACCGGGACGATCCACGCCTACCGATCGATCGTATGACGTTCGCATTCCACCGCTTGGACTATCAGGAACACTGACGCGACCCAGTCAAAGCGCGCGGCCTGGTCGCATTTGCCCACGGCAGCGGCTCAAGCCGGTTCAGTCCACGGAATACCGCAGTTGCGCAGGCGCTGAACGACCGCAGTTTTGCGACGCTGCTATTCGATCTCCTCACGCCGCAAGAGGAGCATGACCGCTCGAACGTCTTCAATGTTGGAATGCTCGGAGAGCGGCTGGTCGCAACGGTCGACTGGCTTCGAAGCCTGGAGCCCGCGATGTCCAGCCTTCCCGTCGGGTTGTTCGGCGCCAGTACCGGCGCTGCGGCTGCCCTTATCGCGGCGGCTGAGCTGCCTCACCGAATTGCCGCAGTGATCTCGCGTGGTGGGCGCCAGGATCTGGCCGGCGACGCCTTGCCCCACGTACGCGCACCAACCCTGTTGATCGTGGGAGGCGCCGACGTCGGCGTCATCGAGCTCAATGAGGAGGCGTTCGCCCGTCTTCCGGCGCGCGGCCAAGTTGGGCCGAATGGGTTCACCAAAGTGAACCGGGATAATCACCTGACGATGCGACGTCGCTTGTTGGGCCCCCTTCAGACGCACCAGTCAGGCGATACGTCCGCTCGGCTTGGCGCCACAGGCTGCCGTCTCCGGCTCGCCGTAGCTTGACCTATCGCAACGCTGCCCCAGCGCCGCGGCATCAGTTGAGCAGACTCAATCGGATAATCGGTCACCCTTGTTGTCTCACTCGCAATCGGCCAGCGGATGAGCGTAGCAAGCCCGCTATGACCGAGCGCAGTTTATCCGCATATGGACAGCGGCGAGGCAGCGGCCTCGTGAAAGGTTTCGCCTGCGGACGGCCCGTGTCGGCCGCCTAGCACCCTCTATTGGCGGTTGTTGGAGACGGCTTGACCTCGATCAACGAGAGCGCCGCTCCTCCGGGCAAGATAGCTTTTGGAGAATCTCATGATCACGCGCCGGCAAGCCAACATGGGACTTCTATCCGCGGCGTCAATGGCTCTGGCTGGAAACGCCACAGGTGACACGGCTGCCAAATCCCTTCAACTGCCACCCCCGCGCGCGACCGGAGGCAAACCGCTCATCGAGACGCTGACGCTCCGTCGCTCTACACGCACATTTTCCGACCGACCGCTTGATGCCCAGACTCTATCTGATTTGCTGTGGTCCGCCTACGGCATCAATCGACCGACTGGCGACCGAACCGCGCCGTATTGGCGGCACATCATGATTATCGATGTCTTCGTTGCCATGGCAAATGGAACGTGGCGTTATGACCCCAGCGTTCATGCCCTCGTCCTGCATCTTGAAGACGACCTTCGGGCCAAGACCGGCCTGCAGGATTTTGTCAGAACCGCGCCGCTCAACCTTGTCTATGTCGCACACGGTGAACGCATGCAGGATGTCTCGGCCGAAGATCGGCGCCTCTATGCCTCGGCCGATGCCTGCTTCATCGGGCAGAATGTCTACTTGTTCTGCGCTTCGGAAGGACTCGCAACAGTCTTTCGCGGAGCCCTGGACTACAAATCGCTCGCGAATGACATGCGTCTCGGCACCGATCAGTTCGTGACCTTTGCGCAGACGGTCGGCTACCAGGGATGAGCCGCTTCTCTTTGGCTAGTCTGGCGGCACATCCAACATGATCGTCCCGGTGCCGAACCGGTAAAGGCCTTGAACTAGAATTCGAACGTTTGGCCGTCGAGGAAAGAGTGCCCGAATGCTCCATCGTCCGCAGCCTGCTTGCGCCGGAGCCGAGGCCACCCAAGAGGGCAGGCCGGCATCCGGCATGAGCGTCAGCGCCGGCGGATCGCGACTGAGATCGCGCCAATGCTGACAAAAGCCTATCTCGCTCCTGAAGAGAAGCAACTCCTGCTCCGCTTCTGGCAAAGCGCCTCCGAATATTGGCGAGGGCCATCGGCTTGGACGGCGTGGCTTCTGGTGCTTGCGCTGGTCACCAATGTTGTCCTTCAACTCTTGACGCAGTACGGGTTGAATCTATGGAACCGCGATTTTTTTAACGCCGTGGGGCGGAAGGATCAGGCCGAGCTCTCGTATCAGGCGTTGCGCTTTGTGCCGCTTGCGGGGGCCAGCATCGCACTGAATGTATTCTCGGTATGGGCGCGCATGACCTTGCAGCGCTCCTGGCGTGGCTGGCTGAGCAGTCGGCTCTACGATTACTGGCTGCAGGATAATCGCCATACAAGGCTGCGCTTCATCGCCGGGGACCATTCTGCTCCCGAATATCGCATCGCCGAAGACGCCAAGATTGCAACCGATCTGCCGATCGATCTCGTGATTGGCCTTCTCCAGTCATTGCTCACGATCGCGATATTCATTGGAGTGCTCTGGTCGGTCGGCGGCAGCTTGACAGTCGATAGCGGCAGATTCGTTCTGACTATTCCCGGCTACCTCGTGGTTGCGGTGACCGCGTACTCGGCCCTGCTCGCGATCAGTATCTGGCTGACGGCAGGTCAACTGACGCGGATCATCGAGGAAAACAAGCGCATGGAAGCCGAGCTGAGAGCGATCGGCACCCATGTCCGCGAGACCGGCGAAGGCAAAGCCGTGCTTGACTCCAGGACCAACGCGCGACATGTCGTCGGCGCGGCCTTGAAGGCAGTCATCAGCATCTGGCGGATCTATTGTTGGCAACTGATGCGGATGACGCTGGTCACCTATACCGGCGTTCTAGTCACTCCAGTTATCGGCCTTCTGCTCTGCCTTCCAAAATATCTCGCTGACACAATGACGCTTGGCGAGGTAGTCCAGGCATCGGCCGCATTCGTCGTGGTCCAGAGCGCATTCAACTGGTTCACGGATAACTACGCCAAGCTCGCGGAATGGGCCGCGTCAGCCAACCGGGTAGCCTCACTCTTGCTTGCACTGGACGAGGACCACCCGCCATGAGGCCCTCGCTGCCGGACAACTGGGGGCGGCGGCGAAACTGGAACGCCCCTGACACTGACGCCGGCATCGGGCCGCGCACTGTCGCCTGTTTGGAGCGGGAGACTGATCAGGAGGTTACGATGAAGATTGACGGCACCATATTCGGCGCGATTACGATTGACGGAAAAACATATGAGCACGACGTGGTCGTTCGCCTTTCCGGCGAAGTCGTGAAGCGGAAAAAGAAGCTGTCAAAGAGGCTTTATGGTACCTTGCACGTGGTTTCAGAAGACGAGGCAAAGTTTCTCTTCGAGAAGGGGTGCGACCAGGTCGTGATTGGCTCGGGTCAGATGGGCAACGTGCACCTATCGCTGGAAGCTGAAGCCTATTTCCAAAGAAAGGGCTGCGAGGTCGTGTTAGAGCCGACCCCCGAGGCCATCCGGACGTTCAACCGCTCGCACACGAAGAGAACCGGACTCTTTCACGTGACCTGTTGAAAGAAGAACCCTGACGACGCTGCCACGCTCGCTTACCGACGACGAAGCAACGTTTCTCAGCAATGCGGTCGAATAGCGCCGGCCGCAGCGCGCCATCAACTCGGCGATGGGCGTTGTGGTTGGAAGGACCACCGCCCGCATGTACTGCCGGTTCGCCCCTTGGCCCTGCCGGAAACAACTGACCGACGACGAGCGCACGAAGCGGCGTCATCGGAAGCGGATACTGGGCGGATCAGCCGTCATGCTGGACAATATGCGACACCACTACACGGAGGATGAGCGGCTGCGCATTGCATTGTGGTTGGCGAGGGTGACAAGAGACCGGGTTTTGCGCGCGGAACCTCTTGCAATCACACCTGTCAGCGCGGTCGGCGCAGGCGGCAGTTCTCTTGGCGCACTGGTGTTCGGCCTGGCGTCGGGAGCGGCTCTTAAAGACTGCTTTCGACAAGCCGTTGCCGCAGGTGCCGCGGCCCTGCTTAATCGTGGCACCGGACTGTGCCTGCCCGGCGACGTCAAGCGCCCTGCCGAGCAAGTCGTGCTCACTGTCGCATAACCGAGCCGACCGGAATCCGACCGGGTCTGATCACGTGACGTTCCACGAAGAAGCAGTTGAGCGATAGCGGGAGCCGCCCAAGCCCGGCGTCCGCAGGCTATTGCCGACAGCCGAGGCCCCTGGGGAGCGCCCCCTTGATCTTTCGCAAATCGGCGATGCGCAGATGGCCGAATATGTTTCGACCGAGTTGCACCGCAGGAGATGGCGCGATGGATACGTCAGCTTACATCCGCTGGTTCAGGGATATCGGTCTCGACGATGTGCCGCTGGTCGGCGGTAAGACTGCATCGCTTGGCGAGCTGTATTCAGCGCTGACACCGGAGGGCGTCAAGGTTCCAAACGGCTTTGCGCTGACAGCGGCCGCCTATCGTGACACGCTGGCCCATGCGGGCGCTTGGGAACGGCTTCGCCCCCTCCTCGCCGGCATCGACAAGCGGCGGATCGCCGACCTTGCGCGTCGCGCCGCCGCGGCACGCGCAATCGTTTACGCTGCAACCGACCGGGAGGATCTCCGCCAGCAGGTCGCGCAGGCCTATCGGCAACTCGAGCGGGAATACGGACGCAACGTATCGGTCGCGGTCCGTAGCTCGGCCACCGCAGAAGATTTGCCGACCGCAAGCTTTGCCGGACAGCACGACAGCTTCCTCAACATCCGAGGCGCGGACGAGTTGATGGATGCGTGCCGCCGATGCTTCGCTTCACTTTTCACGGATCGCGCAATCTCCTATCGCATCGACAACGGATTCGATCACTTCAAGGTCGCATTATCGGTCGCGGTCATGAAGATGGTCCGCTCCGACCTCGCTGCCAGTGGGGTCACGTTCACGCTCGACACCGAAACGGGATTCCGGGATGTCGTATTCGTGACCGGCGCCTATGGCCTTGGCGAGAATGTCGTCCAAGGTGCCGTGGATCCGGACGAATTCTACGTCCACAAGCCGACTTTCAATGCGGGTTTCCGCGCCGTCCTATCGCGCCGTCTGGGAGGCAAGGCAAAGTGGATGGTCTATGGCCGTGGACACAAGACCACCCGCAATGTGCGAACACCACCGACCGATCGCCGACGGTTCTGTATCGATGACAAGGAAGTACTGACGCTGGCCGAATGCGCGCTTCGCGTCGAGAACCACTATTCGAAGAGGGCAGCCAAGCCGACACCGATGGACGTGGAATGGGCAAAGGACGGCAAGGACCGCTCGCTCTACATCATCCAGGCGCGCCCCGAGACGGTCGCCTCCCGCCGCAGTCCGGAAGCACTTCAGACCTATAGCCTGAAATCGCCGGGCAAAGCACTGGCCGAAGGTCGCGCCGTCGGCGAGAAAATCGCGGCCGGCCGCGTTCGCCTGATCCGGAGCGAACGGGAGCTCAGGAACTTCCAGCCGGGCGAGGTGCTCGTGGCAACCGCCACCAGCCCGGACTGGGAGCCCGTGATGAAGCTCGCTGCCGCCATCGTAACAGACCATGGCGGCAGAACCTGCCATGCCGCCATCATCGCGCGTGAACTCGGGGTGCCCGCGGTGGTCGGCACCGGAAATTTCAGTAAGAGGGCAAAGACGGGCGCGGCGGTGACCGTATCCTGTGCCGAGGGCGATATCGGTCATGTGTTCGAGGGGGAGCTCCCGTATGACGTCGAGCAGATCGCAACCGAAGGACTTCTGAAGCCGCGTACGGAAATCATGGTGAACCTCGGCAATCCGGAAGTCGCGTTCAAGACCGCATTGCTGCCCAGCGACGGTGTTGGCCTCGCCCGTATGGAATTCATCGTCGACCAGCACATCGGCATCCATCCGATGGCGCTGGCCTGTCCCGACAAGGTGACGTCGGCGCGAGATCGGAGAAAGATCGAGTTCCTGACTGCAGGCCACAAGCATCCCTCCAACTTCTTCGTCGAACGATTATCCGAGGGCGTCGGTACCATCGCAGCAGCCTTCTATCCCCGGCCGGTGATCGTCCGCCTTTCCGATTTCAAGACCAATGAATATGCGAGCCTTCTTGGCGGCGCCGATTTCGAGCCCAGAGAAGAAAACCCGATGCTCGGGTTCAGGGGCGCAGCGCGCTATGCTCACCCCGCCTATGCGCAAGGCTTTGCGCTGGAATGCGCGGCGCTGAAGCGCGTGCGGGAACACATGGGCCTTACCAACCTGAAAATCATGATTCCATTCTGTCGACGCGTCGGAGAAGCGCGCAAAGTCATCGAGGCCCTGGCATCCCACGGCCTCAGCCGGGGACAGAGTGGTCTGCAGATTTTCATGATGTGTGAGATACCGAACAATGTGATCCTGATCGACCAGTTCGCACAGTTGTTTGACGGCTTCTCGATCGGGTCCAACGACCTTACTCAGCTCACGCTCGGCGTCGATCGAGACTCCGAGATCGTTGCCTTTGACTTCGACGAACGAGACCCGGGCATGCTGGAAATGCTGTCAATGGCGGTCCGGGGCGCGAAACGCAACCACCGCCATGTCGGCATCTGCGGCGAAGCTCCGGCGAACTATCCGGAGATTGCGAAATTTCTGGCTGAGCTCGGTATCGATTCGATCAGCGTGAGCCCGTCGAGCGTGTTCCGGACCATCAAAATCGTCCGCGAAGCTGAGGGAGACAACGTCAAGAGCAATCGGATTGCAAGCTAAGTACTGTGTTCTCCTGGCGATGCTGCGAATGCTGAGAAAAATATCCCCCCATCGGCGTCTTCGGGCCGTCTCCATACGATTGAATGATGGGACCTTTGCGCATGGTTGCGACCCCACGCCGAAACACAACCCAGGGATCGCCACCGCCTTAAACGACCGAGACCCGATGCGCCGGCTACTGCAGCCAGAATTCTGTTCGGCCGCCGCGACACGCTTGCAGAACAAAATCGCCGTGTCTGCGAAACTTGCAACGCATTGATGGCTGCGCGCAAAATTGCGCAGACGGCCGAGCGCGTGATCGGCCCATTGACGTAAGTCAAAGCAGAACGAGCCCGTCAGTTAGACTGCTCTTCGGGCACGACGGTCGCCTTCCTCAACCAGGTTCCGCACGGCGAGATCGATCTCACGGCCCGTGGCTTCAGCAGCCGCAACGACCGCATCCTGCGCGGCGGCGACAAAAGCCTGGCGTTTTGGCGCATAGGTGCGCTGCCCTACCGTCTCGTCCATGCCGTATTTGGTCACCATCTCGATGGCAACTTCGGTCGCTCGTTGGAGATCATCGGCGGCGCCGGTCGAAATGGCCCCGTCGAAAATCAGTCGCTCCGACGCACGCCCTCCCATCAGCACAGCGATGCGGTTCTTCAGCTGCTCGAGCGTAAGCAAGAACCTGTCCTCGGTCGGACGACCTTTTCCTGGGCGAGCAGCTGCTCGAACTGGCTGTATGGAATGGTCTCGATTGAATTGTACGTCGCGAAGATGGATTGCAAGACGACAAGCAGCATACTGCCCGCGAAGATGATGACCATCGCTATGGTCCGCTTCCACGAGGCTTGATCGGAGGTGCAGCCCCCCGAAAGACAATTTTATGAGGTGCGCGTGACGCACTTATGAGGTGCAGCCTCACCGAAAACATTGAGCTTTTCCAGTCCTCACGACGGCCTTATGAGGTGCACGACAGCTGCTTGTCCTGCTGCAGCCTGCGCCCCTCTGCCGCAGGCCGCAGAGTAATGCCTTTACGCGCGCTGCAGCGCCAGCGTCACACCACCGAGCGTGAGCGCCATGGCCGTCCATTCGCGTAAGCCGAGCGGCTCGCCCAGGATGATCGCGGCGGAGATCACCCCGATCACGGGAACGATCAGCATGCCGGTCGAGGCCGAGGTCGGCGGCAGGCGGCGCAGCGTCTCGAACCAGGTGACGTAGCAGACGCCCATCGGCACCAGCGTCATGTAGACGAAGCAGCCAAGCCCCACGGGCGTGATCGCCCAGACATTCGGATGCTCGAACAGGATGCCGAGGATTAGCATGGTGGCGCAGCCGAGCCCGACCTGCCAGGCGACGACGACCAGCGGCGGCATCGGCAGCGGCTTGCGGTTGAGCACATTGCCGAGCGCAAACAGGATGGCGCAGAGCAGCGCCAGGACAATGCCAAGCAGCTTGTCGGCGCCGAACGCAAAGCCGTTGCCGCTCAGGAGCAGCGCGACGCCGGCGACGCCGAGGACGAGCCCGAAGATGTCCCGCATGGTCGGCCGCGTGTGCAGCACCGGCCAGGCGAACAGCATGGCCCATATTGGCATGGTGTAGGCGAGCAGAGCCGCCTCGCTCACGGTCACGTATTTCATGGCGACCGTGCCGAGCCCCATCCACGCAAAGACGTTGGTGAGGGTCGCAAACAACAGCCGCGGGATCGCCTCACGCGGAACGGCGAACGACTCCTTCCGGCTCAGCGCCAGGGTGGCGAGGATGAGCGAGGCGCAGACGCCGGCAAGCCCACGCGCGAACAGCGGCGGCCATTGCTGGAGCAACAGCTTCATCAGCGGCCAGTTCAGCGCCCAGCCCAATGCCGTCACGCAGAGGCAGAGAGAGCCGATCGTCCTGTCGCGCCGTGCCGAATCCATGGATTGCGCTTAGCAGGCGGGCACGGCCTGCTCCACCTCGGCTGGCGCATGCGGGCCATCGCGGGGCGGGGGAACCCGAAGCGCCGGCGTCCGTTCAGAGTCGGAGCCGGACGTCTCGCGAATGTCGACTGCCCGCCAGAGACGCATCCAGGCCCGCCACAGCACAAGGGGAAACTCGCCATGCCCTCAGCCGAGAGCGATCACGTCTACAAGATCCTGGAACTGGTCGGATCATCCGAGACCTCGATCGACGATGCGATCAAGAACGCGATCAGCCGCGCCGCCAAGACCATTCGCGAAATGAAATGGTTCGAGGTCGTGCAGACGCGCGGCCATATCGAGAACGGCGCCGTGCGCCACTATCAGGTGACCCTGCGTGTCGGGTTCACGCTGGACGGGTAGATGCCTCCCGAGCCTATCTCCCGTAGCAGCCATTAGATGGCTGCTACGAGGTACGCTCAGGCGAGATGACACGCCACGAAATGCCCCCCCGCCCCTTCCTTCAGCTCGGGCGCGACTTCCGCGCAGCGCGGCTGGGCGATCGGACAGCGGGTGTGGAAGTGGCAGCCGGACGGCGGCTTCATCGGGCTCGGCACGTCGCCCTTCAGACGAATGCGCTCGCGCCTCAGCTTGGGATCGGGTACCGGAACCGCGGACAAGAGCGCCCTGGTGTAGGGATGCTGCGGGTTGCGGTAGAGATCGTTCGCCTTCGCCAGCTCCACGATGCGGCCAAGATACATCACCGCGACACGATCGGAGATATGCTCCACCACCGACAGGTCGTGCGCGACGAACAGATAAGTCAGGTTCAGCTCGGCCTGGAGGTCTTCGAGCAGGTTGATGACCTGCGCCTGGATCGACACGTCGAGCGCGGAGACCGGCTCGTCGCAGACGATCAGCTTCGGCTCGACCGCGAGCGCGCGCGCGATAACGATGCGCTGGCGCTGGCCACCGGAGAACTCATGCGGATAGCGCCGCATATGCTCGGCCTTCAGGCCGACCTTGACCAGCAGGCCCGCGACACGCTCTTCGCGCTCCCGCACCGAAGATGCCAGATTGTGGATCGTGAAGGCCTCGCCGAGGATCGCCCCCACCGTCATGCGTGGATTGAGCGAGGCGAACGGGTCTTGGAACACCAGCTGCATGTTCCGCCGCATGGCACGCAAATCGTTGCCGCCAAGGCTGCGCACGTCCTGGCCGTCGAACACTACCTCGCCGTCGGTCGGCTCGATCAGGCGCAGCACACAGCGTCCCGTCGTCGACTTGCCGCAGCCGGATTCGCCGACGAGACCGAGCGTCTCGCCGCGATTGACCGAGAACGACACGCCGTCGACCGCATAGACGCTGCCGACCTGGCGCGACAACAACCCGCCGAGCACGGGGAAGTGCTTTTTGAGGCCCGTGACCTGCAGCAACGGCTCGCTCACGAAACATCTCCCAGATGACAGGCCATGCGGTGGCCGGGCGAGACCTCGCGGAGCAGCGGCTCCTTCTCGGTGCAGACACTCATGGCGTGGCGGCAGCGCGGGGCGAAGCGGCAGCCGACGGGCGGATCGATCAGGATCGGCACCGAGCCGCCGATCGCCTCCAGCCGCGTCTTGTGCGCGCTGTCGAGATCGATGCGCGGGATCGAGCGGATCAGCCCCTGAGTATAGGGATGACGGGGATCGCCGAAGAGATCGTCGACAGGCGCCTCCTCCACCACCTTGCCGGCATACATCACGACGACGCGCTGCGCGGTCTCGGCGACGACGCCCATGGCATGGGTGATCAGCATCACCGCCATGCCGAAGCGTTCCTTCATGTCCTGCAAGAGGTCGAGGATCTGCGCCTGGATGGTGACGTCGAGCGCGGTGGTGGGCTCGTCGGCGATGATCAGCTTCGGCTTGCAGGCGAGCGCCATCGCGATCATCACGCGCTGGCGCATATCGCCGGAGAACTGGTGCGGATAGTTGTGCACGCGGCCCTCGGCGTTGGGGATCTGCACCAGCTTCAGCATCTCGATGGTGCGCTCGAGCGCCTGCTTCTTCGTCACCGCTTCATGCCGGCGCAGGCTCTCGGCGATCTGCTCGCCGATCGTCAGCACCGGATTGAGCGAGGTCATCGGCTCCTGGAAGATGAAACCGATCTCCTTGGCGCGAATCTCGTCGAGCTGATTGCTCGTCATCGGCACGAGGTCGCGGCCTTCGAACATGATCTGGCCGGCCGCGATGCGGCCCGGCGGCATCGCGATCAGCTTCAGGATCGACATCGCCGTCACGGTCTTGCCGCAGCCGGATTCACCGACGACGCAGAGCGTCTCGCCCCTGTTGATGGAGATGTCGACACCATCGACGGCCTGCAAGATGCCGTCGTCGGTGGAGAAGTGGGTTTTCAGGCCCTTGATCTCGAGCAGCGGCGCCATCAGATCACCCGTCGCGCATCGAGCGCATCACGCAGGCCGTCGCCGATGAAGTTGATCGCGACCACCGCGATGAAGATCGCGCCGCCCGGAAACAGCGCCCAGTGCGGGCCGATGTCGAGAAAATCCTTGGCGTCGTACAAGAGCCGCCCCCAAGTCGGGGTGTCCGGCGGAAAGCCTAGGCCGAGGAACGACAGCGTCGATTCCGCGATGATGGCGGCAGCGACGTCGATGGTGCCGGCGATGATGACCGGTCCGAGCGCGTTGGGCAGGATGTGGCGCACCACCTGCCGCACCGGACTTGCGCCCAGCGCGCGTGCGGCTTCGACGAACTCCTTTTCGCGGATCGACAGGAACTGTGCGCGTACGAGGCGTGCCACCGGCATCCAGCGCAAGCCCCCGATGACGAGCACGATCAGGACGAAAATGCCGCCTTCGGGGCCAAATACCTGCTTCAGCCCGTCGCGAAAGAGATAGATCAGTAACAGCAGCAGCGGCAGCTGCGGCAGCGACAGGAACAGATCGGTGAGCCACATCAGGGCATGGCCGAGCGCGCCTCGTGACATCCCGGCGAGCGCGCCGATCAGCGTGCCGACGAACACCGAGACCAGCATTGCGGCGAGCCCCACCGCGAGCGAGATACGCCCGCCATAGATCATGCGCGCCAGAATGTCCTGCCCGAGATCGTCGGTGCCGAAGGGATGGGCAAGCGAGGGCCCCTGGAGGCCCGCGACGATGTCGATGTCGTTGATCTTCACACGCCACACGAACGGGCCGATCACCACGGCCAGCACCAGGATGAGGAGCAGGAAGGCGCTGACCACGGCGAGCTTGTGGCGGCTATAGCGCCGCCACGTCTCGCGCCAGGGCGAGTAGGCGCGCCGCTCAGCGGAGGGAGATGCGAGGGTCAAGCCAGCCATACAGGACGTCCGCGATGAGATTGAACAGCACCACGAGGCACGCGAAGACGAAGGTGACGGCCATCACCACCGGCGTGTCGTTCGAAAGGATGGAGGAGATCAGCAGCGAGCCGATGCCGGGGATGCGGAAGATCTGCTCGGTGACGATGGCGCCGCCGAACACCGCGGGCATCTGCAGCGCGATCAGCGTGACGACCGGGATCATGGCGTTGCGCATGACGTGCTTGACGATAACCTTGGCCTGGCCGAGGCCCTTGGCGCGCGCGGTGGTGACGTAGTCGAGCCGGATCACGTCCAGCATCGCCGAGCGCACGAAGCGGGTCATCGACGCGGCCTGGAACAGGCCGAGCACCGCCACCGGCATGATCGCCTGCCGGATCATCTCGAGCACCCAGTGGATACCGGTCGCCTTGATGTCGGTCGAATAGACGAAGGGCAGCCAGTCCAGCGTCACCGAGAAGATCAGGATGAACAAGAGACCGGTGAAGAAGGTCGGCAGCGAGAAGCCGATGAAGGCAAACGTGTTCGCGATCTGGTCGAACAGCGAATAGGGCTTTGTGGCCGCATAAACGCCGACGGGGATCGCAATCAGGAGCGCCAGGATTTGCGCCGAGCCGATTACGTAGATCGTCGCCGGCAGACGCTGGAGGATCAGCGTGTCGACATCCATGCGGCTGACGAAGGAGAAACCCCAGTCGCCGTGCAGCATGGCGTTGAGCCAGTGCAGGTAACGAAGGTAGATCGGATCATCGAGGCCGAACTTGGCCCGAAGTGCGGCCTGCACTTCGGGCGGGACGTTGGGATTGGTCGCCAGCTCCGAGAAGGGATCGCCGGGCGCGAGCGCCAGTACGACGAACAGCACGACCGAGATTCCGAGCAGGCTCGGAATCGCGATCAGGAGGCGGCGCAAAACATACTGACTCATAAAAGAAGGACCCCGCCTAGGCGTGCGTGATCATTCCTCCTTGTACCAATCGTGCAGATTGTCGGTTTCGTTGGCCCAGCCGCTGATGATCGGACGCAAATTGTTAGCCGCCGCTTCCACCTTCAACCGATGCTGCACCGGGATGAACACGGTGTCCTGGAACATGAGATCGTTGGCCTTGATATAGTACGCCGCGCGCTTGACCGGATCCATTTCGCTTTCGGCGGCTTCGATCGCCGCGTCGTAGTCCTTGTTGACCCAGCGCGGGAAGTTCGTGCCCTGCCACTTGTTCTCCTTCGTGGCGACGTTGGCCGACAGGTAGCGGCGCATATGCTGCGACGGATCCGGCTGGCTCAGCGGGATCTGGAACATCTCGATATCGGCATAGAAATGCGCATAGGTGTCGGGATTGGCGACGTCGGAGGAGAAGAACACGGACGCCACCACCGACTTCAGCTCGACGTCGATGCCGGCCTTCTGGCAAGCCTGCTTGACGATCGCCTGGGTCTTCTGGCGCGGGCCGTTGATCGAGGTCTGGTAGACGATCTTCAGCTTCTTGCCGTCCTTCTCGCGGATGCCGTCGGCACCCGGCTTCCAGCCGGCGTCGTCCAGGATCTTTGAGGCCTTCTCGACGCTGAACTCCCAGCTCGTGTTCTTGGACACGAATTTTTCCGGACCGTTGAGGAAGTTGGCGGTGGTACGGCCGGCACGGCCGTAGATCGCCTTCTTCACCGACTCGCGATCGACGAGCATCGACAGCGCCTTGCGCACCGCGGGATCGGAGAACAGGGGATGCTTGGTCTTCATCGAGGAGCGCTCGCCGTCGACCTCGGTGTTGGGATCGGTGAAGTTGAGCGCGATGAACTCGGTGTCGCCGCCCACGGCATAGACGGTCTTGCCCTTACCGCCCTTCTCCAGGCGCAGCAGGACGTCGTCCTCGACCTGGATGTTCCAGCCGAAGTCATACTCGCCGGTCTGGATCACGGCACGCGCGGCCGAGACGGCGTCGCCGCCGCCCTTCATCTCGACCGTGTCGAAATAGGGCCGGTTCGGCATGTGGTAATCGGGATTGAGCACGCCGCGGACGAGATCGCCCGGCTTGAACTCGACGAACTTGTAGGGGCCGGTGCCGACCGGCGAGAGGTTGGTCGGCGCCTCCCGCGATTTGGACCCCTTGTAGTCCGCGAACAGATGCTTGGGGATGATGGTGTTGGGAGCGCCGACGAAGGCGTCAGCCCAGAACGGCGTCGGCTTGTTGAAGAGGATGCGGACCGTGAGATCATCCACCTTCTCGACCTTGATGTCGCGGAGTGTCGCGATGGTCAGCGCGGAGG
>JAEWFG010000395.1 GCA_023388935.1 Pseudomonadota bacterium | reverse complement strand
ATAATTTCCTGAATGGCTTGCAGGAGTTCTTGCAGCGCACGATCGGTGAACGCATCGAAATCCAAACCATCGGAAGTGCCGGCCTTTGGCAGATCGAAGCCGACCCGAACCATCTCGAATCTGCCGTCGTCAATCTGGCAATCAACGCCCGCGACGCGATGCCAGACGGCGGCAAGCTGACGGTGGAGGCTGTCAACGTCGCGGCCGACGAAGACTACTTCCGTGCCAATCCTGAACTGGTCCCGGGGCAGTATGTCGTGCTTTGTGTTTCCGATACCGGCATGGGCATGAGCGCCGACATTCTTGACCATGCCTTCGAACCCTTTTTCACGACGAAAGAGCCCGGACAAGGTACCGGCCTTGGCCTCAGCCAGGTTTATGGCTTCGTTAAGCAGTCCGGCGGACACGTGAAAATCTACAGCGAAGTAGGCCAAGGCACCAGTATCAGGATGTACTTCCCGCGCTACCGTGGGAGCGCGCTGTCTGCGAGCGACGAGAGCGACGAACTCATGGCAGAAGGCGATCAAGTTGAAACCATTCTCGTCGTGGAAGATGATGGCGAACTGCGTACGTACGTGTCCGACGTCCTTCGAGATCTCAATTATCGCGTATTCTCCGCAGGCAGTGCACAGGCCGCGCTGACGATCCTCTTGCAGGAGGAGCAGCAGGTGGACCTGCTGTTGACCGACGTGGTGATGCCCGGCATCAACGGACGCGAGCTGGGGCGGCGTGCGCAACAAATTCGACCGACGCTCAAGATCCTGTACATGACCGGATACTCGCGCAATGCCGTCGTTCACCAGGGACGGCTGGACGAAGGCGTCGATCTGCTGGAGAAACCCGTTACGCAAGCCAAACTTGCGTTGCGAATCCGAGAGATACTGGACCGTCAAGTCCGGTCCTGATCCTCAGCTTGGCTAGTCTGCTCGGCCTTAGCAATTGCTCAGTCACACTCCATTTAGTGCGCGCCGGCAAACCGATCACGCCGAAGGAGCGGCCGGCATCGACCAACGTCGTCGACCTGATGGAGGCGCTGCGCCGATCCGTCGGCAAGGAGGCCGCGCCGGCGAACGCGGCCAGGACCGGCCAAGAAGCCGCGCAAGGCGTCGAGCGGCCAGAAGGAGATGCTGATGTCGATCGAGGACAAGAAGCCGGCGAAGGAAGCGGCGGCGTAAAAGCCGTCCAAGCCGCATTGAAAGTCTGCGTGATCTTGGAGACACCAGGGGATGGAACGAATGGGTTCGCGAAGCGTCGAATCCATGCCCCCGGCCCCCCAAAAGCCCCGCCGGGGGAAAACCTACCCCTAGGTTGGCGGTCCGAATGCGCAACATAGCGCAAGGACCATTTGCGCCCGAAGGAGGGAGCAATGAGCAATCGCACATCGGACCGGAGGACGCCGAGCGCGGCCGAACAGGAAGCGCGAAAGGTGTTTCGCGACACGAGCGTGAAGGCGCCGGTCTCCGAGCATGAACGGGCCCAACAGGCATTCCATGCAAACCGGGAGCGCCTGAAGGCCGAGCGGATGGCTCGAGAGGCTGCAGCGAATCAGAAGCCAAAGACCTGATTGGATCGGACGGTTAGCGCCAGAGGCCTCCCCGTTCGATGGAGAACGATTGCGATCTCCGCTTCCCATCACCGGGATGAAAAGCGGACGCCACCTCAATTCCGCCCCTGTGGGAGCGAATGCTCGAGGAAGAAGCGCAGCATCTGCCTCGTTGCATCCGGGCCATCCGGATCGGTGTAGGAGCCGGCGGGGCTGCCCCCCGACCATGCGTGTCCGGCTCCGTGGATTTCCCAGTGCTCGAGGATTCCGCGTCCGCCGGCGTCGAGATGGACGGTGCGGGTGTAGGCATGCCCTCCCGGCACCCGTCCGCGCTGCACCTTCGCCGTCGTGCTCGTCCCAGCGATGGACTGCCGGACGATTCGATCGCCGTTGTTCGAATGCACCGTCGTGTCGCGATCGCCGTGAAAGACGATCGTCGGGACGGGCGGACCGTCGCCCGGCATCGCCTCGGACCCCGCGCCTTGCTTCATGGCCATCAGCGCCGAGGGCAGATCGGTGGCGGCCCCGCAGGCCAGTCCGGAATGGATGCCGACCGCCGCGTACAGATCGCCGTACGTCGATCCCATCACGGCGGCAGCCGCAGCTCCGGCCGAGAGTCCGGCGACGTAGACGCGCCGCGGATCGACAGAATGGTCGCGCATGAGCTGGCGGGTGATGCCGGCGATGAGCGAGGGTTCGCCGCCGCCGCGTTGCTGGTCGGCTGGACGAAACCAATTCCAGCATTTCGCCTGGTTCGCTTCGGCCCGCTGCGCGGGATAGGCCACGAAGCAGGTCTGTTCTTCGGCGATGAAGTTCATCCGCGTGCCCGCGGCGAAATCCTCCGGCGACTGCGTGCAACCGTGCAGCATGATCACCAGCGGAATGGCCTGTCCATGATAGCCGCTGGGGATGAAGAGCCGGTAGGTGCGGCTTCCCGCGGCGTTGCCGTAGCTGCCTTCGACGAACTGGGTGCCGTCCGGCACGATGTCCGCCATGGACGGCGGGGCGCGCCGCAGCGGTCCTCCGAGGCCAAGTCCAGGGAGGTTCTTGGCGAGATCCACCGGCGGACGGACCGTTCGACGCGGACTCCTCGTCGCGGTGACGTGTGGCTTGGCGTCGATGATCGGCGGCGTTCTTTCTGTCGCGGTAGAGCGTTGTGTGGTGGGGGCGGTGATGTCCGGTGTGTGCTCACCCCGAAGCATGCGCTGGAGCAGCGCGGTGGCCTCGACGAGCTGGCCCGAGCGCGTGAGGCGTGTGGCTTCGCGAACGATGTCTAATTTCAGCATGGCCTTACCTCGTTCTGTCGGCGAGAGCGGATTTGACGGCGGGACTGGCGTGCAGGGCCCCCAACACGGAGACCGAGGCAATCGTCGCGCGAGCGAGTTCGGGCGTCACGTCTGGGGCGATGGTGGCAAGGCCCAGAACATTGATGTGCAGCATCTCACCGGCCCGCCGCGCCGCATCGAGATCCTCGCGGCTGTAGTGCCGAAGCCCGAGGTCCAAACTCTTTCGGACCGTGGACTGCTTGACCACGTCGGCATGACGTTCGAGCTGGTTGCGGATTGCCGTTCGGATGAAATCGGTCCGGTTCGAGTAGAATCCTTCCTGGACCATCAAGTCGACCTGACCGAGATCGACGAAGCCAAGATTGATCGTGATTTTTTCCGAGTCGGAGGGCTTCGGTCGGATTTCGTGCACGTTGCTGGCCATCGCTGTTACCATCCTATTGCCATCTGTATAGATGGTATATGGATGGTATTCGTCACCCCGCAAGGCCCGCCTTGACGCGTTTTGCGCGAAAGTGCGATTCCATCCGGGGGCTCTGAGGTGTGGCTCCGCTCGCGGGGCATGTCCGGGAAAGCAAGCTGCCCGTCATCCCGCCGGCATTCGCTTGGCACCACGCAGGCCAAATTTCTTGAGCAATGCAGTCGATCGCGGTTGAGGCACCGCTGGGTCTTTAGGCGGGACAACGGACCTGGCTGGCCTTGAGGGACGATCCTGCGGCCTCGGTCAGCGACTGCTACCGGCATCACCTCCTGCAGGAGCAGCCAGCCAGCGAGACGGCTGATTGTGAATCGGCGCGGAAGGATGATCCCTCCAATATCAAGCGAATCAAAGAGTTGTCGTGCCGATCGGCGTACGGACCCCACGCCGATTAACACCCGCCTGCGCTACTGTCTCGCAAGGCCGGTTGGATATGGCTATAATCGAAACATTCGACTGAAGTCGTGCGTGGCCTCAGAGGCGCGGGAAGCGTGACAAAGGCGAGTTCGTCCATTGCAGTTTTGCTGCTGCTGATCAGTTCGGACGCAAGCGCCACTGAATGCCAGTCATCGCCCGGCCACGATGGCAAGTGGTGGTCGTGGCGAATCGTGGACTCTAAGCGATGCTGGTATCAGGGCAAGCCCGGCCGCTCCAAGGACTTGTTGCGCTGGGCAAAGCAATCGACGCCGGTCGTGACCCACCCCGACCCCGGCGATAGCGGGCACCCTGCACCGCCAGTCCCGCCCCAACGGTCCACCAACGTAGACGCAACACTGAAGGTGGTGCCGACCGTGTCGATCACGGCGCCGACGAACAAGACACCGCAGATGGCCGCGCCCCCGCCGTCTTTGTCCGAGCCCCCGCCATCTTCAGCCAAACCAACGCCGCCACCGCCGTCGAAGCCGTCGAAGTGGTGGATACTGCTCTTGATCATTCCAACCATCGCGATGGGGGTGGCGGTCGCCGCATCACAGTTTCGGCCAGTGAAGAACTTCAGAACATGGTGGACGAACTGGCAGGCACGCCTGGCAGGCCATCTCGATCTAATGGGGGACAACATTGCGCAGTGGACACGCCGCGCGTTGAGGCCGGTCCAGATCGATCCGGCTGCTCCAAGCTCGGAGGGACAATCGCCACGTCCTTGGTACGAGCTGCACAAGAGCAAGCCAATCGCGCCAAAGTCCTGCTCGAACAGACCAAGCAGTCCGCTGACGACATTCGATCCCAAGTCGCTGGTCGTGAACTAGGCTTGGACCGTCTTCGGTCAACTGCACTCTGCTACACGATATACGCCCGAGAACACACGCGTACAGAAGGGCCAGCACGGCGGCCGGAGTTGTTGGACATGCCTGAACCTTCGGCCGCAGAAGATCGGCACCATTTTTGCGGGAGAGATTAGGGAAAAAGCTATCGAAGGGATGAAGCGTGGCCTGCGGCTGCAGTCGTTGCTGAAAATCATCAAAGACCTGAATAAATTCTATCGAACGGTGTCGCGGGATCCTGAATTCGCTGCTGCTCATAGGGCTTGGGCTGCCGGAGGACGAGCGCGGCTGGTAAAGGCCATGACGAAGACGAAGCAGCAGAATCGCTTCAATGAGATATTGGCGCTTCTTCCTGCGTACATGAACATGGATGTAAAGATCGAGATCATCAAATATGGTCTATGACGCGCACATTGCGCGCAGGTACAAACGGAAGCCATTTGGCATCACGAAAGCGAAGCGGCACATTAAGGAGTTCATGCCGACTACTATCGGGAGAACCCGGTAAAATCTTATGGCGATATCAAGACGCCGTGGTCGCTCGACGCACTGATCGGCGACGATACGAATACCAGGCTGATCGATACGGTATGCGAGGGACTTTGGTGAAGAGCACTCAAACCGGGTGGAAAAGGTCAGGCTTGCCGGCTCACACCGGCGGGCCTCTTCGTGGTGGCCTCAGCCTATTCCGCGTGGCGGCGAGCAAGTCGCTGCGGCAAGAACTGATCAGCTTTAGCAAAAGGCGCCTTTTGAGTGATTCCTCAAAAGTACGAGCAGCAAGCAAAAATATGCTTCCCGTCCAGTTAACCTATTTTGTGTCCAACCAGCTCGCTCTGGCCGTACGGTCCAATCATCACCGCGCGGCCCATGGCAAACATCGGTGATGAGAACGCACCGTCACCGTAGCGCTCCCGCCCAACTCGAACAGGAGGAGCGCCATGACCGTGCGTCGGCGTCGTTTTAAGCAAACACAGTCCTTAGAGGATCGCCTCGCCGAACACGCGAAGCGTCTCCGCGAAGAAGCCGAATTGCTCCCTCATGGACCCGTAAGGGATGAAGCCCTCCGCAGAGCTCGCCAAGCCGAGACCGGCTCGCATCTGACCGAATGGCTGAGATCGCCCGGGCCGCAGGCGCCGAAATAGGCTTGAGGAGGGCATTGCAACGAACGACGCCTAGATCGATTGTGGCCGTCATGGCGGAATCATTCGGCAACTCTTTCTCTATCGTCGAGGTCACCCCGGACGATGCATCGTCGCGAGAGCCCGCCACGGAGATCTGGATTGCGCTGGCCAAGCCGAGTCAGGCGCGCTGACATTGGTTCTCGCTGCTGTTCCCGAAGGATGGACGGCCGAATTATTGAACGTGCAACTGACGGAAAAGCAGCTAAGAACGTTTGAGCAGCTCAACCTCAAGCCCGGCGAGGTCTATAAAATCTCACCGAAGTGAGCGGTGGCCTCCGTTCCAATTTGGGAAAAGTTTCTTAGGAGTTGCCGCTTCGGCCCTCTACATCTTCGGCCAGCCGCAGCCAATCAGCAGCCAGGCGGAGCCATTGCTCCTTGTCACTCGGCTTCCCGGCTCTCCTGGCCTGTTCACGACATTCTTCCGCCGCCTGGCGGAAGCGTGCGCCGTCATTGTCCGTATGCATTGCAAACGTCAAATTGCACAAAGGTGAGCACAAGACCATTTCGCAATTAGGAGGTGCGACCAATTGCCCATCGGGTGGAACCAAGCTTGGGGCTTGGCATCGAGGGAATGGACCGCGGACACAATGAGTCGGTGAGCGAGGCCGCCAGCTGACGCGATAGTGATGAAAGGGAATCTGACATATGCCAGCAAACGCCAACACGGTCTTGGGAGCTTTACTGCTGGTCGCCGGACTGTATCTGCTCATTGCTCATTAGTTCGCTTAATTTGCGAAGCCTGTGAGCGGGACTCGGGCGTATTTCGAACGGAGAGTCCCCACAATTGAGGCGACAGGCTCAGTGCGAAGAGACAAGCGCAGCCATACTGAATGCCACCACACAGGCGGCGGCTAGGGACCAAAGCGCTATTGCGATTTCTCTGGGCATGAACTGCGCCACACCTCTCCAAGACGTGATTCCGCTCGCGCCCTTCGCTGCGCGTCGTGGCTTTTGGATGCGGAAACCGGGATCGCTTTCCAGTGTCAGGGAAGGCAGCGCCTCACAGCACGATGGCCCGGCAAGGCCTGGAGTGTCGGGCCATCCGCTCCGGTTTTTCGCTGGCTTGTGCTCCGGGGGTGAAAGACTCGAGCGCTGGACAATCAGGCGCTGCCACCGAGGTCAAGAACCTGCGACTCCAACTCGAGCCGACGAGCCGATTGCTGTCGTGCGACAGCATTCGCGCTATTGGGGCGGCCATGGCCGGCGGTGGCTTTCCCAGGGCGAAGCCCGACGCACTTGCTAGTTGCACGCTGTTCCAATCTGCGGCAAAGTGCTGGACTTGAAGTGCAGGCTCCGGGTCGATGTCGATCCCGGTCCAAACGCGACTGCGGACGTTCCTCGTCCTTATTTCATGCTTCCACTTCAACATTGCGCGTGTCTCGATGGTGAGCAGTCTTCGTCCAAAGTTATTTGGGAGGAGCCACTATGCGTATTACGTTGAACGGGCGGGCAACGGAACTTGATGTAGATCCGGCTAAGCCATTGCTCTGGATATTAAGAGATGATCTCGGTCTGGTCGGTACCAAATACGGATGTGGCCGTGCCTATGTGGCGCATGCACCGTTCTCGTCGATGATCAGCCGGTGCGCTCCTGTCAGACGGCGATCTCCGACGTTGTCGACCGTAATGTCGTGACGATTGAGGGCGTATCCGGAAAGGTCGCGCAAGTCGTCCAGGCGACCTGGACCAAACTCGATGTGCCGCAATGCGGCTACTGCCAGTCGGGCCAGGTCGTCGCGACGATCGCCCTCCTAAGTGGAAACCGAAAACCAACCGACAGCCAAATCGACGATGCACTGCGTGGCAATATCTGCCGCTGCAATACCTACCATCGTATTCGAGCGGCGGTACACGAAGCCGCCAAGCTGTTGGAGGCGTGAGATGAACTACTTTGCTCTCGACCCTCTCACTCGGCATGTGGAAACATCGCGGCGCACGTTCCTTGCTGGAGCCGCGGCACTTGGCTCAAGCCTCGTCATCGGATTCTCCGCAGAGGCTGATGACGATGCGACCAAACCACGTGTTAATCCATTTGTTGGATATGTTCAGATCGCGCCCGATGACACCGTGACCATCTATTCGTCGCAGATGGACATGGGGCAGGGGATCTATCACGGCATCACCACGCTCGTTCAGGAAGAGCTTGACGCCGACTGGGCCAAGGTGTCCGTCGCCGGCGCATTCGGGAATATTGCGCTATATGGCAATCTGCCATTTGGCGGCACGATTCAGATGACCGGTGGGTCGAGCGGTACGGCCACCTCCTGGGAGCGCTACCGTCGGGCAGGGGCAACCGCGCGGGAGATGCTTATTTCGGCTGCTGCCGAAAGCTGGAAAGTCCCCCGAAGCGAGATCAAGGCAGAAAATGGCATTGTCAGCCACGCCTCGGGGAGGTCGGCGACATATGGTGCATTGGCGGCCAGCGCTGCGAGCGGTGCTGTTCCGGTCAATGTCGTCCTGAAGGAACCGAGGGAATGGAAATACATCGGCAACGAGGCGCTGCCCAGATACGATTCGGCTCCGAAAGTGGTCGGCCGGCAGCAGTATACGATCGATCTGCGTGAACCGGGGATGCTGACAGCGGTGATGATTCATCCACCGCTGTTCGGAGCGTCCCTGAAATCTTTCGACCCATCGAAAGCCAAGGCCATGAATGGCGTTGTGGATGTGGTCGCTACGCCGCGAGGCGTCGCGGTCGTCGCCACAGGGATGTGGGAGGCGATCAAAGGCCGCGAAGCCGTCACCGTAGAGTGGGCGGATGATAAAGCCGAAAAGCGGAGTTCGCGCGAGATCGTTGCTCAATACCGTGCAGCCGCTGACGCCGGAGGCGAGGCGATGGCGGCCAATGTCGGCGACGTCGAGGCGGCGTTTGCCAGGGCAGCGAAGCGAGTTGAAGCGCGCTACGAATTTCCGTACCTGGCGCATGCATCGTTGGAGCCGATCAACGCCGCCGCCCGAATGAACGCCGATGGAACGCTGGAAGTGTGGGGTGGCCATCAGATGCCTGACGTTTACCAGGCGGTGGCAGCCAAGGTCGCCGGTGTTGAGCCGGACAAGGTGATCTTGCGCGTGATGAAGACCGGCGGCGGATTCGGCCGACGCGCTTCCGTAGATTCAGACATCATCGTCGAGGCGGTAGCCACAGCCAAGGCAATGGGCTGGAAAGCGCCGGTAAAGGTGCAGTGGACGCGGGAAGACGACATGCGCGCTGGTCGCTACCGTCCAGCCTTCATCCACAAAATGACGGCAGCGCTCGACGACAGCGGCAACTTGATCGCCCTTCGCGACACGCTCGTTGGCCAGTCCATTGCCAAGGACAGCTTCATGGAGAAGGGCCTGGTCAAAAACGGCGTGGATGTTTTGTCAGTGGAGGGTATTGCCAACCAACCCTACGCCATTCCAAACTTGAGGGTCGACCTCGCCACAACAACGTCTCCGGTACCCGTGCTTTGGTGGCGAGCGGTCGGATCGACGCACACCGCATATGCTCTTGAGACTTTCATTGACGAGATCGCCCATGCGGCCGGCAAGGATCCCGTGGAGTTCCGGCTCGCCATGTTGAAGGACAAGCCGCGGCACGCGGCCGTGCTGCGACTTGCCGCCGAAAGGTCCGGTTGGGGCACGCCTGAGCCGGCTGGCCGATTCCGGGGCATCGCTGTTGCCGAGTCGTTCCACTCCTACGTCGCTCAAGTGGCAGAAATCTCAGTCGATAAGTCCGGACGTCCTAAGGTGCATCGGGTCGTTTGCGCCGTCGATTGCGGCGTCGCAGTTAATCCCGATCAGGTGCGCGCACAGATGGAAGGAGGGATAGGCTTCGGACTCGGCGCGATTTTGAAATCTCAGATCACGCTCGATAACGGAAGGATCGTCCAAGGCAACTTCGATGAGTACGATGTGTTGAGGATCGACGAAATGCCGTCGGTCGAGGTTCACATCTTCAAATCGACAGCGCCGCCGACTGGCGTTGGCGAACCTGGCGTTCCACCAATTGGACCTGCAGTCGCCAACGCGATGTTCAAGGCCACGGGACGGCGTATTCGTATCCTGCCATTTGCAAACTCGGAAAATAGTTGAGCGCTCCGAGAATTAATGAGAGGTGAGCTCTCTTTGCTTCGGTTAATGAGCAGGCGCGCCCATGGACGTCGCAAGTTGGCTGCATAGCCTTGGCTTGAAGCAATATGAGGCGGCTTTCCGCGAGAATGAGACGATAGCACGGTCGTGCCGCGTTTGACCGCGGAGGACCTGAAAGAGCTTGGTGTCGGCGTCGTCGGGCATCGCCGTAAGTTGCTCGACGCCATCGCAGCCTTACGGGCTGAGCCAAGCGAACCAGCGCAGTTGTCCGAAGGTCAGCCGGCAACGGAGAAATCCGCCGCGGCTACCGCCGAGCGCCGCCAGGTCACGGTGATTTTTTCCGATTTCTGCGGAGTTGGAACCAGCAGCGAAAATCCGACATGCGTGCGGCCCACGCGCGACGACGCCTGGATGTATTCGGCGATGTCGGACGGCATCCCGGCGAAGGCCATGGCATTGAAGAATTCGACGTCAACACCGTGCGAAATCGCGGATGTCGCCACGATCCCGCGCAGCGCCGTAGAGATGTCGTCAGACATGGGATCGAACCTGGCCTCCGCCCTCCGGATGACGGAAATGTCCGCGATGTCCACGCCGCCAGATATGAGCTCCATCGAGAACTCGGATAGGGCATACTGGTCGCCCATTGTGGCGTGGATCTCTCGCACCTCGGTCTCCAGCGCCGAGAGGATCTGATCGCCGGCCTTCTTGTTCGTGACGTAGGTGAGCTCGACACGGTGTAGATCGACGAGTTGCGCCAGCCGATCGTACCGGCCGTCCTGCGCGGACCTTCTGACCGCCGGGATCCGTGGCGACAGATGTAGGGGATATGGCTTTGGTCAACACATGCGCGATGGGTGAACCCTGCCGACAGTAGACGCTTGCCCTCTAGCCAGATGCGCGAACGCTCGCCAGCGCGACAGGTTCCGAGCGCAAGGTCGGCGATTTTTTTGTTGGCTAGTGATGAGAAACAATTGCGGCCACGCTGAATGCGAATATGCACGCAGCAGCCAGTGAACAGAGAGTAATTGTAATCTGTCTGGGCATTGTGACTTCTCCATCGACGCCCCCAAAGTAACATAAATTAATTTCTGGAGTTGCTCCGCGCTGCCCTCACGCGGTCAGCCTATCTCGTTGCTACATCAAGACGAGTAATGCCGTTTTGTCCGGCGGCGAGCCGGTATCAGGAACGGCCCCGGCAGACCGGGAGGGTATATGCTGGGGCCGCCACTTTTGGCCGGCGATAGATGACGACGCCGGCGGAAGGAAAGCTCCCAGGGGAATCTTTGGTTCCTACGCGATATCCTCTGTCCCGAGAAGCCGGACGTTAGTCACGCTCTCGTGCTTATCGAACCAGCCGCGGTCGAAACCGGAATCAATTCATCATCTGGCGTAGCTTCTTGATGATCTCGCGGAGGTCGGCCGCGTACTCCTCGATGATCATCCGTCGAGCTTCCTCCAAGCGCGTCGGCTGGGGCTCCGAATGTTTCTCTGGCTCGCGCTTATACATGCGTAAGACTTGGACCCGGGACTTCGGCTACCATTGAGCTTGGTCAACGGTCTTGCAGCGTATGGCAAATAGCGGCGAAGCCGTCAGCAACGAGCAGAAATGGTGCATATGAGGGCCCAGCTATCTTGAAGCCTTTGAGCCGCCGAAGAGGCGGCCCCGACTGGGGTGCATACGCGGGAGGTATCGCCGGGGCCGCTCCGCCAGCTCGGCGGCGAGCCAGCACGAAACCAATTCCGACCGAGAACCAATGGTTCCACAACCACAGATCGTCGTCAGCGACGCTCGTTGTGTCGCAGCGCTTCTATCCATAGAAGCCACCCAAGAAACGGATAGCAAAGAACGCCCCTGCGCCTACGGCCATAGTTGCGGCTATTGCGAAGGCGACTCTGATACTCTCAATTGAATTCATGGCATTTATCTAATTCGTGGTAGGCGCACCGGGCAATCGGCGCCCGCGTTTATTCTTTAACCGTGTCGGCCGCCATAGCCAGCCAGGCCGCTTCGCCTTCGGGAGTGATCTTGCACATCGGGCGGAGCGGGTCCTGCTTCGGAACGACACTGGCGATGTAGCGGCGCGCCATGAGTCTTTCGACCGTCTCATAGCCTGCTCCCTTCAAAACTGAGGGTGGCTTGCTGCCGCGCTACCTATTCGTGAACGTTCAGCAGTCAACTCCCGGTAATCTCGAAGCCTGGCGGGCACTTTCTATACAAATGGTCATTCTGCCGCTCGCAGGCCCCGTTCGGTAGGCTCGTAACGCTGCCCATACTTTACCAGCCAGCCGCCCTCGACCATCCTCTGCGCCAAAGCCATTGAGCATACTGGCTGACTTCCGCCGAAGTAGTAGAGGCCGTCACGGCGCTCGATTAGAAACCCGTGAACGCGCGCGAGTCGAAGGGGCTTCAACATTCCTGGGAATAGAACGATAGGATCTTTCGTCATGACCTCCGCCAAGCGCCACAGCGATCTAGCGTTCCGAGGAGGCCCCCCTTTTTTGCCGCCTCCTAGGCAAGCCAAAGGAACAAACGTGCACTTTGGTACTCGGAAGCCCGGCAAACGCGCGGGGTCGATCATGATTGCCATGGGCGGCATGTTAATGGGCGCATATTGCCGTGTTCGAGGCCCGCGCCGCTCTATGGTGTGAATCGGCGCTGAAGGATGCCCCTCCGATATCAAGCGAATCAAAGAGTTGTGGCGCCGATCGGCGCGCGAACCCAAGCCGATTAACATTGAAATTAAGTCTTCCGGGCTGACCTGCCCGGAAGGTAGAGATGTCGAAGCTCAGTAGCGTCGCCGGCACCGCTAAAAGCCAAGCATCGATGCAGGACGAGCCACTGCCAGTCGGAGGTAACGCTCAAGGAAGGGTCGGGAGCAGCGGACGAGGCAGCAGCGAGCTTGCGATGCTCTAAGGACCCCAGACGTTCAGTCCGGGCTTCACGTTGAGGCAACGCGTCGGAGAACTGCGATGCACATCTCCTCCAGCCGTGCGCTTGCACGGAGTCCAGTTAGGCGAATGGCTTTACCCACCTGACGGCATCCGGACTACTTCGCCTTTTTGCTACCCTTCATTTTCGTATCGTTCCGCGTCGCACCCGGGTTGGCCGAGCTCGGGCTGCTGGAGGCCCCCTGACCGCTCGCGGCCGCCGGAGAATTACCGCCACCACCAGCGCCGCCGCCCGCGGCGCCCCCGGCGCCTTGCGCCGATGCTGAA
>JAEWFG010000357.1 GCA_023388935.1 Pseudomonadota bacterium | reverse complement strand
GGTCCCACGGTCGGGGCGAAGAGCTGGCCTGCAATCGAACAAAGAGCTGACCAAACACCTTGACACACCAAATCCCCATGTGAGCAATCCAGACCGTCACCGCGGAAAGACTCTGGATTGCTTCGCTACGCTCGCAATGACAGTGTGCGTGCGGCATCCCCACGGCTTCAATTTGCACTCAGGCGCGTCTCAACCCACCCGCTCGACAAGATGCGCGCGCGATGGCGCGGGATCGAACCGGTCGCCGAAATACTGAGTTTCGTGAGCTACCAATCCATCGCGGAATTCCATGATGCTCACGACATAAGACGGTACTTCGTCATAGGTCAGGACGAACTCGCTCACCCAGAGATCGCCCCCGCCGACAATCCGCCGAACCGTGAAACGCTTCTTGTTGGGCTGCACGAAGCGGCTTTCCTGAATGTTTCTGCGACCGCGGATGCGCTCGCCCGACTGCGGATAGTCGAGCACTGCATCCTCGCGATAGATGTCATGCTCAGCCTCGAAATCGTTCGCGTCCGAAGCCTCCCAATGGCGCCGGAGCGCCGCCAGCATCGCCTGATCGTCCATCGCGATCTCCCGTCTTGTGAACTCAGCTCTCTTGCGAACGCCGCCGGCGTGGCGGAGGATCGAGCCATGCTCCATGCCCATTCAGATTGGAGCGCGGACAGCCGGCGGCAAGGCTGTCTAGCAACGTCTAACGGGTCAAAAGCCCGACCCGGATGCAGATTAACGGTGCGGCAATCTGGAATTCGCCGGATTGCGTGCAGTGCTCGTCACGCCGGGGAACACCGATGGCACATTTGCTTTCCGTCAATGTCGGCCTGCCGCGCGACGTCGCCTGGCAGGGCCGGACCGTCCATACCGGCATCTGGAAGGCGCCCATCAAAGGCCCACGCAGGGTGCGCCGGCTCAATATCGACGGCGACGGCCAGGGCGATACGGCGGGCCACGGCGGCGAAAACCGTGCGGTGTTCGTCTATCAGGACGACTCCTATCGGTATTGGCAGAAACATCTCGGCCGATCGAACTTGGTCCACGGCCAATTCGGCGAGAACTTCACCGTAGAGGGGCTCGCCGATACTGAAGTCTGCATTGGAGACCGTTACCGGATCGGCTCTGCCCTGTTCGAAGTGACGCAGCCGCGCGTCACCTGTTACCGGGTAGGCATTCGCATGGAGGAGCCGGACATGGCCGCCCTGCTCGTCAAGCACGGCCGGCCCGGTTTCTATTTTCGCGTGATCGAGGAAGGCGACGTCGAGGCTGGTGACGACATCACGCAGGTCGCAGGCGGGCCCGAACGCATGAGCGTCTTCGAGATCAACGCGCTGCTTTACCTGCCCCCTCACCCGCGCGATCGCCTGGAGCGTGCGCTACGGATTCCAGCGCTGAGCCGCGGCTGGCGCCATTCCTTCGAGGCGCTGCTCGAGCAGCAGCACACGAATAATGAGGCAGTGGGAAACGCGGGGCTGGGCCCGGGGGCGAGCCCACCTCCGGCCTGGCGTGGCTTCCGGCCGTTTTCCGTATCGCGCAAGATCGCCGAAAGCGGCAACGTGACGTCGCTGATCCTCGAACCTACGGACGGACATCCGGTGGCCGCCGCGCTGCCCGGCCAGTTTGTCGTCGTGCGGCTCGGGCCTTCCGCGGCGCTGACGATGACGCGCAGCTATTCGCTGTCCAGCCACTCCGATGCGGCGTCGTATCGCCTCAGCATCAAGCGGGAAGCGCACGGCGCCGCCAGCCAATACATCGCCGACGAGCTCCGAGTTGCCGACGTCGTGCAAATCGGCGCGCCACGTGGCAGTTTTACGCTGCGGCAAGGTACCCGGCCCGTTGTCCTGCTGAGTGCCGGCATCGGTGTGACACCCGTGCTCGCAATGCTCCACGCGCTCGCTGCGGAAGGATCGACGCGAGACGTCTGGTGGCTGCACGGCGCTCGCAACGGCCGCGAACATGCGTTCGCCGCCGAGGTCCGCGGGCTGTTGGGTTCACTGGCGCACCAGCACAGCCATGTCTGCTATAGCGCCCCTGATCCGGGCGATCGTCCCGCGGCAGATTTCGACACCGCCGGACATCTGGATTTGCGCGTGCTCCAGCGGCTCAACGTGCCGCAAGACAGCGACTTCTATCTCTGCGGACCAGCACCTTTCATGAGCGACCTTACGACCGGCCTGGCCACATTGGGCGTCGCGCCTGATCGCATCTACACCGAATTGTTCGGCTCCAGGCCATCCCGGACGCCCGGCATTGCGGCTGCGCCGCAGACGCGCGCGCATGTGCCGGCTGGGACACCGGGCCCGGGTCCGATGGTTTCATTTGCCCGCAGCGGCCTCAATGTCTGCTGGGGACCATCATATGGCAGCCTTCTCGAACTGGCCGAAGCTTGTGACGTCCCCGTGCGGTGGTCGTGCCGGACGGGGGTGTGCCACAACTGCGAGAGCGGGCTCATCTCTGGGACGGTCAGCTATGCGCCGGATCCGCTCGACGCACCGGCGGAAGGCAATGTCCTGATCTGCTGCTCACGGCCGAAAGAAGACGTCGTGATCGATCTGTAAAGCTGTCCATACATGCGCGACAGACATGGGAGAGTTCTATGCGACCTGACATGATGCCGGGAGCAGCCTTCCCGGACTACGAGCTCAGCGACCACACCGGCAAACATCGAAAGCTTTCCGAATTGCAGGCGGGCGATCCAATGGTTCTCGTCCTTGGCCGCGGCGGCTTCTGCCCAAAGGACCGTCGCCAGGCCGAAGGATTGCTGCAACTCCATCGCGAGATGGAGGTGGGCTATTGCCGAATGGTCACCATCACCACCGACAACATCACACAGACGAACGAATATCGCAGCGGCGTCGGGGCGCACTGGCCCTTCCTCTCCGATTCACGGCGGATCGTTCAGAAGGACCTCGACATCGCCGAGTATACGGATCCCGTGCATAATCCGATGATTCCGCACGTCATCGTGCTGGAGCCCCGCCTCGTCGTTCACAAGATCTACAACGGCTACTGGTTCTTCGGGCGTCCGACTGTCGAAGAACTTCGCCTGGATCTGCGAGCCGTCAGCATGAAGTGCCGTCCGGATTGGGACATCACGGCGCCCGGGCTCAAGGCGCTCTGGGAGCAAGGCCGCAAGGAGCATTTTTATCCTTATGGCAAGGCTTACGTCGAAACTCTTGGCGAACAGGATTAGAAACACATTCCGACATCGTCCGTTTGGGCGAAGCTTGGAATGTGGATGATCCAGATGGAAACACGCTCCGAACGCCGCGCAGGCCGCATGGGCGCCCGGCAGATCTACGCGGCGCTCAAAGAGCAGATCATGGCACTTGTGTACGGGACGGACGGGCTGCTGCCATCCTCACGGGCGCTTGCCGACGAGATGGGCGTCGCGCGCTCGACCGTCACCGTCGCCTATGAGCAGCTCGCCGCCGAGGGTTTCATCGAGACCCGCCATGGCGCGCGTCCACGCGTGGCCCGCGCCGTCGTCGAGCGGGGACGTGCGCGCGCCGCTTCCCGGCCGCCGGCGCGGAAAGTGCGGCTGTCGGCATTTGGCGAGCGGCTGCGGCAGGACCCGCCCGGCTGGACCGAGGCGCCGCGCGACCTCATTGCGAACTTCCGCTATGGCGAGCTCTCGCCGTCGGATTTCCCGGTGCTGGCATGGAAGAAGGCCGTGACTGCTGCGATGGCGCGCAGGCCCGATCGGCTCGCCTATGACGATCCCTGCGGCTCGCTGCGGCTGCGCGCGGCGCTTCAAGGCTATCTGTGGCGATCGCGCAGCGTGCGCTGCGAGGTCGATCAGATCGTCGTCGTGAACGGCTCGCAGCAGGGCCTCGACATCTGCGCGCGCCTGCTGCTCGACGCCGGCGACCGCTTCGTGATGGAGGATCCCGGCTACCAGATGGCGCGGTACACTTTTGCGGCGACGGGCGCCGCCGCGGTGCCGATCGCGGTCGACGCGGACGGACTGGAGACTGAGCGGCTCGACGGTGTCGAGGCCCGCCTCGCCTATGTGACGCCGTCGCATCAATATCCGCTGGGCGGTGTCATGCCGATCGGACGCCGGCACCAATTGCTCGCCTGGGCCAGGAAGAACGACGCCTATGTGATCGAGGACGACTACGACAGCGAGTACCGCTACGACACCAAGCCGATCCCGCCGCTGCATGCGCTGGAGGGCAGCGACAACGTGATCTATCTCGGGACCGTCTCCAAGACGCTCTCCCCGACCTTGCGGATTGGTTACCTGGTCGTGCCCGCCGGGCTGCGCCCCCTGTTTGCTGCCGCCAAGCAGATCATGGACCGGCACACGCCGCTGATCGAACAGGACGCCCTCGCCGCGATGCTGGAGGGCGGCACCTATGAGAGCCATGTCAGGCGCGTGCGCCGGCGCAACGCCGAACGCCAGCAGGCGCTGCTCGGAGCGCTGCGCCGCCGGTTCGGCGATCGCGTCCGGATCGAGGGCACGGCCGCCGGCCTGCACGTGGTGGCGTGGTTCGATGATCTGCCGCAGAAGCGTGAGGTCGCGTTGATCGAGGCGGCCCGCGCAAAGGGCGTTGGCATCTATCCCGTCTCCGCGCTGTTCGTCGGCCCGCGCCGGTCGCGGAAGACGGTCGGCCTCGTCATGGGCTATTCGGCGCTGGAGATCGCGCAGATCGAGCGGGGCTGCAAGCTTCTCGCGCAGGCCATCGACGAACTGGACTGACGAAATTGCTAAAAACTGGCAGTTCCTCACAGACCAGATTCCGGCTATCTCCGGACCGACACGGAGACAAGCCATGTATATCCCTCCCGCCTTCAGGGACGACGACATCGAAAGCATCCGGGCGACCATTCGGAGTGCGCGCCTCGCGAACCTGGTGACGGCCACAGCCAAGGGGCCGGTCGCCACCCCGCTGCCGCTCTTCCTCGACCAGCGCGAAGGCGAGCATGGCGTGCTGTACGGACATGTGGCCAGGGCCAATCCGCAATGGCAGCGCGCCCCGATCGGAGACGCACTGGCCATCTTCAGCGGCCCCGACGCATACGTGACGCCGTCCTGGTACGCGACCAAGCAGGAGACCGAAAAGGTCGTGCCGACCTGGAATTACATCGCAGTCCATGCCTACGGCCCGGTGGAATTCTTCCAGGAACCGGAGCGCCTGCTCGAGGTGGTGACACGGCTGACGAACAGGCACGAAGGCTCGCGCGCAAAGCCCTGGGCCGTCAGTGACGCTCCCGCCGACTTCATCGCTGCGCAATTGCGCGGGATCGTGGGCGTTCGCATTCCCGTCGTCCGGTTCGAGGGCAAGCGCAAGATGAGCCAGAACCGCCCCGAGGCCGACCGTGTCGGCGTCGCAGCCGGGCTTGCGGCGAGCGAGAACCCGCAGGATCGCGAGGTTGCGCCTTTGATCCCGCTTCCGACCTGAAACGCTCGCGCGCGTTGAAACGGGACGCGGCGTCAGTCTTCGGTCTCCTTGCGCCGGCGCTGCGCGTATTCTGCGCCCCATCCGAGGCCGAGCGTCACGGAGATGAGCAAGCCGAGCAGCACGCCGAATTTCGCTGCATCCAGCAACTTGTCGTCGGTGAACGCGAGCATGGCGATGAAGATCGACATGGTGAAGCCGATCCCGGCCAGGAGCCCGACGAGACAGACACCGGCCCATGTAACGTCGGGCGCCAATCGGCACCACCCCGTGCGCACCGCAAGCCACGTCGCGCCGATCACCCCGATCGGCTTTCCCGCGCACAGCGCCAGTGCAACGCCGAGCGTCACGAACTGCGCGCCGTCGTTGAGTTCCGTGCCGGTGAAATTGACCCCGGCATTCGCCAGCGCGAACAGCGGCATGATCCCGTAGGCGACCCAGGGATGCAGCGCCGTCTGCACGCGAACGACGGGCGGCTCAATCTCAGGACGGGCCGATCGCACCGGTGTCATCAGGCCGAGCACGACGCCCGCAAGCGTCGGATGAACACCGGCGATGAGAAGGCCCGCCCAGACGATGAGCGCCGGCAGGATGTAGGCGAACGCGGAGGCGAGGCCGAGCCACTGAAAGCCAAACGCGATGAGAACGCCGAGCGATGCGACGGCGAATCCGTTGAGATCAAGCCCGCTGGTGTAGAACAGCGCGATGATGATAACTGCCACGATATCGTCGATGATGGCGAGCGCCAGCAGAAACATCCTGACATTGGTCGGGATCGACCGCCCCAGCAACGCGAGCACGCCAACGGCGAATGCGATGTCAGTCGCGGTGGGTATTGCCCAGCCCTGGCCGCGCGCGGCGACGTTGTTGAAGCTCAGATAGATCAGCGCAGGGACAACGACGCCGCCCAAGGCGGCAAGCACCGGCAGAATGGCCTGATCCAATTTGCTGAGCGCACCCTCGTGAATCTCGCGGCGGATCTCCATGCCGACGACGAGGAAGAACACCGTCATCAGTGCGTCGTTGATCCAGAAATGCAGCGATCTGGCGAAGACGAACTCGCCGAGGTGAAATGAAATCGGCAGGTTCCAGAGGTCGTGATACGCGTGAGCAAAGGGCGAGTTGGCCCACAGCAACGCGACGGCCGCGGCCACCAGCAGCACGACGCCGCTGACAGCCTCGACATGCAGGAAATGCTGAAGTGTGGCGAGGGCCCGCTCGACGAGAAGTTGGGATTTAGACAGGTCCCTGCCGGGCAGCTGATCGTTCATGGGCGCACGCTCTCTGCGTGGCGGCCCGACCATCGCTTGACCTGTCGCTGCCCCAATGCAGCGAGCACCCGGGAGTGTTCTACACGGCAACGAGATTAAGGCAACCCACTACGCTTCGCGCCCGTCGCGAAAGCGGAGACGACATCGCAGCCGTGTCACGATGGCATGCTACATCGACGATGTCAGGAACGAGCGCTCCAATCGGAGGCGCGGTTCCAGCGCCGTGATAGCGCCCGCGCAAGCTCTGGGAACGATAACGTCAGTCCTGAGTTTGGTGTGTCCTGGAGGAACGCATGAATCACATCACCTGTTGTGCCGGCTGCGGCCACGGCCTGGTTCCCATCCTGTCAGAGAAGGGCTCTACACAGCTCAGCTGCTTCTGGTGCGAAGGCGTCGACGTGCGAACCATGGAAATGGCGAAGTGGGCGGACAGCCCGTCCGGCAAGCCCGAGCGGGCCGCGCTTCAGTCGTTTGACTGAGCGGTTTTAGACGCCTTGCGGTTCAAGCGCTGGCCCTACTCCGCAGCCTGACGCACGTGGCGTGCGGTCGGGGTGCGCATGGTGACGAGTTCTTCGGCCGCGGTCGGATGCAGCGCGATGGTCGCGTCGAAGTCTGCCTTGGTCGCCTTCATCTTCACCGCGATCGCGACCGCCTGGATGATCTCGGCGGCGGCATCGCCGACGATGTGGCAGCCGAGCACGCGATCCGAGGCACCGTCGACGACGAGCTTCATCAGCACGCGGGTATCGCGGCCCGACATCGTCGCTTTGATGGGGCGGAACGTTGCCTTGTAGATGTCGACGTGACTGAATTGCGCACGCGCCTCCGTCTCGGTGAGGCCGACGGTGCCGACCTCCGGCTGCGAGAACACGGCGGTCGGGATGTTGGCGTGATCAACCTTCACCTCGCGCTTGCCGAACACGGTGTCGGCGAAGGCATGGCCCTCGCGGATCGCGACCGGCGTCAGGTTGAAGCGATGGGTGACATCGCCGATCGCGTAGATGCTGTCGACCGAGCTCTTGGAGAAACCATCCACCGCGATGCCGCCGTTCTTCTGATTGATGGCGACGCCAGCCCTCTCCAGGCCGAGATTGGCGACGGCAGGATGGCGGCCGATCGCGAACATCACCTGGTCTGAGGCGACGCTCGATCCGTTCGACAGATGCGTGGTGAATTCCTCGCCATGGCGATCGACCTTGGTCACCGTGCAGCCGGTGAGAATGGTGATGCCCTGCTTCTCCATCTCGGCGCGGACATGGGTCCGGACATCCTCGTCGAAGCCGCGCAGGATATTGTCGCCGCGATAGATCACGGTGACGTCGGAGCCGAAGCCAGCAAAGATGCCGGCGAATTCCAGCGCGATGTAGCCACCGCCCTGGATCACGATCCGCTTCGGCAGCTTCTTGAGATGAAACGCCTCGTTGGAGGAGATCACGTGCTCGATGCCGGGGATCGAAGCGCCGTGGTTCGGCGCGCCTCCGGTGGCGACCAAAATATACTTCGCCGTGATCTTCCTGTCGTTATCGAGTAGGCGGACGGTGTGCTTGTCCTCGATCACCGCGCGACTCTTGACAACCTTCGCGCCCGACTTCTCGACATTGGCAGTGTAGGCCGCCTCCAGCCGCGCGATCTCCTTGTCCTTGTTGGCGATCAGCGTCGGCCAGTCGAAGCTCGCTTGCGGAATGGTCCAGCCGAAGCCTGCGGCATCCTCGATCTCATGACGGACATGCGAGCCGATCACGAGCAGCTTCTTTGGGACGCAGCCGCGGATCACGCAGGTCCCGCCCATGCGGTACTCTTCCGCGATCATCACCCGCGCGCCATGCCCGGCCGCGATGCGGGCGGCACGCACGCCGCCCGAACCACCACCGATGACAAAGAGGTCGACGTCGAATTCAGCCATTGTCCACTCCGACCTCTAAGCATGATCCGGACCCGAAGGGCCGCAGCATGCTCAAACCACGACCCAAAGCGCGATGGCGCGGTTCAGGAATTTCTGATCAGATAGTATCTGTCAGATTTCCTTGCCACGCTTGCGCATCTCGGCGCGGAAGGCACCCATCACGGTCTCGCTGAAATTCTGGGCCCAGGAATTCATGAAAGCCATGCTCAGCCCGATGGCGCGCGGCTCGGCGGTGATGAGCTTCTGTCCCAGCGGCGACTTGTAGAAAGTGACCAGATCCTTCAGCTCCTGCTCGGTGAACTCGCTGGCGTAAACCTGCGCCATGCCCTCACCGATCTCCTTCTCCCGGCCGGCGAGCTGTTGGGCCACGATGGGAGCAAGCTCGTTGAGGTCTTTCTGGTAGTTGAGATTCTGCTGGATCAGCGCACCCTTGGTCTTCTCGACCATGCCCGGCACCGCGTTGGCATACATCGCGGTGGCGTTCTTCAACGTCAGGATCTCCTTGGCCGCCGCAATCGCCGCAGGCGAGGATTTCGGCGCGGCCGCCGGCTGCTGCGCGATGGCAGGGGCAGCCGAGAGAGCCAGCCCTATAGCGAGGGCCGCGGCCGGCAAGAATTTCAAAACGCTCTTCATTCCTAGTCTCCTTTCGGCTTTCGCCGTTCAATCACGCGGATTCCCTCGCCACCCGCCAGAACAGCCGAGCTGGCCAAGCCGACGAACAACCCATGCTCGACCACGCCGGGGATCGCGCTCAACGCCTTGGCGAGGCTGGCCGGATCCACAATCCGTCCGAGCTGGGCATCGACGATCCAGTGGCCGCCATCGGTGACGAAAACGTGGCCATCCCTGGCCTTGCGGACCGCCATTTGCCCGGAAACGCCGCATTCCGCAAATGCCTTCTCGATCGCCCGCCGGGTCGCCCCTAACCCGAATGGGATGACCTCGACCGGCAGCGGAAAGCGGCCGAGCGTCGGCACCCATTTGGTGTCGTCGGCAATCACGATCATGCGGTCCGAGGCGGCCGCCACGATCTTCTCGCGCAGCAGGGCGCCGCCGCCGCCCTTGATCAGGGCAAGGTGGGGATCGATCTCGTCGGCACCATCGATGGTGAGGTCGAGTTCCGGCATGTCGTCGAGCGTCGAGAGCGGCACGCCGAGTTCGCGGCAGAGAGCGGCCGTGCGCTCGGAGGTCGGTACGCCGATAATGTCCAGGCCGCCCTTCACCCGCTCCGCCAGCAGCCGCACGAACTCTTCGGCGGTCGAGCCTGAGC
>JAEWFG010000355.1 GCA_023388935.1 Pseudomonadota bacterium | reverse complement strand
GCCGTGCTCCTGCCCCGCCAGCAAGCGAAGCTGGCAAGGGGCGCCAAAGACAAGGAGCACGCCATGTCTCAGACACCCAATACCGCGATCGCCGTGATCGGCATTGATATCGGCAAGAACTCGTTCCACGTCGTGGGCCACGATGCGCGCGGCACCATCGTGCTGCGGCAAAAGTGGTCGCGTGGTCAAGTTGAAGCGCGGCTCGCCAACCTGCCGCCGTGCCTGGTCGGTATGGAAGCCTGCGTCGGCGCTCATCATCTGAGCCGCAAACTCGCATCGCTCGGTCACGATGCCAGGTTGATGCCCGCCAAATATGTCCGCCCTTATAGCAAGGGACAGAAGAACGACTTCAATGATGCCGAAGCAATTGCCGAAGCCGTGCAACGCCCGACGATGAAGTTCGTCGCCACCAAGACCGCGGAGCAGCTGGATCTGCAGGCGCTGCATCGGGTGCGCGAGCGGCTGGTGTCGCAACGCACCGGCATCATCAACCAGATCCGCGCCTTCATGCTGGAGCGCGGGATCGCCGTGCGCCAGGGCATTGGCTTCTTGCGCACGGAACTGCCCACCATCCTTGCGACGTGCACGGATGCCCTGTCGCCGCGCATGTTGCGTGTCATCGAGGAGTTGGCAGGCGACTGGCGCCGGCTGGATCAGCGCATCGATGGCCTCTCCGGCGAGATCGAAGCATTGGCCCGTCAAGATCAGGCATGTTCGCGCCTGATGACGATGCCTGGCATCGGACCGATCATTTCGAGCGCCATGGTGGCCGCGATCGGCACTGGAGACGTATTCTCCAAAGGCCGCGACTTCGGCGCCTGGCTCGGACTGGTGCCCAAGCAGATATCGACGGGAGACCGCACGATCCTCGGCAAAATCTCCAGGCGCGGCAATCGCTACCTGCGTGTTCTGTTCGTGCAGGCGGCATGGGTTGTGCTGGTCAGGATAAAGAACTGGGAACGTTACGGGCTCAAATCCTGGATCGAAGCCGCCAAGAAGCGGTTGCACCACAACGTGCTCGCGATCGCCCTCGCCAACAAGCTTGCCCGCATCGCCTGGGCGGTGCTGGCTAAAGGACGCACCTTTGAGCTGACGAGGACCGACGATGCAGGCATCCGACCCGCTTGATCCTCGCGACGTGCTCGGCCCGGTCAAGGCGCAGCCTGGCAACGCCGGAGCCAGCCGCAAGCCGAGCGCGACAGCTGGCCTTGACCGCCCCTGCGCGCGACGCGATCGACGTTCTCCGGGCCGGGACGAAGGAACGGCCCTTGGCTCGAACAAAGGAACTGCGCGATATCAGGAGCGATGACGTAACCCGATCAACCGTTCCCAGCCGAGGTCTGCGAGAGGATGAGACGAGATGGAGGTTCGGTCTTCCGAGCGCATGCGAACACTGGTGACCCCGATGGCCCGTCGAGGCCTGTCCGCTAATGAGGTCGCACGCGCGCTGATATCCATGATGGTCCGGAGCAGAACAGCTCCAACTAGAGACCGGATACATTGATGCAAGACCGCTTACCACCAAATCGACGAACCTCTTGCAACGCACGGCCGGACCATACATTGGGGTCATTCCCGACGAACCCCACCGATCATGACCGACATCCGATGTCCGCTTCGTCCCGCTCGCGACCGAAACGACGTGGCACCGCAATATGTCGCAAAAGGCCAAAACCGGACTCGCGCATCGCGGCAAATTGCGGTCCTCATTCGATCACCTCGTCAGCGACAGCCAGTAGGCTGGCTGGGAAGTCCAGTGTGAGCGATTTCGCCGCTGTTCGATTGAGCACCAATTCGAATTTGGTTAGCTGGTAGAACGGAATGTCGCGCGGCTTTGCGCCTCTCAACACTTTCTCAGTCATACCTGCAAGGCGACGCATCATTTCCGTACGGTCAACGCCGTAAGACAGCAGGCCACCCACCTCTACAAACTCACGAAATGGATAGATGGTGGGCAGACGATATCTGGCGGCAAGATCAACGATTTGCTGACGATTGGTGACGTGTTCGGCCGCATCCCCGACCATAAGGCCGTCAACTCGGTCTTTCTCCATCGCATCGAACACCCGCTCGTACGCAGCGTGGTCGATGATGCCGTCGCCGAAGAACGCAACAGTGATCGCAACGCCAGTCCGCTGTGCTGCTTCGCGCACCGTTCCTCCGGCTGCATCCCACCACTGCAAAGTAGCAGCCGCGAGAACGCGAACATTAGCTAGGCGATCCGATGCTGTTTCGCTGAGGAGCTGGAGGCGCTTGCTCCATACGTCAAACCCAGGATCAACGCTTACTCCGGTGATATTTCCGCCGGGGCGCCCCAGACTCGTAACCAGCCCAACCACAACTGGATCACCACTCGCAGTTATAATGGGGATGGTGGCAGTCAGCGGTTTAAGCACCAACGCAAGGGCGCCATTTCCAGAGACAATCAAATCAGGATCGCTTGCTACTATCTGGCGAGCCAGGTCTCCGTAGCGGTCGGGCCGCCCTAGAGCCGAGTACCTCTCCACGATCAGATTCTGACCTTCGGAATAGCCGACCCTGTTCAGCTCCCCAAAAAATGCCTTGTACGTCCGGGTACCGTTGATAGTCAGTCCCTCAGGCGGTTCGGTGGGGTGGAAAATCGCAATGCGTTTTACGCTGGGCGACGGCGTGGTTTGCGCGAATACCGGGTGAGCAAAGCCCAGCGCCGCGATTGTCGCCGTTCCCGCGATGAACTTCCGTCGTCGCATGTGTCGCCCAATCGAAGACCGAGCCTGAAAACTACACTACCACTTTGCCAAGGGACTGTGTGGTCGGAAGAGGTTTGGCCAAGGTGCGATCAGACTTCGTCGAGAGGCAGTGGGGGCCGCTTTGGGTCATGAGCCGCCGACTCTGCGGGTTTCGGCCGCCGTTCGATGTCTGCTCTTCCCCGAAAGCGACCTACTTACTGCGCGGCAACGAAATGACGCGAAGGGCCATTTCCGGACTCATGCATCGCAGTAAAAGGGATGCTATTCGATCACCTCGTCGGTGCGGGCGAGCACGGTCGGGGGAATGGTGATGCCGAGTGCTTTCGCTGTCTTCAGGTTCAAAACCATCAAGTATCTCGACGCCTGCTCGACTGGCAGGTCAGCTGGGCTGGTGCCTTTCAAAATCTTGCCAATATAGAACGCGGCACGTCGATACAGATCGTTCAAATCCGCGCCATAACTGACAAGACCACCAGCGTCCACGTTGGCTCTGTTTGCGAAGATCTCGGGCAAGCGATACTTCATCTGAAGATCGGCCAGGAGTGCGCCCTGCGCGGTGTAAAGTGGTGACGATAAGACGAGAACACCACTGACCCTTTCTCGCGACATCGTCCGGAATGCTTCTTGGATCTCGGTGACAGTTCCAGCCGGAGCCAAAACGAGTTGGACTCCGAGTTTTTCACTTATAGCCTCAACCGCCCTTACGGCAGTTGGGTGAGAAGGCGTCGTGGGATTCCAGAGAACACCAATCCGAGCTGCGTCGGGCAACGTTTCTCTCAAAATCTCTAGCTCTTTGACGGAGATCTCCGTGAGGAGCATCGACATGCCGGTGATATTCCCGCCAGGGCGCGAAAGGCTCGCCACATCTCCCAGGCCGACCGGATCGGCATGTTGAGCGAAAACAATGGGAATCGTATTTGTCGCACGTCGCGCGGGCTCCACCTGAGTTGATGCGGGCGCGAAGATAACATCGACATTCATTCGAACGAGTTGGGTCGCGAGATCAAACGTTTGGTCAGCCCGCTCGGCCCATCGGAACTCAATCGCAATGTTCTTACCCTCGACATAGCCGAGATCGCGCAGGCCGCTCCGTAGAGCTTCAACTTCGCTCGTCCAACTGGAGGCAGGGCCAAATCCCAGGTATCCAATCCGCCACACCTTTATGGACTGCTGCGCACGCGCCGCAAGCGGCAACAGAGCCGCCGCACCGCCAAAAAGCGTGACGAAATCGCGTCGCCTCATTGCCCTCGCTCAAGCCTTGGCAACACGCTGAACTAACCGATTACAGCAGAGAAATGCGAGCATTGAAATGGGTCTCGATGGCCAGTTTGCACCGCAGCACTGGCAAGCCCGACAGGTCGCCTATGGGTCTTGGTTGTGTGAAAACGCCAAGGCGCTTGAGCGCGATAGAAGAAGTCCAACGCGGTTCTAGCGCTCAAGCTCGCACGCGGCTTCAACTTAGACGTCGATCTGAAGAATGTAATTCTAGCCGTGTTTCGATCATTCGCGTTTTTACACATGGAGTAATTCCGGGCCAGAGCCACACTGAGGCTCTGGGAATCAGCTCTCCAGGGATCGATGAGGCTCACCTCTTGGGCCTGCAAACAGGAGAGCGGCAATGGAGCATTATGTCGGACTGGACGTGTCCCTGAAGCTAACAGCGATCTGCATCGTTGATCGAACGGGAAAGATCCAACGCGAAGGAGTAGTTCGTTCCGACCCGGAAGCGATTGCAGCATTCGTCATATCAAATGCGCCGCATGTCGTGCGGATCGGACTCGAAGCGGGGGCAACGTCGACATGGCTGTGGACCGAGTTGAACAAGTTAGGGCTGCCCGTCATCTGCATCGACGCCAGGCACGCCAAGGCGGTTTTGAAAATGCAGATCAACAAGAGCGACCGCAACGATGCCGTAGGCATCGCCCGGATCATGCAATGTGGCTGGTATAAGGAAGTGCGCGTCAAAGACCTCGACAGCCACGCCGTCAAGGCTCTCCTGGTGAGCCGGGCATTGCTCGTCAAGATCAAGCGGGATCTCGAAAATCAAGTCCGCGGGCTCCTGAAGAACCTTGGGCTTGTTATTGGCCCGGCGAAGTTGAACGCATTCGCATTGCGTGCTGAAGAGCTCGTCGAAGAGCGACCGGAACTCGCCGTTGCGGTAACGCCGCTGCTCACCGCACGAGTGGCTATCGAGCAGCAGATTGCGGATCTCGACCGTAGGGTCATGAAGCTTGCACGCAATAATGTTCAAGTGCGACAGTTCATGACGGCACCTGGCATTGGCCCTGTCACGGCCCTTTGCTTTCTTGCAGCGATCGATGACCCTAGCCGCTTCAAAAGGTCAAGAAGCGTCGGAGCCTATGTCGGATTAACGACCCGACGGTACGCTTCTGGCGAGATCGACTGGACGGGTCGGATCTCAAAGTGTGGCGACAAGATGTTGCGCGGCTATCTCTACGAAGCAGCCAACGTACTGCTCACCCGCGTAGCAAAATGGTCGCCGCTCAAAGCCTGGGGCATTCGGCTCGCGAAGCGAAGCGGTCTGCGCAAAGCCAAGGTTGCCGTTGCCCGAAAACTTGCCGTCATCCTGCACCGGATGTGGGTTGAAGGTACTAACTTCAAATGGTCATCAAAGGAGACTGCCGACCAGACAGCGTAAGACTATCGAATCCCGCCGACCTGCGGCGGGAGCCAATGTCCCTGCCGGGACGCTGGCGTTGGTGCGATCGCCCCTGGCTTTGGGATGCTAAAAAAGCAAGCGCGCTTCACACATTGATCCGCCAGCGTCATCCTACGCCATCATGCGGAGGGCATGCCCCTACCGCGGAGAGAACCATGAACCCGGCAAGGATGTGTTTGGAGAGTCTTGACCGCAGGCCCGGAATTAGAGAACAGCCAGGGGCAATCGCGACGGTTTAGCCCTGGTAAAGTTAGGTCCGGTCTACCCCTGACAGCCGACACATCCTCGGCCGTGGGATGCGGCAGCGATGGGCCACAGACGCAGACCTGCGCGCCGCTCAGGACAATACGACGATAGACTAGAAATTCGGCTTGCCCGTCTTAGGGTTGATCGGAATTTGGCGTATCAAATCGTTTGCATCAAGCGGAGCATCAGCTTCGCGTTGCGTGAAATAGAACGCCTGGGCAAGCTTGCCATCTTCCGGAAGTGCGTAGCTTCCATGTGTCGATTCGGCGAGTTTGCGAAACGAATGTAGCGCCGCGACTTTCAGTTTGTTTATCGCATCGAAATCTAATTCGGGTGCCCTCTTCATCCTTCCAATGCTCTCAACGTTCATCCTTTCAATGCCCTCAACCGCGGCAAGAAGTTCCATGGTCTCGTTCTGTAAATCCTTGCTACGAATTCGGGTCTGCTGCAGCTGAACAGTCTCGCGACATTTCTCGATTGAGGAAAACATAGCTTCTACGCTCAATTCAGCATGCATGCGGGTAAAGAGCGCACGGCTGTGGCAAACCGACAGAATAGTGCTGACGGCTTGCTCTGTCGGATCGAGGCTGGACTGTTTACCAACTTCGCCCAATGCCTTGATCATGGCTTGGACACACTCAGTATACTTTGCAAAGGTGAAATCCGTTATTTGAGCAAGCAGTGCGCCCTTATTCGTCAACTTCAGGGTTTTACCGGCATCAGTTACCTCAAGTTTGAGGTCCTTGTATTTTGCATTGCCGGTAGTCGATTCAAAATCGAGGTCCTGACTACCTGAGCAGATTGCTGCGGCTGTTTGCCCTATCGTCTTTTCATCCGCGTGCGAACCGATCGTAGTACAAGCGAAAACAAAAAAAATGAGAAGTGTTCGGAATCCGGTCATAGGAGCCTCTCCGCGCGGGAGTTAGAAACGAGCTTCAGGGTTTTTTGATCATGCTTTGGACAAGGGAGAAGAATTGCCCGAAAAAGAAGCCGATAATGATGCCGCCCCAGTTCTTCAAAACGTCGGGAACATTCCCATCTCTGGCGCTGAGGAATACAACGCCAACGATAACTGTTAGTGCAATAAGGCCAGCAAAAACGCTGCCGATTGTTGAAACGTAAAAGATCGTACGATCCATGACATTGCCCCTGCTATTTAATTGTCCAGGAGACATTCGACCCTCGCGCAGTGGTTGCGTCAACTGGGAAAGAGGGGTTCTGGCTCCGAAGACAGGACAGGAATATTGTCAATCCGCAGCACACCACATTGCCGGGGCGTGAAGCCACAGCGTCAGCGACCGTGACTCGCTGGCACCCGTGCTCTGAGTTATATCTTGGTGATGTAGATGGCCTAGCCCAGCTCAAGCCCTCTTCCATAGCAGTGCTGAGGTCAGCTAATGGGATGGTCCGGCCGTGCTCCTGCCCCGCCCGCAAGCGAAGCTGGCAAGGGGCGCCAAAGACGAGGAGCACGCCATGTCTCAGACACCCAATATTGCGATCGCCGTGATCGGCATCGATCTCGGCAAGAACTCGTTCCACGTCGTGGGCCACGATGCGCGCGGCGCTATCGTGCTGCGGCAAAAGTGGTCGCGTGGCCAAGTGGAAGCGCGGCTCGCCAACATACCGCCTTGCCTGATCGGCATGGAAGCCTGCGTCGGCGCACATCACCTGAGCCGCAAACTCGCATCGCTTGGTCACGATGCCAGGTTGATGCCGGCCAAATATGTCCGCCCTTATAGCAAGGGACAGAAGAACGACTTCAATGATGCCGAATCGATTGCCGAAGCCGTGCAGCGCCCGACGATGAAGTTCGTGGCGACCAAGACCGCGGAGCAACTGGATCTGCAGGCGCTGCATCGGGTGCGCGAGCGGCTGGTGTCGCAACGCACCGGCATCATCAACCAGATTCGCGCCTTCATGCTGGAACGCGGGATCGCCGTGCGCCAGGGTATCGGCTTCCTGCGCACGGAACTACCCACCATACTTGCAACGCGCACCGATGCCCTATCGCCACGCATGTTGCGTGTCATCGAGGAGTTGGCAGACGACTGGCGCCGGCTGGATCAGCGCATCGATGGCCTATCCGGCGAGATCGAGGCACTGGCCCGTCAAGATCAGGCATGTGTGCGCCTGATGACGGTGCCTGGCATCGGGCCAATCATTTCGAGCGCCATGGTGGCCGCGATCGGCACGGGAGACGTCTTCTCCAAAGGCCGCGACTTCGGCGCCTGGCTCGGACTGGTGCCCAAACAGATCTCGACGGGAGACCGCACGATCCTCGGCAAAATCTCGAGGCGTGGCAATCGCTACCTGCGCGTTCTGTTCGTGCAGGCGGCATGGGTTGTGCTGGTCAGGATAAAGAACTGGGAACGTTACGGGCTCAAATCCTGGATCGAAGCCGCCAAGAGGCGGTTGCACCACAACGTGCTCGCGATCGCGCTCGCCAACAAGCTTGCCCGCATCGCCTGGGCGGTGCTGGCTAAAGGACGTGCCTTCGAGCTGACGAGGACTGACGACGCAGGCGTCCGACCCGCTTGATCCTCGCGCCGTGCTCGGCGCTGTCAAGGCGCAGCCTGGCAACGCCGGAGCCAGCCGTAAGCCAAGCGCGACGGCCGCCCTTGACCGCCCCTGCGCGCGACGCGATGGGCGTTCTGCAGGCCGGGACGAAGGAACGGACCGGGCGATATGAGGAGCAAGCGATGACGTAACGCTACGCTATCAACATTTCCAGCCGAGGTCTGCGAGAGGACAAGACAAAATGGAGGATCGGTCTTCCGAACGTGTGCGAACACTGGTGACCCGAATGGCCCGATCGAGCCCTGTCCGCTAATGAGAACGCACGCGCGCTGATATCCATGATGGCCCGGAGCACAACACGCTCCAATCAGAGACCGGATACATTGATGCAAGACCGCCACCGCCAATTCGACGAAATCTTCTTGCAACGCACGGCCGGACCATACATTCGGGTCATTCTCGACCGAGCTGGCCAGTCCCGCCGACCAATCGATGTCCGCACTCGCCCGAAAGCAACCTCGTTTTGGTGCGTACGCGAAATGGCGCGAAGGGCCATGAGCAGACTCTCGCGCCGTGGCTAAGCTCAGATCGGAAGAGTTACGGCAGACTAGGCGAATACAATTAGAACGGGGGTGGCTCAGGCTGCCTCGGCTTCGGGCCGAATGCGCGCGCCGTATCCCGCTGGGGGCGGCTCACTTTGGAGAGAGCGAGTTGTCGTGCATACTCCTGGTCACCGATTGCCTTGTATTGCGGGCTTGTCAGTGAGGCAAGAAACGCTACCACGTCATCGATCTCCGGCTCCGTCAGCGCCAACGGCTGCATGTCCTTATCTAGCCAGGGGTTCGTGATTCCATCACCCTTATTGTAATGATCCACTACATCCCACAGTGTTTGCATCGACCCGTCGTGGAAGTAGGGCCCCGTCACGAGAACATTTCGGAGGCCCGGCGTCTTGAACGAAGCGATATCACTCTGCTTTCTCGTCACGAGGAAGCGACCGAGGACCGACGTCTCGCTAGTGATCGATGCGGTGTCGATAGCCTCGAGACGCCCTTGCGCCAGCTCGCGCTCGGCCTGCTGCGCCAAGGGGGCTACGTGATGCCGAAGGATGCCGATGCCAATGTTGTGAAAATCGTTATCCATGAAGAGGGTTGTATCCGGCTGATTGTCCGTCAAAGCATGGCAGAGTTGGCATCGAGCCTTACCGTTGAACAATTCCCAACCGCGCTTTGCCATGTCGCTTATGGCGTTGGAATCTCCGGCGATGAAATGGTCGAAGGGAGAATCGAAGGAAGCCAACGTCCGTTCGTAGGCCGCAATGGCGCTCAGCATATCCTGCTCGTTCACGCCCCGGCCGAAGGCCTGCATGAATTGAGTCTGATAGTCCTTGTTGTCGGCGATCCTGGACACCGCATCGCCGATACTGGCCGAGCCCATCTCAAACGGATTTGTGATCGGCAGTGCTGCCTGCTGCTCTAGCGTGTTGACCCGGCCATCCCAGAACTGCGTCTTGTTATAGAGCGCATTCAACACGGTTGGTGCGTTGCGTTGGCCGACGCGGCCATGGATGCCAACGGACACGGGCCTGCCGTCGGTGAAGGCCCGCGCCGGATCGTGGCAGGTGGCGCAGGCGACCGTACCGTCGCCTGAGAGCCGAGGCTCGAAGAACAGCGTCTGACCCAATGCGACTCTGGCAGGTCTGAGCGTGGACGGCGAGATAACATAGTTGGTCAAAACCGTGGGGAAGCCGACCTGAGTTGATAAACGGGGCTCCGCTAGAGAGCCCGGTTTGGGCAGAGGCGGTGCCTGCCCTGGCGCCAGCGCAGGCGGTGGACCGACGCCGGTGTCTTCCTCAATGGCCCGCGCAGCAACCACCGCGAAAATATACGATAGGAGCAATAGTGCGGCGAGGGATGTGGTGCACGTCCGACATGTCTTTGGTCCGGAGGTCAACATCTTCGTTAGCACCTCATTAGCAGTCATAGCGGCGGCAAGCGCCTCTGTGGTCACGCTGCCGCACGGCCGAGCAAGTCAGGCCGCTTCACGTGTCTCAAGCCAAGCACGGGTTAACGGCAGCAGGAGTGTAACACCTTGTGGAGGGGGAAATTAGTCATTGGCCACTACCCGCACCGGCCAGCCCGATGTCGCACATGGGTCATGAGCGTCGCGCTCTGCAATAGACGTCGGCCAGTCGATTCCGCTATGCTCCGTAAGCGACCAAGGATGCCTGGCGGTGCAATATGTCGCGAGGGGCCAGAAGGAGACTCGTGCGCTGCGGCAACCAGAATTGTTATTCGATCACCCTGTCAGCGCGAGCGAGCAGTGAAGGCCCATGGTGAGCCCGAGCATCGGCGGTCTTGAGATTTGGGACGAGCTCGACTCGTGTTGGCTGCATAAAAGGCATTTCAGCGGGATTTGAACCTTTGAGAATTGGCCGACGTCTTCACCAGCTTGGCGGTGCATGTTCCTGCTCGCGCATCGCATTAGAGAGCGGCGATCGCGGAAACGATCTCCTCCGTGCTTACAACGGCATTGGCGTAGTTTGGGATATTGATGTCTAGGGCAGAATGCATCATCTCGTCCGAGTAATCCGCCGTCGCATCCTTGACGACGGTGACCTCATAACCAAGCTCGGCGGCATAGCGTACAGTCGCTTCGATGCAGGTATGCGCGATGAGTCCGATGACAATGAGCTTATGGATGCCATGCTTCTTGAGCTGCAAGTCCAAGTCGGTATTGGCGAAGCCACTGGAGCACCAGTGTTCCTGCGCGACAATCTCACCTGGCGCCGGCACGAATTCGGCACGGAACTCGCCACCCCATGTGCCGTATTCGAAGGTCTTGTGCTGCCACGTGGCTCGTTGAATCGGCGCAATATAGGTCCACGTTTCGTAGTCGCCTGCACGATATCGATGATGCATGGCATAGAAGACGCGTAGTTTTACTGCGCGCGCTGCATTCAGAACCTTCAGCATGTTGGAAACGCAGTCGTTTGCTTCAGCGATAGCTTTGATGCGGGGCCAGATCTTGCCGCCCTCGGAAATGAAGTCGTTGTAAGGATCGACCACCAAAAGTGCAGTGATGCTCTTGTCATATGTCGGGGTGTTCACAGCGGTCACTCCTGCGGTAGTCGGATTGTGGCGACTTGGCGACTGGCGTGCGACTCGGCCGACTAGTCCACGACCGCGCACCGCACCCCATGAAGGCTCACCACCATTCCGGCAGTCTCTTTTTTCCATTGCGCGAGCGACGGCCCGTTCAGATGCACCTCGAATGCGGCGGCGTCCCTGTACATTTCGTAGACGCGAACTTTCGTTTCCTCGTCTTTCGGCAGCAGGACGTCGAATTGCAGGGTGCCCGGTTCATCTTTCAGGCGCGCCTTGTGCGCCAGTAACAAAGCTACGACCTCATCTTTCCGCCCTGGGGCAACCTCGATCGTGACGACGTTCGCAAATTTTGACATGACGCTTTCTCCTCAGTGATCGTCGTTTACGTGATGATCTATCGTCCGGTGACCGCGATCACGGCTTCTTTAACCTTGGCGATGGCATAGTGGGCGGCTAGGTCGAGCTCGATATGGGGAATGTTGGGCAGCTCGTCGGCCGCGACGACGCAATCGACGATCGCGGGCCCGTCAACTGCGAAGGCTTCGTCGATCGCGCCGCGCAACTCGTCTGGATGCCTCGCCGTGAATCCATGGCCCCCGCAGGCGCGGGCTAACGCGGCAAAATCCGGATTCGGAAATTCAATTGCCTCCCGAAAAGCCGGCAGACCTACACCCTCGGCCTCCAAAAAGATGAGTCCAAGGCTGGAATTATTGTAGACGATGACTTTCACCGGCAGCTTGTGGTGCGCCGCCGTCAGGAACTCGCACATCAGCATGTTGAAACCGCCATCGCCGCAAAGGGCGATGACTTGGCGCGAGCGGTCGAGCACCTGGATGCCGTTCGCCTGACCAAGCGCAGTCCCGACACCGCAATTGTTGAAGGAACCCAGGATCCGCTGCGATCCACTCTGGCGAATCCAATTGCCGGACCAGAGCGTGTTGAGGCCTGTATCGATGAGGAACACCGCGTCGCGTTTGGCAGCATCGCTGACTGCCCGCGCCACCGCCTGCGGGTGGACACGGTCACGGCTACGTTTCGGGTCCGCTTGCTTGTCCAGCATCGCGTCCCACTTGCGACGTCCGCTCGCCACCTGCTCGAAAAATTTGCCGTCGCTTTTGGCTGTTACTTCGTCGAGCAGAAGCTTCACGGTCGGCCGCACCGAGCCGACGACGCCGAATGCGGTCGGAGCCCGGCGTCCGAGGACGCCCGCCCTCTCATCGACTTGTATGACAGAGCCCTTGTGCGGTAGGAATTCCGAATAGGGATAGTCCGTACCGAGCATCAGCAGCAAGTCACACTGCATGATCGCCTTGTAGACCGCCTTCGTGCCAATCATGCCGATGCCGCCCATCCAGCGCGGGTCGTCAAACGGCATAATGTCCTTGCCTTTGACCGAATGGATCAGAGGGGCTTTGAGCCGATCCGAGAGTGCCTTTAGCTCGTCTGCGGCGCCGTGGCATCCGCTGCCGCACATGATAACGATATTGTCGGCCGCATCAATCTGGCGCGCGATCATAGTGACGTCTGCTGCGCTCGCCGCAAACTCTGGGAGCGGCCTCAAAGTCGCAACGCTCGCCATGCCGCCATCGGCTTTGGCTGAAATAACATCTTGCGGGAGCGTCAGATGTGCAACGCCGCGGCCCGCGTAGGCAGCCGAGATCGCCTGATGAATGACTGTCGGCGCCTGCGCCGGGGAGGAAACTGTTTCGGTATACAGGCAGACATCGCGGAAAAGCAAATTCGGTTCAGTCGTCTGCACATAGTCGGTTCCGCGCAGTTTGCTCGGCATGTCGCCGGAAAGCGCAAGGACCGGAGCATGGTCGCGGGCTGCTTCATAAAGGCCGGCGACGAGGTGCGTGCTGCCGGGACCGGTCGTGCCCGCGCACACGCCCAGCCGACCGGTCAACTTGGCTTGCCCCGCAGCGGCGAGCGCTGCTCCCTCCTCATGTCGGACGCCGATCCACTCTATCTTGCTGCGGCGAACCGCGTCGCCCAACGGGTTGAGGGAATCACCGATCAGGCCGAAGACCTGGCGAACCCCGATCTGCTCGAGCACGCCGACCAGGACGTCTGCTACCATTTGAGCCATCTGACACTCCCTCGCTGCTGCGACAGCCGCCATCCTTGCGGCGTCCAAAAAAGATTCCGCGCAGAATCGGGGCGCGGGCTTCATTCAGGGCGTAGGTGCGTAGTGAGTGAAAACGTAGTCGCGATCTTTTGCAGGCCGGTGGCAGGGAAGCACGCTTTGTGCAGCCGATCTCATCGCCAGGGTTGCCGGTCGTGACGTCGGCGAAACCGTAAGTCGGTGAGGCAAATGCCTAAAAGCACGAAGAGCCCGCACACTGGCGCAAAGGGTCACGATTTCCTCCCTTGCCAATGCCGCAACGCAGTGGCCAACGTAAGTTCCGGTGAGGCCAGCGTCAACCTAAACTGAGCACCTTAGGTCCGGTGAGGGTCATTCTCGACAGATCCGGCCGCTCCTGCCCGTCGTTTGATGACCGCTTTAATCTAAAAGCGAACCTGATTGTAGTGCGCACGCGAGATGAGGCGAAGAGCCAACAACAGCAGACTTTGCGATGAAGAGGCCGCGATCTAAGGCCGTCCCTACTTCTTCGCACCTGTCCAGCGTGGGTCGGGTAAATCAAGATCGGCTCACCAGCCCAAGCATTGTACCATCCCCCCCATTTTCGGCGGCGTGGAAAACGCAGTGGCACAAAACCAGTTTTATGGAGTTCGCCGACTTCCAAATCGCAGCCTTCTGGCGCGAGTTGGATCGGTAGCCGCGGCACGGCTCCGGACGGCATCACGACCTAGAGGGCGCGTGTAACTAATGCCGCTACTCGCGTCTGGAAGCCACTGATCTGTCTGAATGCATCCCGCCGCTCTGATCCATCAGGCAGCCGTTGCGCGGCCTCCCATAAGTTCACCAGCAAGCGTGCCATATCTATCAAATCATTGAATTCGGGCATTCCAACAGTGCGTTGGCTCAATGTTGAGTCCTCTTGGTAGGAACGGATCAATATGGGAGACGGTCGCGGCCAATGGCGCGGCCAGTAAGGGAAGAGAGTAGATCGCAAATTGCAGTAACAATGCAGTTGCCGCGTGGAACCACCAACGCAGCAAAAGGTGCTCTTCTCCACGCATGTGGCGTTAGCACCGATCCTCTGTTCCTACCATGTCGAATGCGGGGATCAGCCAACGTTTACAGTATTTCGAGCGTCATAAAGCCGTCATACGCGACCGGCGCTTCTGGCGCCCCGGCGCGAAAGCGGGACGTGACGCAGGTAAGCATGATCAAGCCCAGTACGCGGGCCCACGCAATCGAGAGGACGAACAACCAACTATTATACCTTCTACGTCGGGAGTTCGAGGAACTCGGGCACAGGGTCGTTGCCGAGGCGGCGAGCGTACACGATGGCCGTTCTCCTGCGGAAATTGAAGACTACGATCTCGCAATCCTCGACATCAATTTACTGGCTTCAACGTGCAGCCGGTTGCCCAAGCAGTTGAGGGCCTTGGGAGAGCCAGCGCCGCTCTGGCTTCATTGACACAGTCCCAGCAACTCGGCGTCCAACTTAATGGTCGGACAACTCGCCAACAACATCGTTGAGAGCCTGCGCGGCCAGCCGCTCGCCCTGGTGCTTGTCCTGGTCAACATCATTGTGCTTGCGGGCTTCGCCTTCACGCTGCACGAGGTTGGCAAATCAATCGCGCGCAAGGACGCGATGCTGCAGAGCTGCATCGACAAGCGCTGAACAGAAAAAGGCCCCGGATTGCTCCAGGGCCTTTTTGGTCGGCATCGGCGGATTATCAAGATCGGGCTTCTAGCACCGGCAATGGCTTCTCGCGCAGGATCGCGCAGAAGATGATCGCGAGCAGCGGCGAAAAGAAGAACGCGATCAGAAACCAGCCGAAGCCGGATCGACTGCGTCGGACGCTGGCGAATAGGCCAGCGGCGATGCAGAGTGGCAGCCATAACAGAATGATGGTGGTCATTGGTTTTCTCCGTGTCGGTGGGCGCGCGTGATTGCCGCCCCTCACTGGCTCAAGCCCGGAAGCCGAAGCACCGGGCAAGAGCTGGAGGATGCGCGAGCCGTTAGGCCAGCTTGTAGGAGGTGACCCCGTCCTCTCGGGTGCGCTCAGCCTTCGCGCCGTTCGGCAGCCGGGTGAGCGCGGCGCGCAACGTGTGCGCCTGCCAACCCAGGGCCTCGCACATCTTCTCGACCGTCGAGCCCTTGCCGCCTAGCAGATCGAGCAGCATCGCGGTCTTCGATCCGGCGCGCGGGCCCTTCGCCTGGTCGCCCTTAGCGGCGACCGCCTTCTTGGCGCTGGCCTTCTTGGCGACCGCCTTCTTGGCAGCGGCCTTCTTCGCGACGGGCTTCTTCGCGGCGGGTTTCTTCTTGGTCGCCATTTCAACTTCTCCTGTTTGCGCGGCGACCGGAATGGTCCCGCTGTACTGCCCCGAGCCCAGAAACCCTTTTCGGGCGCTGGGCGTGGGCAGCCAGGAGGCTGCGGTTAGGCGATGATGTTATTTGCGACGTGCCACTCGCCGTTTTCGCGCTTCTTGAGCACCGCGACTCGGAAGGTGGTGACGCGCTGGCCGGTGATGACCGAGTTCATCATGTGGACATATTGCACGATCACCGCTTCGCCGAGCGAGTTGGTGGACCAGACTTCAGTCTCGCCTGCCGTATGGCTCGCCTTGATCAGCGCCGCGATGGCGGCTTTGTTCGGGGACATTCGTTAGCTCCTGCTGTTGTTTCGCACTGCCCTAAGCCCGGAAGCCGAAGCGCCGGGCGGTTAGGGTTGCAGGAGTTGGCTATCGCGCGAGCTTCACGCTCTTTGCCCAATTGTTCAGCGCCTTGATCCAGGCGTCGTATTGGGTCTGGGTAGCCTTGCCGGAAAGGAGCGCCCTGTCGGCGCGATCCATCAGACGTTCGATGATGCGCTCCAGCCGGTCTTCGGTTGGCTTGTCGATATCGCAAGCCGGAAAGATCGGCAGGTGCATGCCGTAAGGCGAGTGAAGCATTCCGCTTTTCCTTTCGTGGTTTCGCGCCTGGCGTTGTGCGCCGCGCCGTTTTGTTGCCCCGTACATCGCTCTGGTGCGCCCAGGCATCCAGTCCAATCGCAGCCATGCCATTGCGAAGGTACTGCTGAAGCAGCAACAGAAGTGCTGGCAGCGTTTTCCGTATTCCCGAAGGGGAATGCCTGCCTGGGCCCGGAAGCCCCAGGACTACGGGCTCGACCGGTTAGGCTTTCCCTGGCCCACAGGCGGCCCGTGTGGCGCGAGGCGATAGGACGCCCCCGATCCCGGCAAGGCGGAAAGAACGCGCGTGTGGCCAAGCGTGCGGCTGGGCGGAGTCGCGGAACTATCGGTTCCGACGCGATAGACGAACATTCCCCATCCGGAAGGTCCGGTTCCAACTGGTCGCGCTCCGCGTGACGCGGCACGGATCGCGAACGATAGAGTTCGGAAAACGAGTACCGCGCGAGCAGCCAAATTCGGCCTAACCCATTGAAGTCTACGGGGAATATCTTTCTCCGGGCCGGGGGGCGGTACCGGAAATCCTAAAGGAACCCATTTCCGACCGCGGCGGCGCTCCAATTTTAGCGCCCGCTCTTCTGGAATTTCGGGAAAGAAAAACATTTTCTTTTGCCAAAAAGCTTCGACTTCTTAATGGCATGGCCGCAGATCGGCAATTCCGCGGAACCCACTTAGCGGGTTCCCATTCCGGCTAAGTGGGTTCCCTTAAGTCGGAATTTGCAGCGGTATTTTGCTGCCATTTTCAGAACTGGCATGGCACTCCCCCAGGGGGCCCTAAATACCGGCGCTGGGAAATGTTCGTCTAGGGGTCAAAACCCCGCGAAATCAACGGTTTGCCGGGGCCTCGCCCTGGCGCTTCCCAAGGGCTCCGATGGATCGAAACAACGCCGCTGCGCCAGGCGCGGATTGGGCTGCCTGGGCCACGGAAAGGCGTCCGCTGGCTTCCCTGGTCCCCTATGCCCGCAACGCCAGGACGCATTCCGAAGCGCAACTGCAGCAGATCGCGGCCTCGATCCGCGAGTGGGGTTGGACCACTCCGGTGCTGGTCGATGAAGCCGGAATGGTGATCGCTGGGCATGGGAGGCTGTTGGCTGCCGAACGGTTAGGGATACGAGAGGTCCCGGTCATCGTCGCTCGCGGCTGGTCGGAAGCGCAGAAGCGCGCTTACGTCATCGCCGATAACAAGCTCGCCGAGAACGCGGGCTGGGACGACGCGCTGCTCAAGATCGAGGTGGCCGATCTCACCGCGATGGGCTTCGACCTTCCGCTGATCGGCTTTTCCGACCGCGAGCTGGCGCGACTGACGAATTCCAACCCTGGGCTCACCGATCCCGATGCCGTTGTAGATCTTCCGGTCAATCCGGTGGCGCGGCGCGGCGATGTTTGGCGGCTTGGCCGTCACCGCCTGGTCTGCGGCGATGCGACCAATGCGGCCGACGTTGGCCGCGCGCTTGCGGGCGTGACGCCGCTTCTGATGGTGACCGATCCGCCCTATGGCGCGAATTACGACCCGAACTGGCGCGAGCGCGTCTATCGCAGCGACGGCACCAAGGTCGGCGCAGGCGCTCGCGGGCTCGTTCTCAATGACGACCGCGATGATTGGACCGAGGCCTGGCAGCTCTTTCCGGGCGACGTTGCCTACGTCTGGCACGGCGCGCTGCATGTCGGCGTGGTCGAGGCGAGCCTGATCGCGAGCGGCTTCCAGATGCGCGCCCAGATCATTTGGGCCAAGAGCAATTTCGCCATCGGGCGCGGCGACTATCACTGGCAGCACGAGCCGTGCTGGTACGCGGTGCGCAAGCACAAGGTCGGGCACTTCAACGGGGCCCGCGATCAATCGACGATCTGGGAAATCCCAAAGCAGCAATCATCCGAGACCGGCCACAGCACGCAGAAGCCGGTCGAGTGCATGAAGCGGCCCATCGAAAACAATTCGTCCGAAGGCCAGGCCGTCTACGACCCGTTTTCCGGCTCGGGCACCACCATCATCGCCGCCGAGATGTCGGCGCGGGCTTGCCACGGCATCGAGATCAATCCGGCATACGTCGATGTCGCGGTGCTGCGCTGGCAGGCATTTACCGGCGAGCAGGCGCATCGCGAGAGCGACGGCCGCCGCTTCAACGACCTGAAGGAGTCTGTCGATGCCTGCGCGAACGATCCCGACGCAGCTGAAACTGTTGCGCGGCAATCCAGGCAAGCGACCGCTGCGCACTGACGAGCCGCAGCCCGAGGTGGCTGCGAACCTGCCTGATCCGCCGCCGTTCATCTCCGGCTACGCAGCCGACGAATGGTACACGGTCGGCGCGGAGCTGCACCGGCTCGGCCTGTTGACCATCGTCGATGTCGCGCCGCTCGCCGCCTATTGCCACGCCTATGGCCAATGGCGGATGGCGGCCGAGGCGCTGGCGCGGATGCAGAACAACGATCCGCTGATGAACGGCATGATCATCAAGACCAAGTACGGCGATGCCGCGCAGAACCCGCTGGTCTACATCGTGCGCAAGGCCGCAGCGGACATGGTGCGCTACGCTGGCGAGTTCGGCCTGACCCCGGCTGCCCGCACGCGTATCAACGCGGGCGTCCAGGGCGAACAGTCGCAGAGCAAGTTTGCCGGGCTCCTTGCTGGTTAAGCGAACGCCGCAGGGCAAAGCCCGCGCTAAGGCGGTTATCGACTTTATCGAGCGATTGACGGTGCCCAGCGGCACCGGCCAGGGCAAACCGTTCCAGCTCGACGCCTTCCAGAAGCTTTTCATCCGCGACATTTACGAGCCGCACATCGGTGCCAATCGCGCGGTGCGGCGGGCGATCCTGTCGATTGCGCGCAAGAACGGCAAAACCGCGCTCATCGCTGCCATCGTGCTCGCCCACCTGGTCGGGCCCGAGGCTATCGTCCACGGCGAGATTTATTCGGCCGCGAATGATCGCGACCAGGCGGGCATCGTCTTCAAGTTTGCGCGCCAGATCGTGGACCTGGAGCCCGAGCTGGCGGCCGAGATCGAGGTCATTCCCTCGACGAAAACGATGATCGGCAGGCGCACCGGCTCGGTCTATCGCGCGATCAGCGCCGAGGCTGGCACCAAGCACGGCTATTTGCCCAGCGTCGTCATTTACGACGAGCTGGCCCAGGCCAAGAACCGCGAGCTGTACGACGTGCTGGATACCTCGTTCGGCGCGCGGCAAGAGCCGCTGTTCATCACCATCTCGACGCAGAGCAACGACCCCGAGCACGTCCTGTCGAAACTGATCGACGACGGCTTGAGCGGTGTCGATCCCTCCATCGTCTGCCATCTCTACGCAGCCGACGAGGACTGCGACCTGGACGACGAGAGCCAATGGGAAAAAGCCAACCCGGCGCTCGGCAAATTCCGCGACCGCGAGGACCTGGCGACCGCGATCCGCAAGGCGCAGCGCATGCCCGCCGAGGAGCCGAAGGTCCGCAACCTGTTTCTGAACCAGCGCGTCGCGCCGGTCGCTTCGCTGATCACCCGCGCCGAATGGATGGCCTGCAGCAGCGAAGCGGCGCTTCAAGACGGCGAAGAGGTTTACCTGGCGCTCGATCTTTCCAGCGTCGTGGACCTGACCGCGCTGCTGGTTGGATCGGCAACCGATCCCTGCCGCATCGCGCCGTATTTCTGGAAGCCGCGCGAACACCTGAACGAGCATTCCAATCGCGACTTCGGCGCATCGAGCCGCCGCTACCAGGAATGGGCCGAGGCCGGTCACTTGCTGCTCAGCCCCGGCCGCACCATCGACCCCGAGGCGATTGCGCTGTTCATCGCTGAGCTGACGCAGCGCTATCGCGTGAAGGGCCTGGCCTATGACCGGTGGCGCATCAACGACCTGCTGCGCGAGTTCGACCGCATCGGCCTGCAAGCCTACCAGGACAGCGACAAAGGCGACGGGCTGCGGCTCGTCCCCTGGGGCCAGGGCTTCAAGGACATGGGCCCCGCCATCGACGCCGTCGAGCTGGCCATCATCGAGCGCAAGCTGCAGCACCCGAACAATCCGATCCTGAACTGGAACATGGCGAACGCCGTGGCCACGATGGACCCGGCTGGCAACAGGAAGCTCGACAAGGACAAGGCCCGGTTTCGCATCGACGGCGCGGTGGCGCTCGCCATGCTGCTCGGCCTGCGCTCGCGCGACCGCAGCAACGTGAAGCCGGTCGATATCGAGGCGCTCATCGGATGAGCACGCCCAGCAGCGAGTGGAAGCACTTCTACGACACCGGCTTCTGGCAGCGCCGCCGCAAGCTGCAGCTTAAGGCGCATCCGCTGAGCAAATTCTGCCTGGATCGCGGCGTCGTCGCCATCGCGACCGTTGCCGACCACGTCGAGCCGCACAAGGGCGATTGGAACAAGTTTGCGCTCGGTCCGCTGCAATCGCTGTGCGCCAACTGCCACAACTCGACGAAGCGGTACGTCGAGCTGCGCGGCTATCGCAACGATGTCGACGACGACGGCTGGCCGACCGATCCAAACCACCCGGCAAACAGGAAATGACATGCGCGTACTGATGATCGCGGCTTTTGCCGCAGTCGGCCTGACGACGGTAGCGTCGGCCACCACGGTCCTGACCACCACGCAGGCCGACGTGAAGCGAGAGTGTAAGGGCAAGACCAGTTGCAGCACAGTGTGCAGCAGCACCTATTGCAATTACACCTGCGACGATCCCAAGAAGCAATGCACGGTGGGAGTGCAGTTGACCCAGCAGCCGCCGAAGGGGCCGCGACCGCTGCCGTTTCCGACCGACCGGCGTTTGCGCGAGTGACATGCCGCTTCTGCGATGGCGTGCGGAGCATGGCGAGGCTCCAATTGTCACGCTGGCTTGCGCGCGGACCGTCGAACTCTCCCCAGCCGACGGCAGCGTCGGGTCGAACACGGTCTACATCAAAGGCGAAGGCGTCATCGAGTCCTTCGGCAACGGCCCCTCCGGTGACACCGATCCGCAAGGCCGCCGATGGGGCCTCGCCATCACCAAAACGGTGCTCTTCGACGCCGGGATCACCCTGAAGCAGTCGGCTCGCATCGCAACGCTGAGCGAGCGGGATCGCCAGATGCTGACGCCGTCGGTCGGCATCTATCGCTGCAACGGCGGCAGCAACTGGGGCGAAATCCTTTTTGCCGCAACCGGCGCTGCGGAAGTCTCGCGCCGCCTCGATGAGATCGAGCGGCGGCTCGCCGAGTTCGAACGGCAGCTCAAGAAATAAACCCCGAGATGGGCGGCGATTGATTGCTCCGGTGCGACCGCGCGCCGGACGCCGCCCGCGCGGGCTTCCTTCTCCGAAAAGGGAAAGACCCCGATGAAGCACGAGAGCCAGAGCGCGTTCCGCCGCGAACAGCGCGAGCCGGTCGTGAGCGGCAATCTATTCACGCGCTCGCTCGCTGCGAGGACCATCGCAAGCCTGCGGCGCAGCAAGGCTGCCGAAGTTGCCGCCGAGATGTGGCCGAGCGACCGTCTCTTGCATCAGCACATCACGCGCGCCGCATCCAACCCCGCGATGACGAGCGTGGCGGGCTGGGCTGCCGAGCTTGCGCAGAAGCGCGTCGCCGACGTGATTGAGGCGCTTGGCCCCGCGTCTGGCGCGGCCGACGTGCTCAAGCAGTGCCTGGTGCTCGACTGGGATGGCGCGGGCATGATCAGCGCACCAGGATTTGCCGCAGGCGCAGCGAACAGCGGCTTCGTCGCCGAAGGGCAGCCGATCCCGGTGCGGCAGCTGAACGTCGGGCCCGCGCAGTTGCAGCCGTACAAGCTGGCCACGATTGCCGCGCTCACCCGCGAGATGGTCGAAAGCAGCAATGCCGAGGCGCTGGTCAGCGATGCGCTCGTGCGCTCGACCGCCCTGGCGCTCGATGCCGTGTTCTTCGGCAGCGCCGCCGCAACGGCAGCGCAGCCCGCTGGCATTCGTAACGGCATCGCCGCGACGGCATCGAGCAACAACGCGGATGGCTTCCAGGCCTTCGCCGAGGACGTTGCGTCGCTGATCGATGCGGTCGCACCGGTCGGCGGCAAGGGGCCGTACATCCTGATCGGCTCGCCTGGTCGCGCCGCAATGATCGCGTCGCATTACATCAGCTTCAAGGACGAGACGCAGTTCGATGTCGTGGCATCGAGCGTGGTCGGCAACGATCTGGTCTGCGTCGCGCCCAAGGCCATCGCCGCAGCGCTCAGCGCCGATGCTGACGTGGAAACGACAAGCGCGGCAACGCTCGTGATGGACACCGCGCCCGGAGCCGCTGGCACGATGGGGCCGGAAGCCGAGGTGTGGCAGACCGACAGCCTCGCCGTGAAGGTGCGCTGGCCGGTCTCTTGGGCGCTGCGCAACGCAGGCGCGGTCGCGTGGCTCACGCCTTCGTGGAAATAGCCGAGCCCCTTTCCAGAAAACCAGCAACGCAGGGTCAACCGAACATCGCTGCGATGGGACGGAGGGATTGTTTATGCGCGTCAAGCAGGACGATGACCTTCAGCCCGACGATGGCGAGTCCTACGACGATTTCATGGACCGCTGCATGGACGAACTTGGCGACGAGGACGCCTGCCAGCTGATCTGGGACAGCGACGGCGACGACGACGAAGACCGCGCCGCGAGCGGGATCAAGCACAAGACGCATGCGGGCCAGCTCACCGGCCTCGAGTTCGTGCTGTCGGACGAAACGCCGGACCGCATGGACGATGTCATTCTCAGCGACGGCTGGGACCTCAAGAACTTCAAGCGCAATCCGATTGCGCTGTTCAATCACAAGAGCGACTTCCCGATTGGGAAGTGGACCAACCTGCGCGTCGAGAACAAGCAGCTCCGGGGCCAGCTTGAGATGGCCCCGTTCGGCACGTCCGAGCGCATCGACGAAATCAGGAAGCTGATCGACGCGGGCATCCTGCGCGCCGTCAGCGTCGGCTTCAAACCTCTCGAAACCAAGCAGCGCGAAGGCAGCGATTGGGGCTGCACCTTCGTTCGCAGCGAGCTGGTCGAGACTTCGCTGGTCTCAGTGCCAGCCAATCCAAACGCCTTGGCAGTCGCCAAGTCGCTGAACATCTCCCCGCAAACGATGGACCTCCTGTTCGCCAAGCACGGCAGCATGGACGCGAGGACCAGGCGTCGCGGGATCACCGGCGAGCATGCCGATACATCTCGTGTTCGAAAGGGCAGCGCCATGTCTGGCCTGGCTCAACGTATTACCGACTTGGAGGCGCAGATCGTCGCCAAGCGGGACCTCCTCGAAGCCCATCTCGGCAAGATGGACGACAGCAACGTCAGCGACGCCGATCTCGAAACCACCAGCACCCTCAATGGCGACATCGCCCAGCTCGAAAAGACGCGGGCTGCGCTGGTCGACTCCGAGAAGCTGCTGGCGAAGTCGACGACCGATGGCAACGGCGCAAGCCGCAGCCGCGCGCTCTCGACGACCGTGATCGTTGGCGGCGAGCGCGAGCGCGAGCGCGTCGCTGCTCCCGCGATCATCGTCAATCGCAAGAAGGACCTCGATCTGCTGGACTACGTCGTCCGGGCAGCGACCGTGACCTACATCGCCAGGGCATCCGGAAAGTCGGTCGATGAGACGCGGCTGCGGATCTACGGCGAAGACGACGGCACGAAGGCGATCTGCGAGATCGTCACGCGCGCAGCGTCTGCTCCTGCCATGACCACGGTCGCGGGCTGGGCGCAGGAGCTGGCGCAGACGACCTATGCCGATCTGATGCCGCTCCTGATGCCGAAGGCGATCCTGACCCGGCTTGCGCCGAAAGGGCTGACGCTGAGCTTCGGGACCTCCGGGCGCATCGTCATCCCGACGCGGTCGCGGACGCCGAGCCTCGCGGGCTCGTTCGTCGGCGAAGGCATGCCCATCCCCGTTCGGCAGGGAGCGTTCACCTCGCAGACGCTCACTCCGAAGAAGATGGCTGTCATCAGCACCTGGACGCGGGAAATGGGCGACCATTCCGTCCCCGCGATTGAGGGGCTGATCCGGCAGGCGATCCAGGACGACACCACCGTGGCCATCGACAGCGTGCTGATCGATGCCAACCCGGCGACCACGATCCGGCCGCCTGGCCTGCTCAACGGCATCGCGGCAACCGGCGCGACGGCTGGCGGCGGCATCGCCGCGCTGGTCGGCGACATCACCGCGCTGATCAA
>JAEWFG010000316.1 GCA_023388935.1 Pseudomonadota bacterium | reverse complement strand
CTCGGTTTGCCAAGACATAGCGGCTCCATCTTCGCCCATTGGGCGTCAGTCAAAACGAATCGGTCCATCCCAAGCTTGAATCACAGCCAAGCCAGAATGAGAATCCTGAATCCCAACAGACCCTAGTACGGGTACCATTGACCGCGATAATCGCGCTGGCGCGCGAAGGCGTAGGTCGGGTTGATGCCGCAATAGGCGTCGGTACCTGACGCGGTTGCCGTGCACTGCTCGTAGGTTGCGAATTGGCAATTGCCCGGGTACCCCCATATCCGCCCCTGCAAGCAGTAGCGATCATAGGGGCCGCTCGGAGCGACGTAGCTATGGCGATATTGGCGTGCGGCCGCGGGCGAGATCGAAGCCGCCGACACCAGAATTGAGCCAGCCGATACAATCGCGAAAAGGAGGCGGGTCATCTTCATCTCCGGATTTCAGTTCTGTCGGTTGAATTTGAGCGGTGCCGCAAGACAACATCTATGATGTTACAACTCCCGCTCCATAGCCGGGCTTCCGGATCGTGCTTTCGTGGAGCAGGCTGCGAACGCCCGTCGCGCGCATCTCGCCCGGCGTGATCTCCACCGGGCCGCCGTCCGGGAGAATATGGTCGGTGCAGCGGATCAGGGCGGGCATGCCGCCATCAACGCGGCGCCCACACCGGCTGGCAAAGCCTTGCAAAGGCAGCGATACCAATCACGGTATAAGGACAGCAGCGAACGCCATCGCCATTGGGAGCAGCCCGAGACCGATTCCGCCTGCTCTGTAAGCGATCCCTTTGTTGAGTAGCGGTTTGGATGGGTGGCGCATAACCTATCCTCCTCACAGCCCCAGCAGCATGCACCCGCTGAGGGAAATGCGCTAGGGCTTTACGCCGTTTCGCAGTGCACGAGCCGGATCTGCTCGACGCGATCGATTGGCTGGTGGCCAAGTCCTCGATCGTGTCCCTGATCGTGTGTCCTGCAACGAAACCCTGCGGCCGGTTCCCCCGCTCGACACCATCGCCTTCGCACTCGAGAAGCTCCTTCAGACCGGCGAGCGCGATGCCGTAGGCCCAAGCCGCCTCCGGTCTCGCAGACTATTGGCAAAACTACATGACGCCGTCGCCGCCCTTGATCAGTGCGCCCGGCACGCAATACCGTTACGAGCGACGCAACCAATCCAGCCTGATCACGCGCTGCAACTTTCCGGTTGCAGCAAGGGCCGAACGCCAATTCTGCTTGGTCCATTGGGACAATGAACCTTAGGACGATAGTCAGCGGAAGCGCTTTTGAACAAGGTTGATATCAGCAGGAACGAGGCGGCGCGACACTGTCCCCGTATCACCCGCGCTGCGGCTGACAAACCCGATCGCCAGCGGATTGAGGAGTTGGTCCAATGCAGGTGCACTCGACCTCGGCCTCCCTACCCCGCCCACATTCCCTCAGTGAACTCGGAATGGCCGCCGCCTCGAATTCGATGATCAGCCTGAGCGAGTTTTTCTACAGGCGAGACAGCGAGATCTACGGCGAGAAGGAGCCTGCAGAATATATCTACCAGATCAAGTCGGGCGCAGTGCGAAGCTACAAGCTGTTGTGCGACGGGCGCCGGCAGATCGGTGCATTTCATGTTCCCGGCGACATCTTCGGACTGGAGAATGGCGACGTCCATCGTTTCACGACGGAAGCCGTGGTGGACACGACCGTGCGGCTGATCAGGCAGGAGAGCCTTGACGCTGCTGCCGGAAGCGACGGCACCTTGACCAGAAGCCTGCTCTACATGACCACGAAGAACCTGCGGCATGCGGAAGACCACATGCTCCTGCTCGGACGCAAGACATCCGTGGAGCGGGTCGCGGCGTTCCTGATCGAAATGGACGGGCGGCTCGCCGCTGCGGGCGTCCTCGCACTGCCGATGTCGCGGCGCGACATTGCGGATTATCTCGGTCTCACGCTCGAGACCATCTCGCGGTCGCTATCACATTTGCGCGAGCTTGGTATCCTCGGCTTCGTCGACAACAACCAGCGTCACATCGTTCTTCTGGACCGCAAGCAGCTCGCCACGCTCGACCGCCAGAGCTGACGCTGGAACGCTTCCAGCGGCTGCCCATGAAAAAGGCCCCGGTCAATGCCGGGGCCTGAGTTTACCGGGTCGACTCAAGCTCAATAGTGAGATGCGTACGGCGCGCCGTAACCACCGTAACCGCCGTAACCGCCGAAGCGATAGTTGAACCGAACGGTGACCATGTCCACATCCTGGCTGAACCGCTCGCCAAGGAGGGTGGCGCCACCGGGCGTGACCAAGCCTGCGCCCACGAAGGTGCGGGTGTCATTCCCCATCCAGAGATGGTCGTATTCAACACCGACCGACCAATTCGGCCCGAAGCCATACTCCCAGCCGACGCCCAGGGCGCCGCCCCAGCGGGTGTGGCTTGCCGAGTCCAGACCGACCCCGGTGACGTTGTCGAAGACATCGAGACGATTGCTGGTCACGGCCGCACCACCCTTCACGTAAAGCAGCGAGGTGTTCCACGCCCAACCAAGTTGAGCCGTGAAGAGACCAATACCGTCGGTCTTCCCTGTGGTCGAAATCAGCGGATCGACCAGGCTGACGCGCGTGTTCTTGATGTCGGCCCAATCGCCCTGCGCTTCCAATCCGAATACGAACTGGTTGGTTTGCCAGCGATAGCCGATTTGTCCGCCGACAAGGCCGCCGGAGCGATCCCCGCAACCACCTGCGACTGTTCCAAGGTCAGTTACGAAATCCAAGCAGCCGCGGCTTTGGCCCCATCCGCCGTTGGCGCCGATGTAGAATCCGCTCCAGTTATAGATCGTCGCCACCGGTGCCGGAGTCGGTGCCTTGACAGCCATGTCGGCCGCCATAGCCGGACTCGCCACGCTCAGCGCCGCGAAGCCGATCGCAGCTATAGAGAGCCTTTTCATTGTCGTGTCCCCTTTGCTCTGAACTTTTTTTCAGTGAAGCATGGGCACTTCATGCAGGCTGAGGATGCACAAGTGCCGTGAACACCCGTAAGACTACGCGGCAGAAGGCGTCAGGCCCGTAACAAAATGGCAACACCGAAAAGCCATCACTATGCACGGCAACATGCTTACTTGATATTTGGAGTTCCGGGAGGTTGGGCGCTGTCCTGTTCGTCGGCAAGCCATGCGTGGATGCCGGAGGCTGGAATGACCCGCTTCGGAAGGTGGGGATTGATCGTGCCTGCAAAGACTGCGAGGCCTTCCTCCAGTTTCGCGCGCGCGAACTGCTTGGCTTCGTGCTCCGTGGCGAACGTGCTTGTCTCGCGAGGTCTCCGCTGTTTCCGCAGACTGCCGGCCTTTCGAACTTCAAAGGTGACGTACCACGTCGGCATCAATCCGCTCGCCAAAGTGCCCCATGGTTTCGGTTGTGGTGCGGCTCTCGCTCCATCGCTTGATTCAAATCAAATCTCGATGCCGGCGATTGACGCGTCGGGGAAAACGGCGGCAACAGGGCACCATCGAAGAGCTGCAAGACATCCATAACGCGAGCCGGCCATTTGGTTTCCATGGACCGTTTCAGCACCGAGAGGTTGACTGCCGAGAGGCTAAGCGACGATCATCTCGCGAACCTCGTCGCGCTGCATCTCGATCCCGAGGTCTCCCGTTATCTCGGCGGCGTCCGCTCTCCCGAAGTGACGAAGACTATCTCGCCGTCAACATGGCCCATTGGGACCGGCACGGCCGCGGGCTCTGGGTATTGCGAACGAAAGACGGCGCGTTCGCAGGACGCGCGGGAATGAAAGCGCGCAGGAAGGGTAGAGCTCAGCGAAACCCATCAATCCTGATACGGTCAGGCGGCGATGGGTTTCGCTTCCGCTCTACCCATCGTACGGCTTCCGCTCCATTCGGGCTACGGACGCCTAACGGAAATACCCCAGCACCAGATCGAGGTCCGAACTGCCGGCCACGGTGCCGTTCAACTCGGCGTCGATGACACGGCGGCAGGCTTCAACCGCGGCGTGGTCGCCGAGATCGTTGGCGGCTTCCAGCACGAGCCAGGCGGCGTCGACCGAGGCCTTGTCGGGAGCCGATCCGCCGGCATCGGCGTTGCGGTTCTTGTTGAGGCTCTTGTTCGGATTCTTGCGAATCGCAGTGCCGAATTGAGGCAACATTGCAAACACTCCCCTCTCGAATTCCCGCTCAGTGCACCTGGAGCTCGGGCTGACGGCCCGTCGTGGATTCGACACCCGCGCTGTTCTTGCGCGACTGGTAGAATTTCAAAATGCTGCGCGACGTCTCGATCTTCAGCCGGCCGAACTCGCGCTCGTTGTCCTGGAGGTCGCGCGCCGTGATCAGATGATCCTTGGCGCCGAGGAACAGCAGCGACATGGTCGTGTCCCAGGAGAAGTCGAGGGCCTTGCACAGGACCAGCAGAATCTCGCGATTGCGGTCCATCAGGGCACGCTCGATCACGTCGACCGGCAGCGCCGACAGCAGCGACAGGCCGATCTGCACTTCGTCGAAGCGGTGCTGGCGCGCATAGTTCGAGATCGAGTCCTGGTTGAGATTGCCCTGCCGGTACTGCGCCGTCACGACGCGCTTGGCGACGAAGTAGCTGCGCGATGACGGACCGAATTTGGATTGCAGGTCGCCGGTGACCTCGGTCACCGAGCTCTGGATCTGCGCCATCATCTCGGGACGTTCGCTCTCGAGCCGGCGGCGGACGTCTTCCGACGCCTTGGCGATCAGTTGCTGGAAGATGTGGCGCGGCACGTCTTTGCGCAGGCCGAGTTGCTCGGCGAGGATCGAGTCACCCTCGGCGCGGCGGACCATGTGCAGGAGGCCCGAACCGGAGAAGCGCGCGCCCTCGTTCCTGGCCACCGACGTCACGACTTCCTGGTTGCCGCGCGTGACCAGCACGTCGGTCACGGCTTCGCCGATCGACTTGCGCTGGGCGATTGCGAGCAGGTGCGACTGGCCCTTGGTCTTGGCGCTCTCGAGCAGAACCTTCTCGTCGATACGGTTGGAGTCGCGCAGCACGGGACCGGCGACCTCGATCTCGTCGTCGAAGGCGAGCTTCTCGATGACGTTGAGCGGGGCGTGATCGCAGGCCGACATCAGCTCGGAGAGCTGCGCACGCGCGGCGACCTCGATCTCATCAGCGAGCCGGCCGATGACCTCGCCGAACATGCTGATCTCGTCGTCGCTGTAGCGGCCGGTGATCAGGATGTCGGTCGCATGCCACAACGCCCGGGTCCGGCTTTCGTCGGTGCCGCGCGCGATCGCGTCGTCCAGATCCTGCAGAAGCGATTTCGCCCCGTTCATCTCGATTACCCCAGTTCTTGGTCGTTCTTTGGCGAGCCATCCTGCCTGTGCTGGCAGGACGCCGAATTCCTCTGGGGTCAAGACTAGGGAACAAACGCAAGAATTCGGTAAAATCGGCAAATCAGTTTTGCCGAGCAAAATTCGTTAAAATGCGAGGGAATGTGTTTGCCGCCGCTCAAGGCCTGCGCTGCACCTCTCCCGTAGGGGCCCGTAGGGAGAGGTGGAGACCGAGCCCTTCGGCGAACACCGTCGCCCTACGGATTCGACGGCGTCAGGACCAGCGGCGGCTTCGGCCTCGGCTTCGCGGGCGGCGGGCCCGGGGCCGGCCGCACCTCGATCGGCGGCGGCAATGGCGCGACCTGCTGGCTCGCGAGCGGTGGGCTCGGCGCGGCGGGAGCCGCCTGCGGCGCCTTCGGTGTCGGCGCGGCCTTTGGCTTCGGCGGCGCACGGCGCTGATCGCGGCCGGGTATCGGCACGTCGGTCAACGACGGCTCCGGGTCGGGAGAGACGAGCGTCGGCAGCGCAGCAGTCGCCGGCGGCGGCGCGCCCCCCCCCAACGCCTCGAGCCCGCGCGGCG
>JAEWFG010000285.1 GCA_023388935.1 Pseudomonadota bacterium | reverse complement strand
GAGCCGATCGAGCTCGCGGCCGAGCTGCGCCGTCAGATGCGGCAGCAATGCGCGCCCGTCTCCCGTCCGCAAGGCCGCGAGCCGCGCTCGTCGATCGCGCCGCAGCGGCGCATAATCCGAGATCCCTCCGATCGCAAGCCCGGCCTGCGCCTGCGGCCTTGCACGTACCTCGGCGTACCAGCATTTGACGTTCGGATAGTCGTCGAGCGTAAAGCCCTGCGCCTTGTGGGTCATGGTCCAGGGGAAGCAGGCGATGTCGGCGATGGAGTAGTCGCCGGCGACATAGGCGCCGGTCTTGCCGAGCTGCCGGTCCAGCACGCCATAGAGCCGTGCCGCCTCGTCGCGGTAGCGCTGGATCGCGTAAGGAATCTTTTCCACCGCATAGAGCGCGAAATGGCCGTGTTGGCCGAGCATCGGGCCCAGCCCGGCCATCTGCCACATCACCCACTGGATGGCGGTAGATCGGCCGCGCAGGTCACTGGGCAGGAAGCGGCCGGTCTTCTCCGCCAGATAGATCAGGATTGCGCCGGTCTCGAAGGCCGAGAACGGTTCTCCGCCATCGGCGGGGTCGTGATCGACGATCGCAGGAATCCGATTGTTCGGGGAGATCGCGAGAAATTCGGGGTTGAACTGCTCGCCGGCGCGGATGTTGACGGACTTCACATTATAGGGAAGCCCGAGTTCCTCCAGCATGATCGAGATCTTCCAGCCGTTCGGCGTCGGCGCGTAATAGAGGTCGATCATCGCCTTCCCTATGGACGTCGCCAGCTGAAATGACGACTTTTGTTGTTCTGTACCTTGACGTTAAGACATGGCAGGAATGGGCGCAACACAACGCGCCGGGAGGGCCGCCATGCTGTTTCCAACGACGATCGCCGGCTCCTTGCCAAAGCCGGAATGGCTCGCCGAGCCCAACATGCTCTGGGCGCCCTGGAAGTCGCAAGGCGACGAGCTTGCACGCGCCAAGCGCGACGCCACGATGCTTGCCGTGAAGGTCCAGGAGGACGCCGGCATCGACATCGTGACCGAGGGCGAGCAGGCCCGCCAGCATTTCGTCCACGGCTTTCTCGAGAAGATCGACGGCATCGACTTCGCCCACAAGGTCGAGATGGGCATCCGCAAGGACCGCTACAAGGCGATGGTCCCGCAGGTGGTCGCGCCGCTCCAGCTCAAGGGCCGCGTGCATGCCGACGAGGCGCGCGTTGCGCGCACGCATACGAAGAAGAAGCTGAAGTTCACCCTGCCCGGCCCGATGACCATCATCGACACGATTGCGGACCGTTACTATGGCGACCGGGTGAAGATGGCCTTTGCCTTCGCCGATCTCCTGAACGAAGAAGCCAAGGCTCTGCAGGCCGACGGCGTCGACATGGTGCAGTTCGACGAGCCCGCCTTCAACGTCTACATGGACGAGGTCAACGACTGGGGCATCAAAGCGCTGGAACGCGCCGCGCAGGGCCTCACTTGCGCGACCGCCGTGCACATCTGCTACGGCTACGGCATCAAGGCCAACACGGACTGGAAGGAGACGCTTGGCAGCCAGTGGCGGCAGTATGAGCAGATCTTTCCGGCGATCGATGCGAGCCCGATCCAGCAGGTCGCGATCGAGTGCCGCAATTCGAAGGTGCCGCTCGACCTGCTCACGCTGCTCAAGACCAAGATCGTGCAGGCCGGCGTGATCGACGTCGCCAGCGACACAATCGAGACCGCCGAGGACGTCGTTCAGGTAATCGATGCGGTGTCGAAATTTGTGCCCAAGAGCAACATCATTGCCACCACCAATTGCGGCATGGCGCCGATGCGGCGGGAGATCGCCGAAGCCAAGCTGATGGCGCTCGGCGCCGGCGCCGCGCTGGCGCGCGAGAAGCTGGGATGATCGTGGTAATCCGGACGGCACTCGTCGTCGCGACTCTTGCGGCGATTGTATCACCCGCGGGCGCCGAAGATCGCTCCGTGCTTCTCAATTGCAAGGCGATGGTCGAGCGTGCAGAGAAGGACGCCGGCAGCGCCAGCGAGGCCGAACTCACCCGCTGCCGCCAGGTCATTCGCGAATGGGCGCTGCGCGACGCGCGGACGACGGTGGATGAACAAGGGCGGCCGCTGAAGTAACCAAATTCCGCTCTCGCTTGGGGCTACCCCCCTCCCTGGCCCTCCCCCACAAGCGGGGAGGGAACGAATCGTGCGCTGGGATGGAGCGCAACTTCGTAGCCGGCGCTCATGGCGCGCAGCGTTGAAGGCGGAGTGAGCAGCTGCGCGCCTTCGAGTCCGCGCGCACCAACATAGCCCGCCGGCGACCACAGCAGCGTCCTGCCCTGCGTCACCAGAAAACTCTCCTCGCCCTGCTGCACCATCGCGCCGTCGGGAAGTTGGTCGAGCGGCACCAGTAGCGCGTGCAGCCGCTTCTTGCCGTCATCGAGCCGCTCGTGGTGCAGCACCGTGTCGATGTCGTGCATGCGGACGTCATGCACGCGGTTCCCTTTCTCCCATGCGGCCCGGAAGCGATTGGCGTCGTCGCGACGACAGTAGAAGCAGGGGCGATGGCCGGCGGCGAGTGCGGTGGCCTCATCGAGGAAGAACAGCTCGGTCCAGCTCCGCTGCGCCATCACCTCGCGGCGTCGGCCGCGGAATTCGCAGGTGCAGGTGAGCCAGGCGGGCGATGACCAGCGCTTTTTCAGCAGCGTCTTCGTCGCGGGATCGTGGATGATGCCGCGATTGCCGGTGAACATCCCGCGATGAGGGGTCGCGATGATGTCGCCTGCGGGGGTGACGCGGTTTTGGAGGGACATGGAAGCCTCCAATCGTCATTGCGAGCGAAGCGAAGCAATCCAGAAATGTATCCGCGGAAGCAGTCTGGATTGCTTCGTCGCTTCGCTACTCGCAATGACGCGGGGAATCACGCCGCGCCGTCGCGGAGCGGCGGATGGAAGGACAGCGCGGTGTCCCAGGGAAAGAAGATCCAGGTGTCCTGCGAGACTTCCGTGATGAACGTGTCGACCAGCGGGCGCCCCATCGGCTTGGCGTAGACGGTGGCGAAATGCGCATCGGGCAGCATCTCGCGCACCAGCTTGCCGGTCTTGCCGGTGTCGACGAGGTCGTCGACGATCAAGAGCCCTTTGCCGGTGCCGCCGCCGAGCTTCACCGCCGATTCGGAAATGCCCTTGAGGACCTGCAGCTCGCCCTGCCTGTTGTGGTCGTAGCTGGCGATGCAGACCGTATCGATCACGCGCACACCGAGCTCGCGCGCCACGATCGCGGCCGGCACCAGGCCGCCGCGCGTGATCGCGATCACCGCGTGGAACGGGCCGACCTCGTTGAGCCGCCAGGTCAGCGCCCGGCAATCCCGGTGGAACTGATCCCACGAGACCGGAAAGGCCTTGCCCGCCCGCTCCTGCGCGCTCAGTTCCGGTGCTTCACCAGCCATTGTCGTCTCCTGCTTCGTCTGCCGGCAAAGTCTCTGCTAGCGGCTGATGTTCAATCCCGCCAGCATTTCCTTCACCGCCGCCATCGCCGCCGCCAGCTTGTCCGCGTCGCGCGAGCGCACCACCAGATTGGTGTTTGGCTTCGAGTCCTCGTCCATGAAGGGGTAGCTGCCGATGATGGTGTCCGGATGAGCGGCGGCGATCGCCCGCAACGGGCCGCCGATGTCGCCTTCCCGCGCGTTGGCGCGAACCGATTCGGACAGCATGCGCACGCCCGATTTCAGCTTGGGCGAGACGATATCCATCATCGCCTGCATGATCGAGGGCACGCCGGCCATCACGATGACATTGCCGATCTTGAACCCGGGAGCGAGGATGGTCGCGCTCTGGATCAGTTCGGCGCCATCGGGGATGCGGGCCATGCGCAGGCGCGCCTCGTTGAGGTCCTGCTCGCTCCAGCGCTCGCGGAAACGGGCGACCACCTCCGGATGATGGTCGATGCCGACGCCGAACGCCTTGGCGACGCTGTCGGCGGTGATGTCGTCATGGGTCGGCCCGATGCCGCCGGTGGTGAAGACATAGGTATATCGTTGCCGCAATGCATTCAGAGCGGCGATGATGTCGTCCTCGTCGTCGGAGACGACCCGGACCTCCTTCAGATCGATGCCGATATTGGTCAGGTATTCAGCGATGAAGCCGATGTTCTTGTCCTTGGTCCGGCCGGACAGGATTTCATCTCCAATGACCAGAATGCCCGCCGTGACGATCTCGCTCATACCTTAAGTCCCTCACCTGTCGCGCCGACTTTGCCGAGGTAACGCGTTGAAGTCACGCGGTTTTGCTGCAGAAATGAGCAGTCCTCAGCCATTTTTTCAGGCACCTTCCCGGCCATATCAGGCAAATGCCCTCTCTCCATGCTTATCGCGCTGGCCCAGCCCTTGCTACCACCCGGGGAAGTCATGCACTCTTGCCGCATGGCCACAGGACGTTGCGGTCTCCACCAAGGCCTATGCGACCTGACCAACGGCGCAACGCCTGGGGGACAGTCGGGATCTATGGCAGTCGCGTTTGACGAAATGAACATTCCCGGTGGGGATCTTCGTCCCGCCTATCAGGAGCTGGCGCTCTGGCTCGAAGAGACGCCTCCCGAAGCGCTCGAATATCGGCGCCAGGAAGCCGAGCTCCTGTTCCGCCGCATCGGCATCACCTTCGCAGTCTACGGGGATTCCGAGTCCACCGAGCGCCTGATTCCCTTCGACGTGATCCCGCGGATCATGTCCGGCAAGGAATGGGCGCTCTTGGAGAAGGGCCTCAAGCAGCGGGTGCGTGCGCTCAACATGTTCCTGCGCGACATCTATCACGGCCGCGAGATCCTGCGCGCCGAGATCGTGCCTGACGACCTGATTTTCCAGAACCCGGTGTTCCGGCCCGAGATGAACGGCCAGCAGGTGCCGCACGACGTCTATGTGCACATCGCCGGCATCGACATCGTCCGGGTCGATGCCGAGGACTTCATCGTGCTGGAGGACAATGCGCGCACGCCCTCGGGCGTGTCCTACATGCTGGAAAACCGCGAGATCATGATGCGGCTATTTCCGGACCTGTTCGCCCGCCACAAGGTGGCGCCGGTCGAGCGCTATCCGGACGAACTGCTCGCGGCCCTGCGCTCGGTCGCGCCGCAAAGCGCATCGAGCGAGCCGACGGTCGCCCTGCTCACGCCCGGCATCTACAACTCCGCGTACTACGAGCACTCGTTCCTCGCCGACAAGCTCGGCATCGAGCTCGTGGAGGGACGCGACCTCGTCGTCAAGAACAACGAAGTGTTCATGCGCACGACCGAGGGAATGAAGCGGGTCGACGTGATCTACCGCCGTGTCGACGACGACTTCCTCGATCCCCTCACCTTCCGCCCCGACTCCGTACTCGGCGTGCCCGGACTGATGTCGGCCTACGCGGCCGGCAACATCACGCTGGCCAACGCCGTCGGCACCGGCATCGCCGACGACAAGGCGATCTACTCCTATATGCCGGATATCGTGAAGTTCTATCTCGGTGAGGAGCCGATCCTGAAGAACGTGCCGACCTGGCGCTGCCGCGAGCCGAAGGATCTCGCCTATGTGCTGGACAACTTAAGCGATCTCGTCGTCAAGGAAGTTCACGGCTCCGGCGGCTACGGTATGCTGATCGGCCCCGCCGCGACGAAGGCGACCATCGAGGCCTTCCGCGAAAAGCTCAAGCGCGAGCCGGAAGGGTTTATTGCGCAGCCGACGCTGGCGCTCTCGACCTGCCCGACCTGCACGGCGTCAGGTCTCGCGCCGCGCCATGTCGACCTGCGACCCTTCGTGCTGACCGGCAGCAAGAGCACCACCATCGTGCCCGGTGGGCTCACCCGCGTCGCGCTAAAGGAAGGCTCGCTGGTGGTGAATTCGAGCCAGGGCGGCGGCACCAAAGACACCTGGATCCTGGACGAGTAGAGAGATGCTGTCGCGCACTGCCGAAAACCTCTACTGGCTCGCCCGCTACGTCGAACGGGCCGAGTATCTCGCGCGCACCATCGATGCGACGCTCCGCGTCACCGCGCTGCCCGCCGCCTATGTCGGCAAGACCAATGAATGGGACTCGGCGCTGCTCACCGCCGGCGTCGCCGCAAGCTTCTATCAGACCTACGAGGAAGCCAACGAGCACAACGTCGTCGACTACCTCTCGTTCTCGGCGGACAACCCGTCCTCGATCAGGAACTGCATCGAGGCGGCGCGGCTGAACTCGCGTTCGGTGCGCACGGCGCTGACCAGCGAGATGTGGGACACCATCAACTCGGCCTGGATCGAGCTCCAGGCTGTCTGGAGCAAGGGCACCTCCACGCGCGAAGATCTCGCAAAATTCCTGCGCTTCGTGCAGGAGACCTCGCTGCGCTTCGACGGCTCGGCCTACCGGACCATGCTGCGCAACGACGCCTACTGGTTCTCGCGATTGGGCGTGCATCTGGAACGCGCCGACAACACTGCGCGCATCCTCGACGTGAAATATCACGTCCTGTTACCCGACGAGGAGCATGTCGGCGGCCCGCTCGATTTTTACCAGTGGAGCTCGATCCTGCGCTCGGTGTCGGCGCTGACAGCTTATCACTGGGTCTATCGCGAGACGCTGAAGCCCTGGCTGATCGCGGATCTCTTGATCCTCAACGACACGCTGCCGCGCTCGCTTGCAAGCTGCTACGGCAATCTCGTGCGCAACCTCGACGACATCGGCGTCGCCTATGGCCGCCAGGGTCCGGCCCAACGCCATGCCCGCGGCGTCCGCAACCGGCTCGAACACAGCAATATGAACGACATCTTCCAGCAGGGCGTGCATGAATTCATTCAGGAGTTCATCGCGGACAATTCCAGGCTGGGCGAAATCATCGCGAAGCAGTATCTGATCTGATACTGCTGCCGTACCGGTGCGCCCACAGGGCGAGCCCGGAATGGCGACACAAGGACAACGGTCCGCCATGCGGCTGCGCATCCAGCACACCACGACCTATCGCTACGAGCCGCCGGCGACCAGCGTGATCCAGATCCTGCGCATGACGCCATGCAGCCATGACGGGCAGTATGTGGCGGAATGGCAGATCGACGTCTCGACCGACACCAGGCTCGACACCCATGAGGATGCGTTCGGCAACGTCACCCACGTGCTGTCCTGCGGGCCCGTCGGCGACATCCAGATCACCGCCGAAGGGCTGATCGAGACCCACGACACCGGTGGCGTGCTGCGCGGCACCGACGAGCGCTTTCCGGCCGGAATGTTTTTGCGTTCCACCAACCTCACCTCGGTCAACCCGGCGATGACGGCCGTTGCGCGCCAGCTGTTCGCGGAGGCCGGGAGCGACACGCTCGGCTTCCTGCATAGGCTGATGACTGAGATCAGCGAGCATATGACGTTCGACGAGGACCCGACCAACAGCGGCACCTCGGCAGCCGAGGCGTTCACGCTGAAGCGCGGCGTCTGCCAGGACTACGCGCATATCTTCATCGCCTGTGCCCGCACGAGCGGCGTGCCGGCGCGCTTCGTCTCCGGCCACTTTTTGCGCTCCGACGGCACGGTGCATCAGGACGCCGGCCACGCCTGGGCGGAGGCCTACGTGCCCGATCTCGGCTGGGTCGGTTTCGATCCCGCCAACAGCATCTGCGCCACCGACGCCCATGTCCGCGTCGCGATCGGGCTCGACTATCTCGGCGCAGCCCCGGTGCGCGGCACCCGCTATGGCGGCGGCATGGAGACGCTGGCCGTCGCAGTCAAGGTCGAGCAGGCCGGGCGCGGCGGGCCATCGCAGTCGCAATCGCGGCGGCAGAACTAGCGTCATTCCGGGGCGCGCGTAGCGCGAGTCCGGAATCCATCGGGCCACAGAGTTGGTGGATGAATGGATTCCGGGCCTGCGTGCTTCGCACGCATCTCGGAATGACGACCTCGCCCCACGGGAATTGGGGTTGGAGCGGCCCTTGAAATTGGCTAGTAATTCCGCGCAAACGCGTTCGAGGACTGGAAATGACCTATTGTTGCGGAATCCTGGTTCGGGACGGTCTGGTGATGATCGCCGACACCCGCACCAATGCCGGCCTCGACAACGTCTCGACCTTCCG
>JAEWFG010000160.1 GCA_023388935.1 Pseudomonadota bacterium | reverse complement strand
CCGTGCGCGGTGTCGACGACGACGAGATCGACGCCGGCATCGATCAGACGCTCGGTGCGCTCGAAGCCGGTGTCCCCGACAGTGGTCGCGGCGGCAACGCGCAGGCGGCCTTGCGCGTCCTTGCAGGCGAGCGGATGGGCGACCGCCTTCTCCATGTCCTTCACGGTGATGAGGCCGACGCAGCGATACTGGTCATCAACGACGAGCAGCTTCTCGATGCGGTGCTTGTGCAGCATCCGCCTGGCTTCGTCCTGGCTGACATTCTCGCGCACCGTGACGAGGTTTTCGCGCGTCATCAGCTCGGAGATTTTTTGCTGGCGATTGGTCGCAAAGCGCACGTCGCGGTTGGTGAGGATACCGACCAGCTTGCCCGGCGTCGACTTGCCCGCGCCGGTAACGACGGGAATGCCGGAGATGCCGTGATCGCTCATCAGCCTGAGCGCGTCGTCGAGCGTAGCTTCGGGGCTGATGGTGAGTGGGTTTACCACCATGCCCGACTCGTATCGCTTGACCTGCCGCACCTGAGCGGCCTGCCCTTCGGGATCGAAATTGCGGTGGATGACGCCGAGGCCGCCGGCCTGCGCCATGGCGATCGCCATGCGGGCCTCGGTGACCGTGTCCATGGCGGAGGCCATGATCGGGATGTTGAGCGGAATGGCGCGGGTGACGCGGGAGCGAATGTCGACCTCGCCCGGCATGACGTCCGACAGGCCCGGCTTCAACAGCACGTCGTCGAACGTAAAGGCTTCGCGGATGCCTTGAAGTTGCACCGTGGCCATCTGCCAACTCCTTCCTGCGGCCGTGCCGCAAATAGCTATGGATGAGCGCCGCCCTCGGCGTACCTTTCGGCATCGCCGTCGAATCGGAGCCCATCGGTGGGGTTGACGCGGGTCGATAGCACGGCCGGATGACGAATCAAAGCAATTCGGTCCGCTGGCCAGCCATGCACAGGCTTTTTTACGTCAATTCAGCCTGGATAGCCCATGCGCACCGCCATTCCGGGCCCGCGCCAATTGGCGCGCCCCGGAATGACGAGGGAGCCAGAGGCCCTGCCCCCTCACGCCTCGCGGCAAGCATCGCGGGGTCTCCGACAGCGAGCGCGATCCTGAAGAGAGGGACACACCGTTGTTGCGCAGGATTTAGGTGCTATGCGTGGATCCGCAATGGTCCCGTCTCGGCGACGGTGGTATGTCGCAATTCACCCTTCCTTCTGATTTTCATTACCAATCCGTCATGGTCGACAAACAACGTGTCATTCCGCTGATCGTGGCCACTGCTCTCTTCATGGAGAACATGGACTCGACAGTGATCGCGACCTCGCTGCCGGCCATCGCGGCTGACATCGGAACCAGCCCGCTGACGCTGAAGCTTGCGATCACCTCCTATTTGCTGTCGCTTGCGGTGTTCATCCCGGCGAGCGGCTGGACCGCGGACCGCTTCGGCGCGCGGCTGGTGTTCGCGATCGCGGTCGGCGTGTTCATGGTCGGCTCGGTCGGCTGTGCGCTCTCGACCTCAGTCACCGATTTCGTGTTCGCGCGCATCCTCCAGGGCATGGGCGGGGCGATGATGACGCCGGTCGGGCGCCTCGTGCTGCTGCGCTCGGTCGACAAGAGCGCGCTCGTCCACGCCATGGCGTGGGTGACGGTCCCTGCCCTGATCGGTCCCGTGATGGGGCCGCCGCTGGGCGGCTTCATCACAACCTACGCGTCGTGGCACTGGATCTTCCTGATCAACATCCCGATCGGATTGCTCGGCATCTTCATGGCCCTGCGCTTCATCGATCCCATCAAGAGCGAAACGCAGGAGCCGTTCGATCTCTATGGCATGGTGCTGGCGGGCATCGGCCTCGCCGGCATCGCGTTCGGTCTCTCCGTCGCCGGGCTCAACCTCCTGCCCTGGAGCACGGTTGCAGCCCTGGTCGTGGGCGGAGCGATTTCGATGACGCTCTACGTCATTCATGCGCGGCGGACGGGATCGCCCGTGCTGGACTTTTCGCTGCTCAACCTGCCGACGCTGCGCGCCGCCGTTCTCGGCGGGTTCATGTTCCGGCTCGGCGTCGGTGCGCTGCCCTTCCTGCTCCCGCTCCTGATGCAGATCGGCTTCGGGCTGACACCGTTCCATTCGGGTCTCGTCACCTTTGCCTCCTCGCTCGGCGCCATGGGCATGAAGACGCTGGCGGCGAGCATCATCCGCACCTTCGGCTTTCGCAACCTGATGACGGTGAACGCGATCGTCAGCGCCTTCTTCCTCGGCGTCTGCGCGCTGTTCACGGTGACGACGCCGCTGCTCATCATCATGGTCATCCTGGTGGTCGGCGGCTTCTTCCGCTCGCTCGAGTTTACAGCGATCAACACGGTGGCCTATGCCGAGGTCGAGACCGCGCAGATGAGCCGCGCCACCACGCTCGTCAGCGTCAACCAGCAGCTTGCGGTTTCCGCCGGCGTCGCCGTCGGCGCCGCGTCCGTGGAGACAACGATGTGGCTCAGCCATGTCAGCGAGCTCAACGCTACGGTGTTCGCGCCGGCCTTCGTCGTGATCGCGCTGACCTCTGCAGCCTCGAGCTGGTTCTTCTGGCAGATGCCCGCCGATGCCGGCCATGAGATCTCCGGCCGCAAGGCGACGGAAATCGCAAGCCGGAAGGGCGCGGCGAAGAGCGCGGCGAGTGCCGCCGTCAAGACCGCGACGGAAGATACGCAGGACGTGCGGGATCAGCGGCTGGGGTGACTATTCCGTCATTCCGGGGCGGTGCGCAGCATCGAACTATGATGCGCAATTGCGCATCCGAGAATCCATTGCGCCGCAGGAGTGCGGGGAGAAATGGATTCCGGGCTCGCCTCTTCGAGGCGCCCCGGAATGACAAGAATTGGGGCTACACCTTCACCTCGCCCCGAAACCCGTCGCCAGCACGTAACGTACTGAATGAACCGCCGCCGGCCCGACAACGGAAACGCTATTGGATGGTGACGTCGACCACGATCAGTGACGTCCCCTCCTGGCGCCGATCTTCGCCCTCAACCTTAATCTTGAACCTATCGGTCTTCGACGCGCCGGCCTGATAGCGAAAAGATGGCCCGGAGAGCGTTACGGAGCCGGCAACAGGCGGCTCGACCACGTCGATCCGGCTCAGCAGCTGCGTCTTGCCTCGCAAGCCTTGCAAGCATTCTCCTCCGGCCCGTAATGAAAATGCCCAATAGACGGTGTCCGAGCTCAACTGAAACCTCTCGGGTCGAGAGATGCACTCGCCCGCGTTGGCGTCACGGGCCGCCAGGAAACCCAGAAAAACACACAAGCCGACCAACATTCTGCTGCCCATGACGGCAAGCTAACATGGCCGCCGATCACTCACAATTTGGACGGCAGACGAGATTTCCGGCAGCTTGGGTGCAGCAAGAGCCAGCGATGGAAGATAGGCAGGACGTGCGGGATCAACGGCTGGGCTGATTGCAAGAGCATGCAGTTGCTTGGATGTCGCATGGCGAGCTCGCCTGGTCCGATCCGCTCGGAACCAAGGCGGGCGCGACGGCCACGATGCGTGCACATTCTTTCCGAATATTAACG
>JAEWFG010000040.1 GCA_023388935.1 Pseudomonadota bacterium | reverse complement strand
ACTCAGGTCTTGCACACGACCGGCACGATCGCCGCCGGATTTCCCGATTGGCGGCCGATCCTCATCGCCTATCTCGTCTGGGCCGTTGCATTTGGCGTCGGTCAAGTCTTGACCCGCGGCGAGCGTGGCCAGCGCGCGCTGTTCCTGCTGCCGGCGGTGTTCTTCACGGTTGCCGTCGTGATCTTCCCGACGATCTTCGGGATCTATATCGCCTCGCTCGACTGGAATCTCAGCTCGATCGAGGGCCCGCGCTTCAGCGGCTTGGATAATCTGAGGGGAATGCTGAACGACACCTATTACTGGAATGCGCTCGGCAACATGGTCTTTTACACTGTCGCGGTGCTCGGCGAATACGCGATCGCGTTTGGACTGGCGCTGTTGCTCAGTGCCGAGATCCGCGCCCGAAAATTCTTCCGCGTGGTCTTCCTGCTGCCGATGATGCTCAGTCCCGTCGCGGTGAGCTGGATGATCGGCAAATCACTGCTGGAATACCGCTTCGGCCCAGCGGCGACGCTGGCGCGCTATCTCGGCTGGGACAACCCGGCATTCTTCGCCTCGCCGATGATGGCGCGCTTCAGCATCCAGGCGATGGACGCCTGGGTCTCGATCCCATTCATCATGATCATCCTGCTCGCAGGCCTGCAAGCGATGCCGAAGGAGGTGCAGGAAGCCGCCAAGGTCGACGGTGCGAATGGCTGGCAATCATTCTGGCACGTCACGTTCCCGATTATGCTGCCGGTTAGCATCACCGTCCTGATCATCCGCATCATCTTCAAGCTGAAGCTCGCCGACATCGTGATCAACGTGACGGCTGGCGGTCCCGGCGGCGCCACCGACACAGTGTCGAGCTTCATCTACCGCGTCTACCGCGACCGTTCGAACGTCGGATACGGCACGGCGCTCGCCATGGTCTATCTGCTGTTGATCATCGTGCTGCTGACGCTGATGTTGCGTCTGTCGAGGCGCTGGACACAGAAGGTCGCATAGATCGCAAAGGAGTTTGAGCGCTTGGCTATCCCGATGGTGGCATCGAACCCGATCCGAAGACGTCCGGCAGCGCCGTACGCCAGGCGGATTCTGGGGCGCACGCTGATCTACGCGGCATTGCTGCTCTGGACCTTCATCTGCCTGTTTCCGATCTACTGGACCGTCACGACCTCATTCAAATCGGCGGTCGATGTGACGCAGGCGCACCTGATCCCCTGGATCGATTTCCAGCCGGACTGGAAAGGCTGGCGCTCGCTCGGCCTGTCGCCCGATACGCTTTTCGGGACCTCGACTGCACGCTCCGAATTCATGAACCGCTTCGTCAACAGCATCATCACTTCGGTCGGCGCATCGCTGTTCGCGCTCGTGCTCGGATCTCTTGCCGCCTATGGCTTGAGCCGCTTTCGCTATAAATTCGCCTGGATGCGCAATGACGACATCCTGTTCTTCTTCATGTCGCAGCTGATTTTGCCGCCGGTCGTTCTCGCGCTGCCGTTCCTCGTGCTCTACAAGGCATTGGCACTCCTCGACACGACGTTTGGCCTCATCCTGCTTTACACGCTGACGGTGCTGCCGATCGTCATCTGGATCATGCGCGACCAGTTCAATGCGATTCCGATCGAGCTCGATGAGGCCGCAGCCGTGGACGGCCTGTCGACCTGGGGCGCGTTCCTGCGCATCATTCTGCCTCTCGCGGTGCCCGGCATGGTCGCCGCGTTCATCCTCTCGCTGGTGCTGTGCTGGAACGAATATTTCTTTGCCGCCCTGCTCACCAGCACCGACGCGAAGACCCTGCCGGTGATGGTGGCGAGCCAGACCGGCTCGCAGGGCATCAACTGGTGGTCGATGGCGGCGCTGTCGACGGCGGCGATCGCACCGCTCGTCCTGGTCGGAATCTTCCTCGAGCGCTACATCGTCAGCGGCCTGACGACAGGCGCCGGAAAATAGCAGCGACCGACGTACTCACGCAGGCACGGGCGCGTCCGCATCGAGGAGGCGCGCAGCCTTCAGATCGGCCCAGAGCTCGCTCGGAACCCTGGTGGTGAGCGCTGCGACATTGCGCTCGACCTCCGCTGGACTGTGCGCCCCCAGCACCACGCTCGCCACCGCCGGATGGCCGAGCGCGAAGTGCACGGCTGCCGTCGGCAGCGCGACGCGATGGGTCTCGCAGACCCGCTGGATTTCGGCGACCTTCGCCAAGATCTCCGGAGGAGCGTCCTGATAGTTATACTTGGCGCCCCTGATTGCACCGACAGCGAGAATGCCCGAATTGAAGACGCCGCCGAGCAGCACGGCGATACCCTGATTCACCGCAAGCGGCAAGAACTCCTTCAACGCCGGCTGCTCGAGCAGCGAATAGCGGCCGGCCAGCAGCATCACGTCGAACGTGCCGGCTTTGGCAAAGCGCACGCACATGTCGGCTTCGTTCACGCCGATCCCGATGCCCGCGACCACGCCCTCCGAGCGGAGCTTGTCGAGCGCCACATAGGCGCCGGACATCGCTTCGCGAAACCGGTCCTCGATTACGGCAGCACCGTGCGTCCAGACGTCGACATCGTGGATAAGCAACAGGTCGATCCGATCGGTGCCGAGCCGCAGCAGCGACTGCTCCACCGAACGCATCGTGCCGTCATAGGAATAGTCGACCACGGCCATGTGCGGCTGGCCACCGACAAAGCCCGACCGATTCATCGGTCGGTGAAACGCGTCCATCCAGCGGCCGACCTTGGTGCAGAGAACGACGTCCTCGCGGGCCACGCGCCGTAGCGCCGTGCCGCAGCGGTGCTCCGACAGGCCGTAGCCGTAGAGCGGCGCGGTGTCGAGCAGATTGACGCCAAGCTCGAACGCCCGTTCCGTGGCGGCAATCGCCGTCTGGTCGTCAAGCCTGAGAAACAGGTCGCCGAGCGGCGCGGTCCCAAAGCCGAGGACCGAGGCCTGAAGCCCAGTCCGGCCGAGCGTGCGGCGCGGCAGTGCTGATTGTGAAGCCATGATGGATGTTGCCCCTCGCTGCGCCGCTTGCCAGCCGGTCTCATGTTCGATCGCGTGCAGGGTATTTTGTTGCCGTCCTGTGTCAATGTGCGTGGATGCCCGTCATGCGAAAATCCCACCGATCCATCCCAGGGCGATGCCGGTGATCCTCACGACGACCGTCGCTCTTGCAGCCTGATACTGCGCCTCAGGCCTGCTACGCCTAGCACCAGCCATCGCAACATTTCCCGATTGGTCCGAAACGATCCAACGCCAAGCGAGGCCACGCCTGCAAATCGAAAGATCAAAGAGAGCAAAATCGCTGACAGTCATGGCGCGAGCACCCTCAAATAGGCCCTCTCGGAAATCGACAGCGAACACTTCAAATCTGGCAGAACAACTTTCGGCTTAGACGAGAGTTCCAATGCGTAATACTAGGCCTCGAAATTCGGGTGGCGATGCTGGTGACCAATTCGCGGTTTGGGCAACGATAGTCGTCGCTGCTGTCGAAGCAGGTGGGAGCCCTCTTCTAGGAGAGCAGCCAGCTTACTAACTTAAACGTCCCTTCTCCGAGAACGTAAAGCCAGCCCGCCATGGACGCGATTGCGAATAATGAAAAAACAATTGCGAGGATCAGTCCGGAGGCGGCGCTGGAATCGGCTGCGACTTCGTTTGATACGGCACTGGGATCGGCTGCGACTTGGTTCGGCGCTCGAATCTGCTCGAGGATGGCGAACAGCAGCTCCTGCTTGGGCATGGTGCTGGCATTCTCGACCCCGTTGTCTTCCGCAAATGAGACAAGCTCGGCCGGGGTCTTGGACTTGAGGTCTATGAATTTGATTTCCCAACCGACCGGGCGTCGCAGCAGCAATTCGATCAGGGCGAGTGCCAAGACCACCATCACGCCCAGCAATACCGCCAGTAGCGGCTGACGCCAGAATTCGGTTGCCGTGCCGATCGTTAGTAAGGTTTCATGCTCCATGCCGGCCGGCGGGCGATTTACCGGTGACCCGGTAGCTGGCGCGTCCTCGTGTTCGATGGAGGGCGGCGCGACCTGAGCGACATCCGTTGAGGGATTTGGCGGCAGGCGCCAGAATCTGTGTGCCATGCCGATCGTTCGTTCGGCTTTACGCTCGATGTCATCCGGCGGGCGATCTATCAATGACCCCGTTGTTGGTGCGTCCTTGTGTTCGATGGAAGGGGGAGTGACCTGCGCGACATCCGCCGATGGATTTGGCGGCGCGCGCCAGAGCGCGTCTGCCTTGCCGATCGTTCGTTCGGCTTTACGCGCGAAGTCGTCCGGCGCGCGATTTACCAGTGGCTCGCTGGCCATCGAATCATCATTTCCGCGGGGGCGAAGGTCCGATGACGTTCGCGCGCCAAACGCGTGCACAGGTTCCTGATCAGGCAAAAGCTGCCGCATCACTTCGCGCGGCTTGAGCGAGTCGTTTGTTCGCGGCGCTCTATGTAATCTGCGGAAATCGCGGTCGAGCGTCGCGTACTTCCGGCGATCCCGCCGAGGCTGGGCCGCGCGTTGGTGGAACGGGACA
>JAEWFG010000385.1 GCA_023388935.1 Pseudomonadota bacterium | reverse complement strand
ACCTCGAAGTGGGATGGATTCCGGGTTCGCGCCAAGTGGCGCGCCCCGGAATGACGAGGGGTGGTAGCGTGCGCTACGCCACGCCCGCCCGCAACAGATCGTGCAAATGCACGATACCGACCACCTTGTCCGCCTCGGTCACGACCAGCGTCGTGATCTTGCGCGTGTTCAGCACCTCGATCATCTCGGAGGCGAGCATCGAGGGCGGCACGGTCTTCGGCTGTTTCGTCATGATGTCGTCGACCGTCACCGTGAGCAGGTCGGGCCGCATGTGGCGGCGCAGATCGCCGTCGGTGATGATGCCTGCGATCTCGTTCGTATCGGTGACGATGCAGACGCAACCGAGCCCCTTGGCCGACATCTCGACCACGGCATCCGACATCTTGGTCCCCAGCGGCTTGACCGGGATCTCGGCGCCGGTGCGCATGTAGTCGCGGACGAATTTGAGCATCGCCCCCAGCTTGCCACCGGGGTGGAAATGCGCGAACTCCAGCGCGGTGAAGCCGCGGCCTTCGAGCAGCGCGATCGCGAGCGCATCGCCGATCGCGGCCTGCATCAGCGTCGAAGTGGTCGGCGCCAGATTGTGCGGGCAGGCCTCGCGCGCCTTCGGCAGCTCGATGACGATGTCGGCGGCCTGGCCGAGCGAGGACGCCGCGTTCGACGTCACCGCGATCATGGGGATCGCAAAGCGTGCCGAATAGTTCACGAGGGTCTTCATTTCCGGCTGCTCGCCGGACCAGGACAGCGCCATGATGACGTCGTCGGCGGTGATCATGCCGAGGTCGCCATGGGCAGCTTCGGCGGTGTGTACGAAGAAGGCGGGCGTACCGGTCGAGGCCAGCGTCGCGGCGATCTTGCGCCCCATGTGGCCGGACTTGCCGAGCCCGGTGACGATGACGCGGCCCTTGGCCTGCCGGATCAGTTCGACCGCCTTGGCAAAGCTCACCCCGAGCGGGCCCCGCAGGGCCGCCGCGAGTGCGTTGATGCCGCCGCTCTCCGTCTCCAGCGTGCGGAGCGCGGATTCGACGCTGTCGGGAATGGGGCCGGATGATGCGGTCATCAGCGGTTTCGAACTCGGCATGTTTCGGTCCAGGGAGGAGGGGCGTTCGCCCGTTGACGTCTGCTTAGCACGCCCCGACCTGCGAGGCGACGCGTGCCCCCACCGCAACGGGTCATTAACCATAATTGTTTTAACTCCATTAACGATGGTTCCCGCCAGCCGGCGGGAGGCCGTCGTGAAAGTGCTTGATTTCGTTGGGGTTATTTCATCGTGGGGGCGTCTCCAGCTAGCGGCCGGAGCAAACGCGGGCATTTGCTGCGCGCCGCTTTGCCATGCCTCGTGCTGATGGCCCTTGAGCGTGCTCCGGCGGCCGCCCAGAGCCTCACGCCCGACCTGTTCAATCCCAACCGCGGCGGCTTTGCCTCGCCTGACACGCTGCCGACGCGCCGCACGGCAGGCTTGCCGCAGGCGCCTTCGGACGCGTTGCCGACGCTGCCCGATCCTAATGCCGACCTGCGCAGGAGCCAGCAGGCGCCGGCGAGCTCGCGCGTCGGCCAAATCCCGACCTATGGCCTGCCCGCCGCCAATGGCGCGAAGAGCTCCGGTTACGACTCGCTCAACCGCAAGCGGCAGCAGCCAAAGCTCTATCCCGGGCAGCCGAAGCCGAAGCGCCCTGTCGGTCCCGGTTCGCCGGTACCGTCAGCAACCCCGGCCACGACGCTCGGCCCGCCGCGCCTCGCGCCGCCGCCGTCCGAGACCGCGCACAAGGTGCCAGTGTCGGCGGCGATGGCCGGCAGCGTGCCCGGCCAGCCGCTGCGCCGCCGCCTCAAGCCCGACGAGGATCCGTTCGGCCCGGTCGGCGATTATGCCGGCAGCTTCCTGATCAAGGGCGCGCTCGAGCTCTCCGGCGGCTACGACACCAATCCGGCCCGCCTCAACAAGCCGGTCGGCTCGCCGGCCTATGTGGTCGCGCCCGAGCTTCTGGTGATGTCCGACTGGGAGCGCCACGCGCTGGTCGCGGACTTGCGCGGCTCCTTCTCCGGCTATGGCAACCAGATGCCTGCGACGATCAACGGCTTGGCTTCGCCGTCGCCGGTCGACGTCGATCGCCCCGACTTCACCGGCCACGTCGACGGCCGCATCGATGTCGATCGCGATTTCAAGCTGACCTCGCAGCTGCGCCTGCGGATCGCCACCGACAATCCCGGCAGCCCGAACGTACAGGCCGGCCTGCAGAAATATCCCGTCTACGCCGCCTATGGCACGACCCTCGGCTTCGACCAGACCTTCAATCGCTTCCAGGTCGCCGCCGGCGCCACCGTGGATCGCACCGCCTACACCGACTCCAAGCTCACCGACGGCGCGACCTTCAACAACAACGATCGCGACTTCAACCAGTATGGTGGCGTGGGGCGGTTCTCCTACGAGCTCAAGCCGGGCCTGAAGCCGTTCGTCGAGATCGAGGGCGACACCCGCGTGCACGACCGGGCCGCCGACCGCAACGGCTACTTCCGCGATTCAAACGGCGGCTATGCCAAGGTCGGCTCGTCCTTCGAGTTCTCGCGCATCCTCACCGGCGAGATCTCGGTCGGCTATTCCGCGCGCAACTATGTCGACCCGCGTCTCAGCCAGCTCGCGGGCTTCCTCACAACGGGTTCGCTGATCTGGAACGAGAGCGGCCTGACCACGGTGAAGTTCTTCACCGACACACAGATCAACGAGACCACGGTCGCCGGCTCATCCGGCGTGCTGGTGCACACCTATGCGGTCGAGGTCGATCACGACTTCCGCCGCTGGCTGACGGCCGTCGGCAAGTTCACCTACGGCACCTACGACTACCAGGACCAGAACCGCAACGACAAGACCTACTCGCTCGAAAGCAATCTCATCTACAAGCTCAACCGCAACCTCTGGATCAAGGGCACGCTGCGCCACGACATCCTGGATTCGAACCAGCCGGGATCGAGCTCGCAGGGCACGGTGGCGATGGTGGGGGTGAGGTTGCAGAATTGAGGGCGGTAGAAGCGCGGGGTGATGTGCAGTCGCTGCCACCCACTCCGCCGTCATGCCCCGGCTTGACCGGGGGACATCCAGTACGCCGCGGCCCATCCGTACACGTCTGAAGTCTCTGGAATACTGGATCGCCCGCTCCAGTGCGCAAGTGCGCACAAGGCGGGCGATGACACCTTTTGTAAATTCGGTAGCAGAGCTAGCCGCAACTACCGCGGCAGGTCCGTCCTCCCCATCAGGAACGTGTCGATCGACCGCGCGCAGAGCCGGCCTTCGCGGATGGCCCAGACCACCAGCGACTGGCCGCGGCGCATGTCGCCGGCGGTGAACACGTTCGGGCGCGAGGTCTGGTAGTCCTGCGTGTTGGCCTTGACGTTGCCGCGCGGGTCGAGGTCGACCGAGAGCATCTTCAACAGGCCCTCGTGCACGGGATGCACGAAGCCCATGGCGAGCAGGATGAGCTCGGCGTCGAGCTCGAACTCGGTGCCGGGAAGCGGCTTGAACTTGTCGTCGACGTGCACGCAGTGCAGCTTCTTGACCCTGCCGTTCTCGCCGGAAAACTTCTGCGTCAGCACGGCGTATTCGCGGATCGCGCCTTCGGCCTGGCTGGAGGAGGTCCGCATCTTCAGCGGCCAGTTCGGCCAGGTCAGGCCCTTGTTCTCGCGCTCGGGCGGGGCCGGCATGATCTCGAGCTGGGTGACCGAGAGCGCGCCCTGGCGCAGCGAGGTGCCGATGCAGTCAGAGCCGGTGTCGCCGCCGCCGATGACGACGACATGCTTGCCGCCGGCGAGGATGTCAGCGACGGCGCCCAGCGGTTCACTGGAGACGCGGCGGTTCTGCTGCGGCAGGAAATCCATCGCGTAGTGGATGCCGGAAAGCTCGCGGCCAGGGATCGGCAGGTCGCGCGGGGCTTCCGCGCCGCCGGTCAGCGCCACGGCGTCGTATTCGTTGAGCATCTGGCGCGGATCGACATTGCCGTCAGCGCCGACATGGCTGTTGTAGTGGAAGGTGACGCCTTCGCCTTCCATCTGCTTGATGCGGCGGTCGATGACGCCCTTCTCCATCTTGAAGTCGGGAATGCCGTAACGCAGCAGGCCGCCGGCCTTGGCGTACTTCTCGAACACATGCACGTCGTGGCCGGCGCGCGCGAGCTGCTGCGCGCAGGCCATGCCGGCCGGCCCCGAGCCGATCACCGCGACCTTCTTGCCGGTCTTGACGGCCGCGACCTCAGGCATCAGCCAGCCATTGTCCCAGGCGCGGTCGACGATCGCACATTCGATGGTTTTGATGGTGACCGGGTTGTCGTCGATGTTGAGCGTGCAGGACGCTTCGCACGGCGCCGGACAGATGCGGCCCGTGAACTCCGGGAAGTTGTTGGTCGAGTGCAAATTGCGCGAGGCCTCTTCCCAGTTGCCCTGGTAGACGAGGTCGTTGAAGTCGGGGATCTGGTTGTTGACCGGGCAGCCGGGCGTGCCGGGCGCGACGGAGCCGGTGCCGTGGCAATAGGGAATGCCGCAGTTCATGCAGCGCGCGGCCTGGTCGCGCGTTTCCTTCTCGGTCAAGGGAACGACGAACTCGTTGTAATGCTTCACGCGCTCGGCGACCGGGGTGTACTTGCGGTCGTGCCGTTCGATTTCGAGAAAACCCGTGATCTTGCCCATTAAACCCGAAGTCCCTGCCGCTTAGTCGTTTGTTCTATTCGCCCCTCATCCTGAGGAGCGGCGCAGTTCGCGCCGCGTCTCGAAGGATGGAAGGCCCGGATGGTGACCTCATGGTTCGAGACGGCGCCTCGCGCCTCCTCACCATGAGGTCTTTTTCATTACGCCCCGATCGCGATTTTCGGCTCGATGTCCGCGTTGGCGGCCATTTCGCGCAGCGCGCGCCGGTACTCGACCGGCATCACCTTGCGGAATTTGGGCAGCCATTCCTTCCAGTTGGCAAGGATGTCGGCGGCGCGCCTGGAGCCGGTCGCTTTCGCATGGCGCGTGATCAGGACGTGCAGCCGCTCGACGTCGGAGTCGAGCAGGTTCGCGAACACGTCGACCCGGCCATGCGCCTCGAGATCACCGGAGTGATTGTAGGTGCCGGCGTTGATCAGCTCTTCCGACAGCACCGGCTCGAGCTCGACCATCGCCATGTTGCACAGTCTGTCGAAGTCGCCGGTCTCGTCGAGCACATAGGCGATGCCACCGGACATGCCGGCGGCGAAGTTGCGCCCGGTCTTTCCGAGCACGACCACGATGCCGCCGGTCATGTATTCGCAGCAATGATCGCCCGCGCCCTCGACCACGGCGACCGCGCCCGAGTTGCGCACGGCGAAACGCTCGCCGGCGACGCCGCGGAAGTAGCATTCGCCCTCGATCGCGCCATACATCACGGTGTTGCCGACGATGATGCTTTCTTCCGGCACGATGCCGCTGTTGGCCGGCGGCTTCACGATGATCTTGCCGCCGGAGAGGCCCTTGCCGACATAGTCGTTGGCTTCACCCTCGAGTTCGAAGGTGACGCCATTGGCAAGCCACGCGCCGAAGGCCTGGCCCGCAGTGCCCTTGAGGCTGACATGGATCGTGTCATGCGGCAGGCCGGCATGGCCGTAGATCTTTGCGACCGCACCCGACAGCATGGCGCCGGCGGAACGGTTGGTGCTGTTGATTGCGGCCTCGATCTTCACCGGCGCGCCGCGATCGAGCGCAGGCGTGGCCTTCTCGATCAGCGAGCGGTCGAGCACAGCTTCCAGATGATGGTTCTGGAGCTCGGAGTGATAGATCTTCTGGCCCTTCTCTTCCTTCTGCTTGACGAACAGCTTCGAGAAGTCGAGGCCCTTGGCCTTCCAATGCGCAACCAGCCTGGTCTGGTCGAGCAGCTGAACCTGACCGATCATCTCGTTGAAGGTGCGGAAGCCGAGCGAGGCCATGATCTCGCGGACTTCTTCCGCAACGAAGAAGAAGTAGTTGATCACGTGCTCGGGCTGGCCGGTGAAGCGCTTGCGCAGGACGGGGTCCTGGGTCGCGACGCCGACCGGGCAGGTGTTGAGATGGCACTTGCGCATCATGATGCAGCCGGCCGCGATCAGCGGCGCGGTGGCGAAGCCGAATTCGTCGGCCCCGAGCAGCGCGCCGATCACGACGTCACGACCGGTACGGAAGCCGCCGTCGACCTGGACCACGATGCGGCTGCGCAGCCGCTCGCGCACCAGCGTCTGGTGAGTTTCGGCGAGGCCGATCTCCCAGGGCGAGCCGGCGTGCTTGATCGAGGTCAGCGGCGAAGCGCCGGTGCCGCCCTCGAAGCCCGCGATGGTGACGTGGTCGGCGCGTGCCTTGGCAACGCCTGCGGCCACCGTGCCGACGCCGATCTCCGAGACGAGCTTGACCGAGACGTCGCCCGTCGGGTTGACGTTCTTGAGGTCGTAGATGAGCTGCGCGAGATCTTCGATCGAGTAGATGTCGTGATGCGGCGGCGGCGAGATCAGACCGACGCCCGGCGTCGAATGCCGGACCTTTGCGATGGTCGCGTCGACCTTGTGGCCGGGCAACTGACCGCCTTCGCCGGGCTTGGCACCCTGCGCCATCTTGATCTGCATCATGTCGGAGTTGACGAGATACTCCGTGGTGACGCCGAAGCGGCCCGATGCGACCTGCTTGATGGCCGAACGCATGGAATCGCCGTTCGGCATCGGCTTGAAGCGGTCGGCTTCCTCGCCGCCTTCGCCGGTGTTCGACTTGCCGCCGATCCGGTTCATGGCGATCGCGAGCGTGGTGTGCGCCTCGCGCGAGATCGAGCCAAAGCTCATCGCACCCGTGGCAAAGCGCTTGACGATGTCCTTGGCCGGCTCGACCTGGTCGAGCGGCACAGGCTTGCGCTTCTCTTCGTCCGCGTTCTTGATCCGGAACAGGCCGCGCAGCGTCAAAAGGCGCTCCGACTGCTCGTTGAGGATCTTGGCGAAGGCGCGATAGCGCTCCTGCGAATTGCCGCGCGCGGCGTGCTGGAGCAGCGACACCGATTCGGCGGTCCAGGCATGCTCCTCGCCGCGGCTGCGATAGGCATATTCGCCGCCGACGTCGAGCGCGGTCTTGTAGACCTGCGCCTCGCCGAACGCGTCGGCATGACGGCGCACCGCCTCTTCCGCGATCTCGGCGAGGCCGACGCCCTCGACGCGGGTGTGCGTGCCGGCGAAGAACTTCGCGACGAAGTCCGCCTTGAGGCCGACCGCGTCGAAGATCTGCGCACCGCAGTAGGACTGGTAGGTCGAGATGCCCATCTTGGACATCACCTTCAGAAGACCCTTGCCGATCGACTTGATGTAGCGCTTGACGATCTCATAGTCGTCGAGCGCGCCGGGCAGGCGGTCCTTCATCGCGATGATGGTCTCGAACGCGAGATAGGGATTGATCGCTTCGGCGCCGTAACCTGCAAGGCAGGCGAAGTGATGCACTTCGCGCGGCTCGCCGGATTCGACGACGAGGCCGACCGAGGTGCGCAGGCCGGTGCGGATCAGGTGATGATGCACGGCGGCGCAGGCCAACAGCGACGGGATCGGAACCCGGTCGGTGCCGACCATGCGGTCGGACAGGATGATGATGTTGACGCCTTCGCGCACCGCGCTTTCCGCACGCGCGCAGAGCTCGTCGAGCACCTGGTCCATGCCGGCCGCGCCGAGACCGGCGTGGAAGGTGGTGTCCAGTGTGCGCGACTTGAAGTGGGAATCAGCCACGTCCGAGATCGAGCGGATCTTTTCGAGATCCGCATCGGTCAGGATCGGCTGCCGCGCTTCGAGGCGCTTGGTGGTGGCAAGGCCCTGCAGGTCGAACAGGTTCGGCCGTGGCCCGATGATCGAGACGAGGCTCATCACCAGCTCCTCGCGGATCGGATCGATCGGCGGGTTGGTGACCTGCGCGAAGTTCTGCTTGAAGTAGGTGAACAGCGGCTTGGCCCGGTTCGACAGCGCCGAGATCGGCGTGTCGTTGCCCATCGAGCCGGCCGCTTCCTCGCCGATGGCGGCCATCGGCGTCATCAGGATCGCGATGTCTTCCTGGCTGTAGCCGAACGCCTGCTGGCGGTCGAGCAGCGACAGGTTGGTGCGCACGCCGGTGCTCGGAACCTTCGGCAGCTCTTCCAGCACGATCTGGGTTCGCTCCAGCCACTCCTTGTAGGGATGGCTCCTGGCGAGCTCGGCCTTGATCTCGTCGTCGGGAATCAGGCGGCCCTGTTCGAGGTCGACCAGCAGCATCTTGCCGGGCTGGAGCCGCCACTTGGTGATGATCTGGTCCTCGGGGATCGTCAGAACCCCCATTTCGGACGCCATCACGATGCGGTCGTCCTTGGTCACGAGATAGCGCGCCGGCCGCAGGCCGTTGCGGTCGAGCGTGGCGCCGATCTGGCGGCCGTCGGTGAAGGCGATTGCGGCGGGGCCGTCCCACGGCTCCATCAGCGCTGCATGGTATTCGTAGAAGGCGCGGCGCTTCTCATCCATCAGCGGATTGCCGGCCCACGCCTCCGGAATCATCATCATGACGGCGTGCGGCAGCGAGTAGCCGCCCTGCACCAGGAATTCGAGCGCGTTGTCGAAGCAGGCGGTGTCCGACTGGCCTTCGTAAGAGATCGGCCAGAGCCGGCTGATGTCCTTGCCATAGAGCTCGGAGCTCACCGAGGCCTGGCGCGCCGCCATCCAGTTGGTGTTGCCGCGCAGCGTGTTGATCTCGCCGTTATGCGCGATCATGCGGTACGGATGCGCCAGCGACCACGCCGGGAAGGTGTTGGTCGAGAAGCGCTGATGCACCAGCGCCAGCGCGCTCTCGAAGTCCTTTTCATGCAGGTCGGGATAGTACTTGCCGAGCTGGTCGGCGAGGAACATGCCCTTGTAGATCACGGTGCGGCAGGACATCGAGCACGGGTAGTAGCCCGCGAGCCCGCGGTCGCGGCGCTCGTAGATCGCCTGCGAGATCGACTTGCGAAGGATGTAGAGCCGGCGCTCGAACTCGTCGTCGGTCTTGGCGGCGCCGTTGCGGCCGATGAACACCTGCACGCAGGCGGGCTCGGTCGGCTTCACGGTGACGCCGAGCGAGGCGTTGTCGGTCGGTACGTCACGCCAGCCGAGCAGAGTCAGGCCTTCGGCCTTGATCTGGTCGGCGATGATGCTCTTGATGATGTTGCGCCAGGCGGTGTCGCGCGGCATGAACAGCGCGCCGACGGCGTATTCGCCGGGATTGGGCAGCGCGAAGCCGAGCTCCTTTGCCTTGCGGCTGAAGAAGGCGTGCGGGATCTGCACCAGGATGCCGGCGCCGTCACCGGCGCGCGGGTCGGCGCCGACGGCGCCGCGATGTTCGAGGTTGCAGAGGATACTGAGCGCATCCGAGACGATCTCGCGCGACTTCCTGCCCTTGATGTTGGCGATGAAGCCGACGCCGCAGGAATCCTTTTCCAGGCTCGGATCGTAGAGGCCCTCGGCCGCCGGACGGGAATTGTGCTCCTGAATCGGTTCGGTCGATTTCGAGGCGACGGTCGCCGACAGTTCTTCTGCCACGATGTTTGCGCGCTCGAATTGCGACCCGTTCATTGTTCCTGTCCTCTCCGTGCGGTCATTGTTTCTGTCCTCTTCGTGCGGTGCGGCAAACCGCCTCGCCCCCATCTTCGGCGCAACTTGGGCGTTCCGCGGCACCCGCTCCTAGGTCACCGGGTCACCGCTCGTCCGCTGCGAGCCGTATTTTTTTAAATTCAGACCAAGGCGTCCTACGTTCCCGAGAACGGCTTTGCCTGGTAGCTCATGGCGCTCGAAAGCACCTGTTTTCGCTGCAATCCCTGTGCCGGAATCGCGGGCAAAATTGAGACAGTCTTCCTGTCCTAACCATCACCTTGCCAAATTTTTGTCTAGCACACAAGCGCGCGAAAGTCCCGATTTCCAAATTGTCAATCCATCGCCTTCCGCATTGGGAGCGGCCTTTTGAAGCAAATGCGCCCTGGTCCGGCCCTGCCGACGCCGAAATCCCGAATGAAGCTTCAGATCGCCCCTTCGAAAGGTGCGCCACGCCACAAGGAAGCGAAAGAGCGCAAGTCGTCCGGGGCCTGACAGGAGCGCGTCGACCATGAAGTTTTTCACAGGATGTGTGGCCGCTGCCACGCTGGCGCTGGCCGCGACCGCGGCTCATGCGCAGGTTTTGGTGCAAGTTCCGCCGAACGGTATCGCGGGCGGGGCCTATATCGCAGTGTCGGATTTCGACGGGCCCTATGCCCCGCCGGAGGCCGCGCCGCCACCGTCGCCGCGTTACGGCTACGGCTATGGCTACGACGAGCGCGGCCCGGCACCGATGCTGCTGCCGCCGACGGAGGTTTATGCGGTGCTGCGCGAAAACGGCTTCTCGCCGCTGGGCATCCCGCGCCTGCGCGGCAGCGTCTATACCATCGCGGTGATCGACCGCCGCGGCGACGACGGCCGGCTCGTGATTGATGCCCGCGACGGCCGGATCATCCGCTTCATGCCGGCCGCCGATGCCTACGGCATGGCCCCCATCTATGAGGAGCACGCGGTCGCGCCTGACCGCCCGCAAAGCGCGCTGCCGCCACCCATCATGGTCCGCGGCGGCCCGCCCCGCCCACCGGCCCCGATCCCACACGTGGCCAAGCGCACCGTGCCGCTGCCCAAGGTCGCCCAGCCGCGCGGCGAGGCGCCAGTCGTCGCGACCAAGCCGACCGAGCCTGCGACACAGCAGGCCCGGGCGCCGCTGGCTCAGGCACCGCGGGCTCAGCCCGCGCAGCAGACCGCCGCCGTGCAGCCCAAGCCGGGCGAGGTCGCGCCAGCCGCCGGCCAGGCCAAGCCCGCGCCGACGATCCTGCCGACCCAGGAGATGCCGGCCGCGCAGGGGCTGGATTAGCACACGGTGGCGCCGTTCGCTCGAGAGCGCGGTCCCGCTCTGTGATGCAGCAAAACGAAAAAGCGCCCCGGGGCACCGGGGCGCTTTCGTAACTTGGTGGCTGTCGATGTGCTTAGGCGGCTTGCGCGGCCGAGCTCTCGATCACCTGCGCCTTCGGCGCGCCGGTGTTGATCGCGATCTGGCGCGGCTTCTTGGCTTCGGGAATCTCGCGCACGAGGTCGACGTGAAGCAGCCCGTTCTCGAGCGAGGCGTCCTTCACCTGCACGAAGTCGGCAAGCTGGAAGGCGCGCTCGAAAGCACGCGCGGCGATGCCGCGGTAGAGCACCTCGTTCTTGCTGTTCTCGTTGGCGACTTTCTCGCCCTTGATCGTCAGCGTGTTTTCCTTCGCGACGAGGGAGAGCTCATCCTTCGAGAAGCCGGAGACCGCAACGGTGATGCGGTAGGCGTTCTCGCCGGTACGCTCGATGTTGTAGGGGGGATAACCGGGGCTGCCGTCCGAACCGGCCTGGTCGAGCAGGTTGAAGAGGCGGTCGAAGCCGACGGTGGAACGATAGAAGGGAGTGAGGTCATAGCTACGCATGGTCAAGTCCTCCATTGAGCGACTGTTTGAATAACCCGCCCGCCAATCGGGCCGGGCTTTAGTCTGTGTGCAGCCTGATGTTCCGGTTCCGAAACACTGGTAGCGGCCTGCACGAAGATGATATGGGTGAGTCCAGATGGCGTTCAAGAGGGCCGCTACTCGCCCCTTTTCGGCGCTCCCGCCCTTTGATTTCTAGCACTTCGCGCACATGACGCTGGTCTCGATTCCGTCCAATCCCGTTCCCGAAGACGCCGTCAGCGGTACCATCAAGACACCCGATGGCGCCGAGCTGCGCTTTGCGCGCTGGGCGCCGCCGGCGAACCGCAAGGGTACCGTCTGTGTTTTCACCGGGCGCAGCGAGCAGATCGAGAAATATTTCGAGACCGTACGTGACCTGCGCGACCGCGGCTTTGCGGTGGCGATGATCGATTGGCGCGGGCAGGGCCACTCCTCGCGCCGCCTGCGTGATCCGCGCAAGGGCTATGTGCGCGACTTCTCCGATTTCGAGATCGACGTCGAGACGTTTGTGCAGCAGGTGGTGCTGCCAGATTGCCCACCGCCCTTCTTCGCGCTCGCCCACTCCATGGGCGGCACGGTGATGCTGCGGGTGGCGCATGCCGGCAAGCGCTGGTTCGACCGCATGGTGCTGTCGGCGCCGATGATCGACCTGCCCGGCCGCACCACCTCGTTTCCGGCGCGGGCGCTTCTGAAGACGATGCGCCTGTTGGGGCAGGGCGGCCGCTATGTCCCCGGCGGCAGCGATCGCATCACCGGGCTCGATCCCTTCATCAACAATCCGCTGACCAGCGACGCCGTGCGTTACGCACGCAATGCCGCGATCCTGGAGGAGGATCCGACGCTCGGGCTCGCGTCACCGACGGTCGCCTGGGCCGATGCCGCCTTCCGCGCGATGAACACCTTCAAGAGAGTGAACTACCCCTCCGAGATCCGCCAGCCGATCCTGATGCTGGCGGCCTCCAACGACACCGTGGTCTCGACCGCGGCGATCGAGGAGTTCGCCTATCACTTACGCGCCGGCTCGCATCTCGTGATCGCCGGCGCCAAGCACGAGATCCTCCAGGAGCAGGACCGCTACCGCTCGCAATTCTGGGCCGCCTTCGATGCCTTCGTGCCGGGCACGCCGCTGTTCAAGTGAGAAGACTCGGACGCATCCTGCGCCACTGATCGTTCCACAAACTCCGTCATGCCCGGGCTTGTCCCGGGTATCCACGGACTTTGGTTCGGCGAGACAAGAACGTGGATGGCCGGGACAAGCCCGGCCATGACGACGAGGAGCTACAGCGTCTTCAGGTACTCGATCAGGTCCTTGCGCTCCTCGTCCTCGAGCAGGCGGCCGACGACGCCGTCCTTGTGTGGCGGCCCCTTGCCCTCGAACGAGTGGCCGAGATTGCTGTTGCCGAACAGCTCGGTGCCATCGGAGGCTCGCGTCGAGAAACGCGACTGCCCCGTCTTGCAGCTCTCGCCGTCGGAAACCGCGAAGCCGACCTGCTTCGGATCGTAGTCGCGACCACCGCCCATGCAGAACGATTTGGGGCGCTCGGCCGCTGGGCTCAGCATCCAGTAGAGCGAGGGCACCGATCCGTTGTGCAGATAAGGCGCGGTGGCCCAGACGCCGTTGAGCGGGCGCGCGCGATACCAGGGCGGCGGCTCCTTGTTGTCGGGCGGCTGCGGACCGGGATTGGGGCAATTCTTGCGCTTGCCCCACCAGGCTTCCTGATCCTCCGGACTGATCTTGGCATCGTCCATCGCCTTGCGGCTCACGATGTCGACGAGCACCATCAGTCCCAGCGAGTACGGCATGTCGGTCGAAGAAACGTCAGGCAGTTTGCAGTCCCACCGGGCATTGAGTTTCTGCGAGGGATCGAGCTTGAGAAAGCCCGGCACCTGAACCGTCCGAGTCGCCAGCACGCTGGCCTGAGCGGGATCGGTCCCCATTCCTCTGGCGCTTTTCTGGACCTCGTTGAGGAATTTGTCCTTGCCGATGCTCTCCCAGCGGTCTGAGGACCAGATGCTCTGGCTCGGAAACTCGGCGTCGAACACGGGATCGTTGACCGGCCCGAGATGACATTCGACGCAGATTTGCGCGTAGAGCTTGCGGCCGCGCTTGACGCGGTCGCCATCGATCTTCCAGGCATCGTCGCCGAAGATGTCCGACGGCCATTTCGGTGATGTCAGGCCGGAGAGCTGCTTTTTCGGATAGGGCGCCGACCCCTTCAGCAGATCCTCGATCCAGTTCAGATTCTTGATGTCCATCGTAGAGCGGAACAGCGTGTCCTTGGGGGTATTGTCGGACAGGTTGAGCAGCGCGGTCACGCCCAGCGCTTCGCCGGCATTGCGGATCAGCGGTTGTTCGATCGACGCGTCATATTGCGCGAATTTGAGCCAGGGCACGGTCCAGATCGGCGGGAAGCTGACCGGCGCGTCCTTGGCATGCAGGTTCTTCTCGAAGCCGCTGAGGCCGCTGAGCGTCATGTCCTGTGAGAAGACCTGGTTGCCGATGCGGTTGAGCGCGTCGAGGCGGCCATAGCCCTCCTCGGTGTCCGTCTGCTGCTCGTCACGCTTGGTCTTCTCGTTGAACCGCGTCTTGCCCGCGATGGTCTTGTCGTAGGTCGTTTCCCAGTCTTTCAGGAATGTTCCGATCGCACTCAGTTTCTGCTTCAGCGCATCCCGATCCGCATCGCTCGCGGAGGGGCCGAGCACGCGGTCGGCGAAGCGCGTGAAGCGACCCGGCACGAGCAGCGTGTAGGCGATCGACAGGCCGGTCGTGACCTCGAGCTTCCTCAGGTCGGTCATCGCCGGACCGCCATCGAAGCGGATGTCGATGCCCTTGTAATGGATCTGGCCGGTGTGACAGGCGGCGCAGGTGAGGCCGATCCGGTCCTCGCCGATTTTGCCGGTCGCGGGATCGGGCACGCCGGTCATGCGCGCAAAGCCGACGGGCAGGCCGTCGACGTTTTCAGCCTGCTTGCCCCAGTCGACCGGCGGATCCCACAGCCGTGCCGGCACCGGCTTCGTCTTGTCGTAGACGTTGGCATAGCCGTACCGGCGCAGCGTGGCGTCGTCGGTGTTGATCGTCTGCGGGCTGGGGATGAAGCCGAAGCGCTGCAGATGGTCGCTGTCATGCAGCAGCCCGGGCTTGGCGAAGAAATGCAGCCGCGGCTGCTCCAGCGCCATGAACCAGCTGTAGGGCACCGGGAAGGTCGCTGTGCCCTGGCTGGCGTGATGAAACCAGTGCCGGTCCTCCAGCGCCCAATTCTGCTCGAGCCAGTACGCGGCCCGGGGTTCGACGTGCTGCGGCAGCGGCGGGGCGACCAACTGGCCGATGACGTGGGGCAGCATCGGCTGGAATTGGTCGGGAAAGCGCAGCGCCACGATGCCGAAGACGAGCAGCGCGGCGACGAGCCCGCCGATGGCGCGCAGGATCAGCGAGGGCGGGGTGACCGGCTGGCTGACCATCCGCTGGGTGATCCTGTCAGGGAATTTGCGCTCGTTGAACAATGTCCTCACCTCGGCCACGCTGAGATAGCGGTCATCACCCTGGCCCTTGCCCATGATCTTAAGCAGGACCGGCCATTCGAATTTCATCAGGAGCGGGTAGTACCAGCGCGACTGATTGCCGGCGCGCTTGAGATTGTCGTCCATGAAGGTCTGGATTTGCGCGGCGTTGAGCCCGGTCTCAGTGCCGCCATCGGGATCGACATAAAGGCTGCCGAAACCGGCGAGCCGCGTGATCTCGTCCTCATTGACCTTCCCGTCGACGTCGAGGATGCGCGAGCCGGCACCGAGCTTGTCGAGCGGTCCGCCGCGCAAGCTGTTGAGCTGCGCGCCCCAGAAGATGCTTTGCAGGATGTGACAGGCGCCATTGGCGATCAGCGCGACGCCGCGGACCTGGATGCGGGCCGAGGTCTTCTTCAGCCCGGTCTCGCCGCTCGCGTTCGCAATGGTCTGCGACAGCGTCCGCAGCGGGACAGTGCCGCCGTCGACGAAGCCTTCGCCGACGAGGCCGCGCAAGAACGGACAGGGATTGTTCGGCGAGACCTGGATCGAGGGGGAGACGGGAGGCTTCGAAGCGGGGTCATGCATGGTCAAAAATCCTGAAAACAGCGAATCGTGAAATGCAGACGCGCCAATAGAGCGCGGAAAATCCTAACAGACCAGCAGCCAACTATACTACTTCCGCGTGTAACGAAGTGTGGCTGAATTCACTGTGGTGTCAATAAAACCGGGCTGCGGATTGCCGTCCGCGCGCGGACCGCTTGTCAGGATTCGGCGGCGCGTTTGACGTCGCTCTGGACCAGGGTCAGCTTGCCGAGCGGCACGCCCGCCTTCAGAAGTCCCTCGCGGTAATGGGCAAGGTCCTCGGGCCGCTTCCAGTGGAAATTGCGCAAGTGATGGTCGACATTCAGGGTCGGGTAGTGACCCATGAGCACGCTGGTGGCCTCGATCGCTTCGCCGCTCCGCCCCAATTGCGCCAGCGCCGCGGCGCGGATCGCCAGCGCCTGCATGTGGTTCGGGTTGATGTAGAGCTGCTCGCGGGCCCATGACAGGGTCGCGTCGTATTGCCCTAGCAGATAATGGCTGAAGGCATTCAGCGCCGCCCATTGGTAGCGCGGGTCGCTGTTGTCGCGCTGCGCCGCCATCGAGAACAGCTCGATCGCCTCGCGGTGCTCGCCGACGATGAAGTGGCAGATGCCGAGCACACCGCGCGCGCCCATGTCATAGGGATTGAGCGCGACGGCGCGCTTGGCGGCGTCCATCGCGGCCTCGTAGTGGCCTTCCATCCCGTGAGCCCAGGACAGGATCGAAAACGCGAAGGAGGAGCGCGGGTCGAGCCGGACGCTGGTCTCGGCAAGGTTCATCGCCTCCGCCCACATCTCGCGCGTGCCCTTGATCCAGCCGAACTGGATGCTCTGGATCTGGAGCGTGGCCAGATAGGCGTGCGCGATCGACAGCTTGGGATCGAGCCCGATGGCCTCCCGGAACAGGTCGATGGCGACGTGCAGATCTTCCTTGGTCTGCCGGTAGTAATGGGACAGCCCCTTGAGGAAACGGTCCCAGGCGGTCACGTCGGTCGAGAGCCGCGCAGGTGCCGAGGCCTCCGCCCGGACGATCTCGGTGGCGATCGCTGCGGACAGGTTGGTGGTGATCTCGTCCTGCATCGCGAAGAGGTCGCCGATGTCACGGTCGTAGCGCCCGGTCCAGAGCTGCTCGCCGGTCTCCGGCGCGATCAGTTCGGCGGTGACGCGGATCTTGGCTCCGGCACGCCGCACCGAACCCTGGATCAGGTAGGTGGCGTCGATCTCGCGCGCGATCAGCCGGGTGCTCACGTTCTTGCCCTTGAAGGCGAAGGTCGAGTTGCGGCTGAGGACGCGATAGAAGGATTGCAGCGACAGCGCGTGGATCAGGTCCTCGGTCAGGCCGTCGGAGAAATATTCGTCCTGGGCGTCGCTGAGATTGGCGAAGGGCAGCACGCCGACGATGGCTGTACGGTACTGCTGCGAAAGGGTGGAGGCTTCCCTCAGCGCGGGAGCCAGCGCCGGCGCGCCCTCGGGCGTCCAGGTCCAGACCCCGACCGCATCCTTGATGTTCTTGAAGCGGTGGTTGCCGGCATCGATCAACGGCACATTGAGATGCTTGCTCGCCTCCCGGTAGGCCTTGGCCGAGATCGCGAAGCCGCCGGGGCTCGCCACGGATTCCAGGCGGACTGCAATGTTGACATCGTCACCGAACACCTCGTCCTCGTCGGCAATGACGTCACCCATATGGATGCCGAGCCGGAACTGCATGGCGCGGTCGGCGGGCAGATGGTGGTTGCGCTCCGCCATGACCGTCTGCATCGCGATCGCGGCCTCGGTGGCGCCGACGATGGAGGGGAACTCCAGCAGGAAGCCGTCGCCGGTGTTCTTCACGACGCGGCCGCCACGGTTGAGGATGATGGGATGGATCGCGCTGCGATGGGCCTTGAAGGCGGCATGGGTGCCGGCTTCGTCACTGCCCATCATGCGTGAATAGCCCGCGACGTCGGCGCAGACGATGGCAGCCAGGCGTCTTTCCATGTCCCCCGAACTCCAAGGGATGGCGGACCGGCCACGGTGTGGCAGTCGCCTCGAATCCCGCATTTCCAGAACACGGCCTTTATAGAGCAGATGAGGCCGAACGAAAGTGTGAACCGCATGCAAATTTGATGCAAATCCTCCGCAAGGCCGGTGGTGGACGGCGCCCGCAGAACCGACTAAGCCAGAGTCCCCCGGGATCGCCCGGCCAAAGCATGATCCGGACCCGAAGGGCCGTGTTAGCGCAAAGTGCGCAGCGGTTTTCCCTCGCGACAAACGCGGAACGCGTTTGCGCGGAGATCATGCTCGAACAACAATCTAAAGCGCGATGACGATTCATCCCAATCTCATCGCGCATAGGGCGGCGGAGACGTCTCGCATGCTGGGTATTCACGAAATCTGGCTCTTCGTCCTCTCGGGCGCGCTGCTCAACATCACGCCGGGACCAGACTCGGTCTACGTCGTCGGTCGCAGCATGCAACTGGGCTGGCGGGGCGGGGCCGCCGCCGCATTCGGCATCAGTTGCGGCTGCTTTTTCCATGTCGCGGGAGCGGCGATCGGCCTTTCGGCCCTGCTGATGGCCTCATCCACCGCCTTCTCGATCCTGAAGCTGGTCGGTGCGGCCTATCTTGTCGTGACCGGGCTTCAGATGCTGTGGTCGCGGCCGGCGCTTGCCGCGGTCAAGGACGAGGCCGAGCGGAGCTCGCTGCGGCGGGTCTTCCTCCAGGGCGTCTTCACCAACGCGCTCAATCCCAAGGTCGCGCTGTTCTTCCTGGCCTTCCTGCCGCAATTTGTCGCAGTCGAATCATCGCACAAGCCGCTCGCCTTCCTGACCCTCGGCCTGATCTTCATCTGCACGGGGACGCTGTGGTGCCTGGTGCTGGCCGCGTTCGGGGCGAAGGCCGCGCACCGCTTGCGGACCTCCGAAGGCGCGATCGCCTGGGTCAACCGTGCGCTCGGCGGCCTCTTCATCTATCTCGGCATCCGCGTCGCCATGTTGGAGACGCGGTAACTTCCTCTCAGGCCAGCTCCTTCAGCAGCGCGCCGCCGGCCAGATAGAGGCCGAGCAGGATCATCGCGATCAGGAACCAGCGGCGAAACGCTTCCGCCGGCAGCCGCGCCCGCACTGATTGGCCGATCAACATGCCGGCAAAGGCCATGGCCATGGCGATGGCGCCAGGGACGGCATTGGCCGGGGTGAGCAGGCCACCTGCAGTGAGGGTGAAGGCGAGCGCCAGCGTCGCTGTCGTGAAGAACACGCCGAGCGCCTGCACCAGTTCGTCCTTCTCCATGCCGATCGCCTGCATGAACGGCATCGAGGGGATCACCTGCACGCCGGTCGAGGCCGAGATCACGCCGGTGACCACGCCGACCACGCCGCCGACCCATTTCTCGTTCTTTGGCGCGACGCGGAACTGGAATTTGCTCAACCCGATGATCGCGTAGCTCACGAGGAGCACGCCGAGCACCACGGTGCCGTAGCGCGCGTGGGGACCGGTCAGCGCGTCGGCATTGAGCCAGCATCCGATCACGGTGCCGACCATCAGCGGCCACAGCCGCCTGAGGATGTCGCGCAGATGAGGGCCGACGAAGGTCTGCCAGATGTTGGTGACGATGGCGGGCACGATCACGATGGCGATCGCGCGGCTGGGAGCCATGCTCACGGCGAGCAGGCCCATGGAAACGGTCGGCAGGCCGAGCCCGACGACGCCCTTGACGAAACCGGCGATCAGGAAGACGGCAGTGATGAGAATGAGGAGCGGGTCGATCATGCCGCCCACATTGACGGAAGCCGCGCGCCGGCACAATCTGGAGGTTACGGAGATAGCCTTCGCTTCAAACGAAGGCTGAGGAGAAACCCGCCATGCGCTTCGACCTCGTCGACCTCCAGCTCTTCATCGCAGTCGCCGACGAGCGCAGCATCACCCGCGGCGCGGAGCGGTCGCACCTGGCCTTGGCCTCGGCCAGCGCGCGCATCAAGGGGCTCGAGGACGCGCTCGGCGTCGCGCTCCTCAAGCGCGGGCGCCGCGGCGTGGAATTGACCGCGGCCGGCGAGAGCCTGCTCGACCATGCGAGGGTCGTCATCCATCAGATCGACGCCATGCGCGGCGATCTAGCGGGCTTCGCCAGCGGCGTGCGCGCGAGCGTGCACTTCCTTGCCAACACCTCGGGCCTGTCGGAGCATCTGCCGAAGGCGCTGGCCGGCTTCCTGCGCGAGCATCGTGACATCGCCATCGACGTCGAGGAACGCGAGAGCGCCGGCATTGCGGCAGCGATCACCGCCGGCGCCGCCGATCTCGGCTTCGCCGCCGAGCACGCGCTGCCCGACCATATTGAGCGCTTCGTCTTCAGCGAGGATCGCCTGACGCTGGTGACGTCGCGCCGCGGCCCGTTCGCCGGCCGCCGCCAGATCGATTTCCAGGAGGCCGGCGATTGCGAGTTCGTCGGGCTGACCAGCGCGACCGCGCTTCAGGTCCACATCTCGAAGCACGCCGCGCGGCTCGGCATGCGCCCGCATTTTCGCGCGCGGCTGCGCGATTTCGACGCGATCTGCCAGATGGTCGCCGCCGAGGTCGGCGTCGCGGTCGTGCCCGAAGCCGCCGCGCGCCGCTGCGCGAAACTGATGCCGCTCGCCACGGTTCGCCTGCGCGACAGCTGGGCCAACCGCCGGCTCGTGATCTGCGCGCGCAGCTTCAAGGCGCTGCCAAGGCCGGCAAAGATGCTGGTGGAGCATCTGCGGGCGGCTGCGAAGTGAGATGGATGTGAGCTGCTTCGACGCGGGCGGTCAGCTCCCTCTCCTGCTTGCGGGGGAGGGCCGGGGTGGGGGTGTCTCCGCGAGAAAGACTCCCCGAGAGGAGAGAGCCCTCACCCGCCGCGCTCTATGAGCGCGTCGACCTCTCCCGCAAGCGAGAGAGGTGAAGAACCACTTACTTCGCCGTCTCGATCCCGGCGTCCTTGATCACCTTCGCCCATTTCGCGGTCTCGTCCGCAATGAACTGCCGGAAATGCTCCGGCGCATCGCCGATCAGCGTCGCGCCTTGGGCGGCGAGCTTCTCCTTTACCGCGGGATCCGCCATCGCCTGCGTGGCGAGAGCGTGCAGCGCTGCGACGATCTCTTTCGGCGTGCCCTTGGGCGCCACCATGCCGTACCAGTTCTCGATTCGGAGGTCGGCGAAGCCCGCTTCCGCGGTGGTCGGCACCTCGGGCGCGGTCGGGGCGCGCGCGGGCGAGCCGACGGCGATCGGCCGCAGGCTGCCCGCCTTGATCTGCGGCAGCAGCACCGGAAGGTCGAGGAAGGTCATCTGCACCTGCTGGCCCAGGAGATCGTTCACCGCCGGCGCGGCGCCGCGATAGGGCACGTGCACAATGTCGATCTTCGCCGTCAGCTTGAACAACTCGCCGGCGAGATGCGGCAGGCTGCCGGGGCCGGAGGAGGCGAAGTTGAGCTTTCCCGGCTGCGCCTTGGCGAGCGCAATCAGCTCGCTGATATCCTTGGCGGGCACATTGGTGGCAACAACAAGCATTTCCGGCACGGTCGCGACCAGTGTCACCGGCGTGAGGTCATTCAGCGTGTCGTAGGCGACCTTTTCCATGCTCGGGCTGATCGCGAGCGCGCCGGCGCTGGAGATCGCGACGGTGTAGCCGTCGGGCGCAGCCTTTGCGACCGCATCGGTGCCGAGCACGCCGCCCTGGCCGCCGCGATTGTCGATCAGCACCGGCTGGCCTGATAGCTCCGACATGCGCTGGCCGATGACCCGCGCAATGATGTCGTTGGGGCCGCCGGCCGGGAACGGCACGATCAACTTGATCGGCTTGGCCGGGAATTTCTGGGCGGACGCGAGCGTCGGCAGCAGCAGCAGGATTGCGAGCAGGAGCGTGCGGCGTTTTTTCATGCAGACTCCTTGCTTGCTTATCCGTTGAGCAGTTTCAGTGCTTCTTCGTGAACGCGTGGATCGCCGGCGGCGATGATGCGGCCGCCGCCCTGCGCCGGCTTGCCTTCCCAGGTGGTGACGACGCCGCCGGCGCCGGTCACGATCGGGATCAGCGCCGCGATGTCGTAAGGCTTCAACTCGGTCTCGACCACGAGATCGATGTGACCCGCCGCCAGCATGCAATAGGAGTAGCAGTCGCCGCCATAGCGCGACAGCCGCGCGCCCTTCTCGATGCGGCCGAAGATGGCGCGGTCGCGATCGTTCATCAGCAGCGGACTGGTGGTGTAGGTCGTGGCCTCCGAGAGCGAGGCGCAGCGGCGGACCTGGAGGCGGCGTTCGCCGGAGGGGCCCTTGTAGTTGGCCGAGCCGTTGTCGCCGGAAAAGCGCTCGCCGATGAAGGGCTGGTGCATCATGCCGAACACCGGCGCGCCCTTGTGCAACAGCGCGATCAGCGTGCCCCAGATCGGAAAGCCGCCGATGAAGGATTTCGTGCCGTCGATGGGATCGAGCACCCAGACGTAATCGGCGTCTTCGCGCTCATTGCCGAACTCCTCGCCGACGATGCCGTGCTGGGGGAAGTTGGCCTTGATCAGCCGCCGCATCACCGCCTCCGCGGCGCGGTCGGCTTCGGTGACCGGATCGAAGTCCTTCGTCTTGCTCTTGTCGTCGATCGACAGCGAGGTGCGGAAGAACGGCAGGATGGTTTCGCCGGAGGCGG
>JAEWFG010000279.1 GCA_023388935.1 Pseudomonadota bacterium | reverse complement strand
GGCTCATGGTGCCGCGCGAATGCAGCACGTCCTTCGGCGTCGAGCCGAGCGAGGGACCGGAGGTCGAGAAATATTCGACGCCCTTGATGCTGCGCTGGATTGCGCGCTGCACCTCGGACTGGATGCGCTCCGGGATCGATGCGAAATCAAGTCCCGTCGGCGCGTTCATTTTTGCTCTCCGTTCTCGGAGGGCGGACGTTTCGTCCGTGGCGGCCGCGGCGCACCGTCGGAGCCTTGCGATGTGCCGGAGCTTGCCGCCATCTGGCTGAGTATCGACTTCATCTCGCCGATCTGGGCCTCAATCGACTGCAGCCGTTCCGCAAGACCGGTGACCTGCTCGCGGCTCGGCAGGTTCATCGCGAGAAGATACTTCTCCATGAGCTCGCCGAGCTGCTTCTGAGCACCTGCGGCAACTCCTCCCGCACGGTTCATCGCCTGCGAAAACTCGGGCGACGACATGGCCTGGTTGGCAAAGGAGTTGAATCCCTTCTCCATCTCGCCAACCATCTTCTGCCATATGGCGACTGGGTCGTTGGTTTTGTCGGTCATCGGCGTCCTCCGGATGTCGAGAGCTGCGATGCCCTTCTTTTTTCACCATACCACACCGTTGCGCGGTGCCGGTCAACCGGCAAGCAGCGGGTGCGGCATCGCGCGCGCGGCTTCATTGCGGCAGGAAACCGTGCGATACAGCATTAACCAGCAGCAAGGGAACGCAGCCGTGAATGCTCATCAGCCACCCCAAACCGTCCGCGCCAACGGCATCGACATCTGCTACGAGATATTTGGCAACGACAACGCCGAGCCGCTGCTGCTGATCATGGGGCTCGGAGCGCAGATGATCCATTGGGATGATGCGTTCTGCGAGCAGCTCGCCGTGCACGGTTTTCGCGTGATCCGCTTCGACAATCGCGACATCGGCAAGTCGAGCCATCTCACGGGCGGCAAACGATTGACGCCGCTCGAACTGTTGAAGCTGCGTTTTCTCAGGATTCCCGTGGCCGCGACCTACAAGCTGATCGACATGGCCAAGGACACGATCGGGCTGATGGATGCGCTCGGCATCAAGTCGGCGCATCTGGTCGGCGCCTCCATGGGCGGAATGATTGCGCAGGAGGTGACGCTGTCGTTTCCCGAGCGGGTACGCTCGCTGACCTCGATCATGTCGACCACAGGCAATCCGCGCGTGCCGCCGCCGACACGCGAGGCCGCCGCGATGTTGATGGCGCCGCCGCCGCGCAGCAAGGAAGAGTTCATCGTCCGCTTCGGCGAGACCTGGAAGGTCTTGCGCGCCGGCTCCTTTCCGGAAGAGGAAGCGCTCGATCCCGGCCGCGCCGAACGGGTGTTCGCGCGCGGGCTCAATCCCGCTGGCGTCGGCCGGCAGCTTCGCGCCGTGCTGGCCTCCGGCAGCCGCAAGGAGCGGCTCCATGGCGTCAGGACGCCGACGCTCGTCATTCATGGCACCGTCGATCCGCTGGTGCGGCCGGAAGGCGGCAAGGACACGGCAGCATCCATCCCTGGCGCAAAACTGCTGATGATCGAGGGCATGGGCCACGCACTGCCAATGCGTTTCTGGCCGGAGATCATTGGCGCCATCGACAGGCACGCGCATGGCGCGGCGGCGCAGGCGGCCTAGTTCTTCCTCGCGATCCAGATCACGTGGCGCGCGCCACCGCCTCTGCCGGTGGCGCGGACGTTGACTTCGTTGACGTCAAAGCCTGCGCCGCCAAGACGCTTGGTGAAGGCCGGATTGGGCCCCGACGACCAGACAGCGAGCACGCCGCCCGGCCGCAGCGCCGTCTTCGCCGCTTTCAGCCCACTCGCATTGTAGAGCGCGTCATTGCCTTTCCGCGTCAGTCCTTCCGGCCCGTTGTCGACGTCGAGGAGAATGGCGTTGAAGGCCGAGCTCTTCGCCCGGATGATTTCGCCAACGTCGATCTCCCGGATGCTCACCCGGGGATCATCGAGGCTGTCGCCAAAGACCTCCGCCATCGGGCCTCGCGCCCAGGCGACCACCGCCGGCACGAGCTCGGAGACCACGATCTTCGCCTTGCTACCGAGCACCGCGAGCGCCGCACGCAGCGTAAACCCCATGCCCAATCCGCCGATGAGAACGACGGGCTTTGCGACCTTCTCGATCTGCTTTGCCGCTAGCGTCGCGAGTGCAGCCTCGGAGCCCGAGAGGCGGCTGTTCATCAGCTCATTGGTGCCGAGCTTGATGGAAAACTCCTTGCCGCGCCGCATCAGGCGGAGCTCACCATCGGAGCCGGGAATCCGGGCGGTATCGATTTTTTCCCAGGGAATCATGCGAGAGCTTTAGCACGATTGGACGGACAGTCACCCGCCCGCCCAGACGTCCAGCACATACCGGTTCTTGGCGCCCATCTCCTCGATCCAGCGCGCGGCGGCGACAGCGTCGCTGCCGCTCTTCTCGCGATGGATCGCGACGAGCGCCGCCTTCACGTCGGGCTCCATTTTACTGCCATCGCCGCAGACATAGATGATCGCGCCCCGCTCGATCAGGGGCCAGACCTTGTCCTTCTGCGCGGTCAGGACATGCTGCACATAGGTCTTCGGTCCATCGGCGCGCGAGAACGCCGTGAAAAGCTCGGTGATGCCGCTTGCCGCTAGCGCGTTCAGCTCGTCGGCGTAGAGAAAATCCTGGTCGGGATGGCGGCAACCGAAGAACAGCATCGCCGGCCCGAGGACGGCCCCTTTCGCTTTGCGCGCAGCGCGTTCCTGGAGGAAGCCGCGGAACGGCGCAAGTCCCGTGCCCGGGCCGATCATGATGATCGGCACGGATGAATCATCCGGGAGCCGAAAGCCGGCCTTGGTTTCGCGCACCGTGGCGTAGACCGTGTTGCCCACGCCGCGATCGCTGAGATAGTTGGAGCAAATGCCCTTGTAGATACCGCGGCCTGAAGCGGCAGGCCCACCGACCACGCCGACCGTGATGCTGCAACGCGCGGGATCAGCCGATGGCGAGGACGAGATCGAATAGTAGCGCGGCGCGAGCAGCGAGAGCATTTCGAGATAAACGTGGAACGGCAGTTCGCAGGCCGGGTATTCGGAAAGCAGATCGAAGACCGATTTACGCTTCGCCAGGATCTCCGTGCGATAGCGCTCCCCTGCCTCCGCATCATCGCCGACGAACGCGAGCAGCTTCGGCCTGGTCACCGGGCAGCGCGTGTGCTCCGACATGATCTGGATCTGCTTTCGCGTGGCGACCTGCTGGAGCTCGACGAAATCGGTGAGGAGCTGGCCCACCGAGACGCTGTCGCCGACCGGTAGCTGAGCCCGGCGCCCCTCGGCGACTCGCAGCGTGATCTGGTCCGCGGGCAGGAAGCCGAAGCGGCGCGCGACCGCATCGACCAGCGCCGGGTCGTTGCGCGGCACGACGCTGAGGTGGTCGCCGACGCGATAGGTCATCCCTCGCGGCAATTGCACCTCGATGTGGCGTGTGGAGCGCTCGGATGGATTCGGGCCGCTCTTGTTCTGGAGTTCGTCATTGACCAGCAGTTTCATCGCCACGGCACCGCCGAGCGCGGCGATCGCATCGACCGAGCCGGGCGCGACCGGCTCGACCCTGTACAACGGCTCATCGTCGGCGCTACGGCTGAAATTCGAGGTCAAGCCGAATTCCTTCATGGCCGCCGGTGCGGCGGCCGCAAACCATTTCTCGAATTGTCCATCGAGATCGCTGCGTGCATCGCCCTCGCCTCGGGCATGGAGGCTGCGGGCGCCGCGGGCTGCGAGCTGCTCGTCGATGAAGCGCGGCACCGACTGATAGGTCGCGGCCCAGTCGCTGTTGCCGCAGCCGAACACGACATAGCGCACCTTCGACAGCGCGCCGTTCGACGCTTCGCCACGCAGCCATTTGACGAATTCCGTGGCGTTGTCCGGCGGCGCGCCGTTGTAGGAGGCGCAGAAGATCAGGACCCCGCCCTCTTCCGGCAGCTTGCCGACATAATCGTCGAGCGGCGCGAGCTTGCTGGCAAAGCCGTTGACCTCGGCAAGATCGGCGACCCGGGTCGCCAGTTCCTCCGCTGTACCGAGGTTGGAACCATAGAGCACCAGCAGCGGCGTGTTGTGGCCGGGTCGCGCGGTCACGCGCGGCGCAACGACGCCGGCACCTGCCGCCGCCGCGACAGGCCCGCCATAGGCGCCGCGCTCACGATCGGCGCGCGGACGAACTCTGATCTTGAAGCCTTCCGGCTTCATGGTCAGCGTTTCCTTCAGATGCATCTGGTAACGCTGGTGATCGATCAACCTGAAGCGCTGGAGGATCATGCCGAGCGCGAGTGCGGCCTCGTGCATCGCGAAACCGCGGCCGATGCAGGCGCGCTGGCCGTTGCCGAACGGCTTCCAGGCGTTGACCGGCCGCTTGGCTTCCGCTTCGCGGCTGAAATTCTCGGGATCGAAGGCGTCGGGGTTCGGACCCCAGACGCCGGGATCGCGATGCAACGCCGTCACCAGGATGGTGGTGAACGTGCCCTTCCTGAGCTTGTATTTGCCGCCGCCGATGGTTTCGTCCTTGAGGGGCGAGATGCCATAGGCCGGCGCCGGCGGCCACAGCCGCAGCGCCTCTTTCAGGATCTGCGTGATGTAGGTGAGCTGCGTCACCTGCTGGTAGGTCGGCTTCGCATTGACGTCGGGACCGAAGACGCGATCGACCTCGTCATAGGCCTTCTTGAGGATCTCCGGATTCTTGAGCAGCGCGTAGAGCGTGTAAGACAGCAGGCCGCTGGTGGTCTCGTGGCCGGCAATCAAGAACGTGTTGATCTGGTAGCGGATGTTGACGTCATCGAGCTGCTCGCCGGTCGCGCGGTCGACGCCGGTCATCATCGCGGCGAGCATGTCCTTCTTGTCGTCGATCCCCTCCGCGCTCTTGCGGCGCTCGGCGATGATCTCGTCGACCATCTTGTTCATGAAGGCGACGTCTTGGGCCAAGGTCTTGCGCCGCTTCTGCATCCAGAGCTGCTCGAACGGCATACCGCGGGTCATCATGATAGTTTCGAGCGAACGCACCAGCGACTCGACGAAGGGGTGGTAGTCGCGCCGGTAGAACGAATTGAAGCGGTAGTCGAAGCCGCACAGGCCGATCGTGTCCAGCGTCAGCGCGGTCATGTCGTGGACGACGTCGATCTCGTCGTCGGCGTTCAGCCGTTCCCATTTGTTGACGAGCTGCTCAGCGATATCGACCATGCTCGGGTGATAGGACTGCATGGCGCGGTTGCCGAAGGGCTGGAGCAGGATGTTGTGCGCCTTGCTCCAGTTCGGCTCGTTGGTGTCGGCCGTGAACAGGCCATCACCGCCGACCGCGCGCACGCGCCGCAGCGCGCCGCGCACCGTCTTGTCGAAGCGCTTTTCGTCGGAGAGCTCGTCGACGAGATCGTGACCGGAGACGACGACGATCGGCGAGCCCATCATGTCGAGCCAGAAGATCGGGCCCAGCTCCTTGGCCAGCCGCGTCAGGTCCTGCACGGGGCCGGCCAAGTCCAGCGACAGCATGTTGCCGACAACCGGCTTGGTCGGCGGCTGCGGGATCGGGTCCAGACGGTTCTTGGATGACATTAAAAGCGCTTCCCCCTGCCTCTTTCGGTAACGGCGTCATTGCGAGGAGCCAACGGGTCCGCGCGAAGCGCGGCCCGATGACAGGCTCCGCGACGAAGCAATCCAGATTGCTGCCGCGGAGAGATCCTGGATTGCTTCGCTTCGCTCGCAATGACGAATTAGCCAAACCGCCTTCTACGCCATTCGATCAGCTTGGCGCTGACCTCTTCCGGCTTCTCCTGCTGCGTCCAATGGCCGCTGTCCTTCACCAGATACTTCTCCAGATCAGCGATCAGCTTTTCCATACCGTCGGCTGCCGAGGGCGGCAGCACGGCATCATTTTCGGCCATGATCATCAATGATGGCACATGGACGTGGTGGTCCAGGCCTTTCGACCGCTCCCAGTTGCGGGTGAAATTCCGATACCAGTTGATGCCGCCGGTGAAACCGGTCTTCGAAAAGGTGTCGACGAACACCTTCTTCTCATCGGCCGACAGGATCGGCGTGCGCGGATCGACCTTGGCGTCATAGGCCGCGATCATCTGAGGGAAGGCCAGGTTGAGTTTTGGCGACGCGCCTACGCCCGCGACCGGCGGCTGCTCCGGCTTCGCCTCCGGCCGCGCCAACGGCTTGCGCATGAACGCGTCAAACGTCTGGTCGACGCGGCTGCCAAAAATCTTGTCCGGCTCGCGCGCGGGATCCTGGAACTGGACGATGTACATCTGCTCGCCGAAGCGCTGGCGGAACAGCGCGATCGGATCGATCGGCGCGCGGTCCCAATGCGGCGTGTTGACGCCGACGACTCCGGCAACGCGCTTGGGGTGCCGCAGCGGCATCTGCCAGATAACGAAGCCGCCCCAGTCATGGCCGACGAAGATCGCCTTGTCGACCCCGAGATGATCGAGCAGGCCGACGAGATCGCCGGTCAGGTGTTCCATGTCATAGGCTTCGACGGGCTCGGGCCGGTCGGAGGCGCCATAGCCGCGCTGGTCCGGCGCGATCACCCGGATCCCGGCCTCGCTCAACGCCTTGATCTGGTAGCGCCAGGAGAATGCGAGTTCGGGCCAGCCATGACACAGCACCATCGGTGGGGTGTCGGTGACCGGGCCCGCCTCGTAATAGCCCATGCGAATTCCGTTCGTCTGCGCGAACTTGAGCGGCGGCATTTCAATCATCATGAGATTCCTGGTTAATTCCCTATTCAGCGGCGCCCTTGATGTCGGCCGCTGGCGGCGCATAGGCCGCTTCCAGCGCGGCAAACTCCCCCGGCAACATGTCACACATCACCTGCACATGCGGAATGATGTTGGCGCCGACGATGAAGCCGAAATCGAGCTGGTCGCGATAACTCTGCACGGTGATGTTGAGCGCCTGTCCATGCGTCGAGATCGACACCGGATAAATGTGCAGAAGCTCGGCGCCCGCTGCGTAGAGTGTCTGCCGTGGCCCTGGCACGTTGGACACGGTGATGTTGGCGGCCGGCGGCAGCACGTCTGACAGATTCGAACGGCTATAGAGCAAGGCCAGGATCTGCACCATGATCGGCGCGCCCAGCATCGAAATGTTGGAGACCTGCGGCATCAGGGCGCGCAGCGGATGCGACATCTCCTTGGCCTTGGTCGATTGCGCGATGATCGCCTCAAGCCGCGCCTTGGGATCGTCGATGTTGGTCGCGATCGAGCAGATCATGCCGAACACCTGATTGTTGGCCTCGGTGTTGCCCTCCTCACGCAGCGAGATCGGTACGGCGGCGGTCAGGGATTTCGCCGGCAGCGAACCATATTGCTGAAGGTAGCGCCGGACCACGCCGGAGGCGAGCGCCAGCACGACGTCGTTGAGCTTGCCGCCGGCCTGCTTGGCCAGCGCCTTCGCCCGCGACAGCGGGATCGACACGCCGGCAAAGCTGCGCTCCGAAGAGATGGTCTTGTTGAGCATGGTCGGCGGCGACACCATGCTTGCAAGGCTCTCGCGCGATTTTGGATCGGCGACCTTGCCGAGCACGTCGGACACGCTCTTGAGCACGGTCGGGATGTTGCCGGCGAAGCGTACGGCGCTCTCGATCTGGTACATCGCATTGTCGAACAGGATCGAGCCGATGTCGCTCTTGCCCGTGCGCGGTAGTTGCAGGCTCTTCGCGGCCGCCGAGGCGTCGAGCGGCTGGCTGAAGAGCTGCTGATACGAATCGAGCAGGTTCGCGGCGATGTCGCGCGGCTCCTGCGCGGGCTTCGCACCACCCGTTGGGGGATCGACCTTTCGCGGGATCGGCGAGATATCGTAGATCATGCTGGTCAACGCGGCACCGGCGCCGCCGTCGATGGCGGCATGGTGCATCTTGGAATAGAGCCCGACCTCGTTGTCCTTCATGCCCTCGAACACGTAGAACTCCCACAATGGGCGCGCGCGGTTCAAGAGCTTGGCATGCATCCAGCCGACGATGCGCTCGAGCGTGGCGCGGTCGCGCGGCTGCGGCAGGCTGGCACGGAAGATATGACGGTCGATATCGAACTGATCGTCCTCGACCCAGGAAGGATGGTCGATGTCGAGCGGCGCCTTCTCCAGGCGTGCTTTCAGGATCGGCGCGATGTGCAGGCGCGAGACGATCATCGCCTTGAAGTCTTCGAAGAAGTCGCCCTTGTAATCGTCGGGGAGGCGAAAGATCGCCATGCTTCCGACATGCATCGGCATTTCCGGCGTTTCCAGATAGAGAAACGACGCATCCAGTGACGACAGCTTCTTACCGTCAGCCATAGTTCCCTCCCGGAAGATTTGACGGGCACCTTGGCCGGTGCTTCTCGTCAGGCCGATACTGCCTGTTCCGGCGGGGCATATGCAATGGCAAACGGCCCTGCCCGGTCAAATGGCCAGAACTCCCCCTCCGGTTGCGCCAGGCGGTCCGCCACGGCCCACAGCGCCGCGGGGTTCACGCCGAGCCCGATGTGGCTCGCCAGGTGCACCTCGATGTTCTCGGCGCGGTCTGACGGGCGCAACAGACAGGTCCGCCAGTTCACGATACCGTCGGCACGCGAATAGATCGACGTCGCCGGCACTGGCAGATCACCGGCGATCGCCTCGCGCAGTTCGGCAAAATCCTCGACCCGCTCGCCGGACAGCGCCTCGTAGAGCCGCGTGGCGTTGGTCGCCCGCACGTCGTTGGCAAAAGGGCTGCCGAGCGTGACGACGTAGCGGACCATCTCGGGCGCCCGCAGCGCGAGATCACGGGCATAGACACCGCCGAGGCTCCATCCGACCACGCTCACCTTGCGT
>JAEWFG010000246.1 GCA_023388935.1 Pseudomonadota bacterium | reverse complement strand
TGCCAGGGGCGCGCATCTGCTCTTTCTGCCGCCCTACAGCCCCGACCTTAATCCGATCGAGCAGGTCTTCGCCAAGCTTAAACACCTGATGCGAGCTGCAGAAACACGCGATGTCGAAGCAACCTGGCGCAAGGTCGGCGAACTCCTCGACATCTTCTCAATGGAAGAGTGCGCAAACTACCTCAAAAACTCAGGTTATGTTTCCGTATAAACACAGCATGCTCTAGCTCGAACAGCTTCGATCCCCACAGTGCGAAGGCCGACGTCACGCCCCAAGGCCGGCCCGCGAGATACAGGGTTGCGAAGTTGCCGAGCGCGAGAGCGACTGCACCTGCGAGCAGCGGCCACGGCCCCTGCAGCGCCCGGCGCCAACCATGGTGCTTTGGCTCGACCCCACTCAACAGCGTTCCGTGTTTCCTCTTCTCGACCACGCACGTAAATATAGCGATGGCCGCGAATAACGTCAGGCTGACTGCCAGCGCGGGAACCCATCCGAGCGTCCCGATCAGCGAGACTGGGCCGATATTCGGCAGCGCCGACCATCACGGAAGATGCAGTGCGCCGACTGCCGAGCCAATCACGAACGCTGTGAGCGTAACCAACATCCGCGTATTGCCGCCGCCAGCTGTGTAGAGCGTTCCCGATGCACAGCCGCCGCCAAGCTGCATTCCAATCCCGAACAGGAACGCACCAACGAGAACAGACATCCCCACGGCACCGTACTCGCCGCGAACGAGTTGCCCAAAGAGTGATCCGTGCGCGAGCGCTGGAAAAAACAGAACGACTGCCACCGCAAGCATGAGCATCTGCGCGCGCAGCCCCGCACCGCGTCGATCCGCGATGAAAACGCGCCAAGCGGAGGTGAAACCGAATAATGCGTGATAGAGGACGAGACCTAGTCCGCCGCCGAGAACGAATAGCGCTCCCTGCCGCCAAGTATAGGTCTCGCCGAGCACAACCGCACCCGCGGCAAGAGCAGCGAGACCGATCGCCACCACGCTCGAATTCATCGAACTGGGCTGAGCGGTGAGCGTGCGATCGGGTGCAAGCAGACTTGCATCGACGGATAGGTCGGTCATTGGGAATCCACAAGCGAAAGGTGATGCCCGATATTTACGACTTCGCGGCCGGGCCGCAATCGGAGCGCAGAAGAAGAGAAACGTGTTTTTTGAGGATGCCCAATTGAGGAATGCGCGTGCCAGCAAACCTTTAGTTTCGACCAAAGTAGTCTGCCAGAACGGCGACTGCCTTCCGTCGTGGGTTCCACCCTTTGACGACCCGCTCCGGGTCATGAACAGTCACGCTTGGATGGCTCAATCTCCGTCCGGTTTACTTTCGGGAGCCGACGTTCCTAACCGTCTCGGCGTTGTTTCTAACCAGGTCAATTGCGACATCGCGGTCCATTCGAGCAACCTCGTCGGCGCGTCGGCGCTGCACAGGAGGACCATTGCGCGCCTTCGATCGCCACAACGTAGTCACCCTCACCTTTCGAGGCCCAGGCGATCTCCAAACCTGTACCGCCAGGTCTGCAGGGCGAACGCTGTAAACGCGCCTCACATTCCCATCATGCGGAAGATAATGGCGCCGAAACTGTAGCCATGATGGTGGCGGCGGTGATGAGGCCGCGGGGACTCGTCTCTGTCGGCGGCTAACGCGTTGGTAGCACCGTTCCGCTCGGGGCCGATGGCATCAAATGCCGCCCTCTGCTCGTCGGTCAGTGAGTCATAGAAGGTGTCGAGCGCTGGGCGCAACGTCCCAATGGCCTGGAGCATGGCGTCAAGCCGTGTCCCGACCGCGGCAAGCCGCGCGGGCGGCGTGCGCGCATCCACCGGCGGACATGATGATTTCAGAACGTCCGCTGACTTGGCCGCGGCATCCTGTAACGCCGTGAGGTTCGCGCGCTGCGCGTCGGTCGGCTTCACGCTTCGCTCGATCAGTTCGCTCGGCCAGTCCGTTGCGCCGGGTTGCGCCGCGTTGCAGTTGCCATCGCTCGGAAGATCCTCGCGCCGCGCGGGCTTCTGATCCGCCGCCAGCGCTGTGACCCTGGCTTTCTGCTCGTCGCTCAGGAGCCCGTAGAATCTGTCGAGCGCAGGCTGCACCACGGTGACAGCGCTGCGCATCGCCTCAACGCGCCGCTCCATGGTGGCGAGACGGCTCGGCGCAGTCAGCGCAACGTCCTGCGGGCACGAATTGCGAATGTTCTCAGCCGCCGTATGGGAAGCATTGGCAAGATCGTCGAGCGCGGCGCTCTGCTCATCGTTGGGCTGGATCGCATCGCGGAACCGCTCGATCGGAAATCCGGCGATGTCCCGGCTGTCGCTGCCGCACATGTCGGCAAGACTTGTTGCCGCCTCCGAGCCTCTGGCGGCGTGTGCCCACCGCGTCGCTCCGGCGTAGCCCGGCAGATAGCCGGCATAGCCACTGAGGGCGCTATAGTCGTACAGACCGAACAGGCCGGCATAGAGATCGTCGTACCCGTAGTCCCAGAAGAATGGATCATAGCCCCAGCCCCACCAGGCGTAGTCATAGAGATCGTAATAGGCATAGGGCCAAAACACCGGGCCGACCCAGCCAAAGCCGCCATGGGCATGGCGCCACCACAAGCCGCCACTGGGATGACTCCAGACGGCACCCGCGACGCCTGCCGTGATGGCGGCGCGCGTCATCGGATTGCGCAGCCCGCCGGATTCGTGCAGAGCGCTCCGCACCTGACGTGAGGACAGAGCATGGCCTACCGCATTGGCATTTCGCAGGGCTACGCGGTTCGAGACGGTGCGGTTGCCGCCGGCAACGAAGCTATGCGCAATGCCGGGCCGTCCATGATAGCTGGAGGGCGCGTTGCGACCGGCGTAGGCGTGGGCGGCGGGGGATCGGATGCCCCGGGCGCTGAAGCTGCGTCCCACGTGCGGTGCGGCGTGGACAGCGTGAACGCCTCCACCACGAAAACCACCCGCGGAGTGAAAGCCGCCAGCATGAAAGCCGCCGGCGGGACGAAAGCTGCCGCCGCCAACATGGAAACCAGCGCCTCCGCCACCGCGGAAACCGCCGCCGCCATGGAAACCGCCACCGTGGAAACTACCACCACCGCCACCGCCGTGGAAACCACCACCGCCACCGCCGTGGAAACCGCCACCGCCGCCACCATGAAAACCACCACCTCGTTGCGCTTGGGCTACGCCTAAGAACGAGAGTCCCACGACTGCGCCCGCGAGCATCGCGGCAAGCGCCAACGAGACTAGTTTGCCGCACCCTGCTCTCAGCATAATTTCCTCCACCCTAATTGACGGCGGTTGGGAAGGCCGGCAGTGCCAGAGGCTCCCTTAGCAACACTTGATGTGGTCAACGGGTTCCGTCAGCGAGATTGGCCCGCACACCCTTGTCAATTTTGCGTCAGGCGGAAATCCGACCGACCCACCATGCAAGTCCGGCTTAAGCCCGACAGCCGACTTTCCCCCCATTCCGCCAGTGTTCTGGACTACACCGATCTCCAGCCAGACCTTCCCCCCAAAAACATCTTTGCGACGCCGGTAATGAGGCCCATAGGAAACCTACGCGGCGTAGCCATGAGCCCTCACCACGTTACGAGGGTCTCATATGTCTCTGCTCGATACTCCTCCCCTTTCGCCACACGTCATCGAACCGTTGATTTCTGAGCGCCAGCTCTGCGAGTTGCTCGGAATTGGCCTGCCGACCATTGCCCGCTGGCGTGCCGCCGGCAAGGGACCCCGCTTCATCGTCTTGGGAGTTCGTCGCCTCGCTTACCGGCCCAGCGATGTTCGGGCGTGGCTGGCCGGGTGCGTCGGCCGCGCCGGCAGGCGGAGGTGCTTGCGGTTCGAGCCGTCTGACATCGAAACTTTCAAGCAGCGCAGGAAGGTTACAGGAACACCGAGATGCCCACCGTCTACAAACTGGCGGGGCGCGAAATCTACAAGACCGACATCTGGATTGACGGTCGTAAGTCTTCTCGCTCAACAGGAGAAACTTCGCAGCGAGCGGCTCAAATCGAAGCCGTAAAGATCGAGGCCAAACTCCGCGAGGAGCTGGCCGCGGGAGTAAAGGCCGAGGAGTCGCTCACCCTTGATCACGTCGCGGGCCGCTACATGCGTGACGTCGGCAACTACCACGCTGGCGAGGTGCCTCGATCACCGCAATCAAAATCGCGTTCCTGATTTTCTATTTCGGTCCAGACAAGCCGATGGACAAGATCACCGATCAGGACGTTTTCAACCTGCTCAACTGGCGTCGCGCTCACCACGTCGGCGAGTGGCGTCGCGACAAGAAGGGCAAATGGGTCCACCGCAAGCCGGGACCGAACGCAAAGCTGATCAGCGCGTTTACGGTCAATGACACAGTCGAGCAGTTCAAGAAGCTGTTCACCTACATGAAGAACACCGGTGTCAAGCTGCCCAAGCCGCCGAATTTCGGCAACCCGAAGTTCTGGCTGTTGGAGCCGAAAGCTCGCCCGCGCGCGTTCTCTGACAAGGAGCGTGCCGGCCTCAACGAGGCCCTTAACACTCGCGAGGACGCCGAACCGATCGTGCTGTTCAGCCGCATGTCCGGTAAGCGCAAGAACGAATGCGTGACGCTCGAATGGGATCACGTCAAATGGGATCGTGACGTCATCGAACGTCGCGGCAAGGGTGACGCACTCGTCACGATCAAGATCACGCCGGCAATTTGCGTGCTGTTGCTGCCGAACTAAGCCGGCCCTGACGCCAAACAAAATTGTGGAAGGAGGCTGGCAATTTCAGTTCGTCCGAGCATCGAGACCCAGTCAAAATTCGATACTCTCGAGGTACTCATGCATTGAACGTCGGCGCGTTCACCGGCGAAATCGTCCACGACAGTGCTGATGATCCCCTCTTGCGCGTCGTCTTGACGGCTATCTGCAATCGATCGCCCTCTTCGCACAGCTTGGCAAATGCGAAGACGTTTTCGCATTTCAACGGCGGCCGGCCGGCCGGTGATGCGTATTGCGTGCGCGGCGCGACAAGGATGCGGCGCTTCGCGCGCCCGCCGACTGCCCAGTGGCAAAGCCGAAATGCTCGCCGGTCACCTCCCATTCCGGATGCGCGCTTCGACAGCAGAAATCTCGGATTCTGGGGCCCGACCCTTTTCAGGCGTTTAAACTTTTCTCTCAGGTCCACTAATATAACTCGGCGCCGATCGCGGCGGACTGGCACAACAAGGGCAACATCTTCGCCCGAGCCTCGGCATCCCGCGAGATCCACAATCAATAAATCAGCTGTCGTTCACGGGATGCCACGATGCGGCAGCGGCGTCGCGTAGCTCGGGAAGAGATCACCAGCGTTGGTCTCATCAACTGATTACGCAGCGGGTAGTCGCGCCTCGGGCGCACGTCACCGTCGTTGCCAAAACCGAAGGTGCAAGCGTGAGGCGCGACTTCTTGCCCACCAAGACAGCCGGGCGCGAATATGACGTTCGGGACGTCTCGCATCTCAAACTGGTTTGCTTTTTTCACATTCTCTTAACTGGCTGAATACCACGTGCCTGCATTGCGCTTGATTCCAGTGAAATGGCCGTTACATAGGCATTATTGGAAGAGACCCTCTCGTTGCGCTTTTGACGAGGGGGAAGCTGAAAGATCCACTGCCAGAAACGGACTTTCCGTCTAACAAGCGGACCTTTCGTCCAATAGGTGTAGAGACCCCGATATGGGGAGATTAAAAGAGCGCCCTCGTGGCGCTCTTTTTGCTTTGTCAGGCTGCGCGTCTATTGGCCAAGGCGCGCTCCGCGTCTCGCGACCCGTGCGCATCCCGGCCGAGAGGAGTTCGCCGAGCGCGCTGTTTGCAAGCGACACTGGCGTAACCGAACACGACGCGTCGGCCAGACTTAGCTAGTCGTTGCCGCCCGAGCTGCATGTCGCTGTCCGGCTCGAGAACCGCCTATCCGCCACCATCTGATCGGCCCCGCGACAGCCGTTGGTCACGGTCGGCCAAGTCGGCGGCCGCCCCGCCCCCAAGATCCCTCGTGCCGGACCATTCTCGATTGGCCGACAAATTTTGGAATTTCATGTTCAATTGAGCAACACCCGATTTGATAGAGCCGACAGGGCCAGCCCCTCTTTTGGGCGACAAAGCCTGTTTTCTTGAAGGAGCGTTTGTCGGTCCTCCCGAAAAATTTTCGTCGCAAACGGCAGTAAACCGCGAAATACTTCCCATCAGCTCGGCGCACCCTGCAGGACCCAGCGTTGAACAGTGGGAGCGACGGGAAAATGAGGATGCGGGACAGTCTGCTGAAAAACCCCTCGTCATGGAGAGGGCTTGATGATTCACTTTGTCATCTCGACTCGGTGGAAATGATCATGCGCGGCAGGTTTACGGATCAGAGTGGCCTGTTTTCGTACATCGCGCCGGACAAGCGTGTGCCAGCGAGCCATCCGCCGCGGCAGGTCCGGGACCCTGTCCGGGATGTTTTGACTGATTTGAACCGCAGCTTTGGGAGGCTCTACGCCAGCGAGGGACGGCCTTCGATCCCTCCGGAGCAATTGCTGAGCGCGTTGCTGCTGCAGGTGTTCTACGGCATCCGCTCGGAACGCCAATTGATGGAGCAAGTGGACTACAATCTTTTGTACCGCTGGTTCGTGGGACTGTCGCCGGACGATCCGGTGTGGGACCCAACCACCTTCACCAAGAACCGGGAGCGGCTGCAGA
>JAEWFG010000139.1 GCA_023388935.1 Pseudomonadota bacterium | reverse complement strand
AGCATCCGCAGCAGGAATTCCTGCAGGTGGATACCACCAACATCCTGTTCATCTGCGGTGGTGCGTTCTCTGGCCTCGAGAAGATCATCTCGGCGCGCGGCCGGTCGACCTCGATCGGTTTCGCCGCTCAGGTGATGGCGCCCGAAGACCGTCGTACCGGCGAGATCTTCCGGCATGTCGAGCCCGAGGATCTCCTCAAGTATGGCCTGATCCCCGAGTTCGTCGGCCGCCTGCCTGTCGTGGCGACGCTGGAGGATCTGGACGAGGCTTCGCTGAAGAAGATCCTGGTCGAGCCGAAGAATGCGCTGGTGAAACAGTACCAGCGGCTGTTCGAGATGGAGAACATCGAGCTCACCTTCGCCGACGAGGCGCTTGGCGCGGTCGCCCGCAAGGCGATCGAGCGCAAGACCGGCGCGCGTGGTCTGCGTTCGATCCTCGAGGCGATCCTGCTCGAGACCATGTTCGACCTGCCGGGCCTGGAAGGTGTGGAAGAAGTCGTTATTTCGCGCGAAGTCGTGGAAGGAACGGCGCGTCCACTCCACATCTACGCCGATCGGCCCGGTCTCGAACGCGGCGCTCGCGGGGCGTGAAGCGACCGAGCTCAATGTCAGGGCCCATGTGGCCAAATGAAATGTTGTAGATCATTTGAGAGGAGACAAAAAATGGAGGAGTTCTTTCGATTCATCCAGCAGTCGGGGCGCGAGCGCAGCCGCTTGATTCAGAAAGCTCACTCAAGCTGCGACAGCGTCGTCCCGCCATCGCCTATGGGAAGGCAGAGCGATAAAGCGCCGACAGGTCACATCATCAGCAGTGTCAATCGTGACGATGAGGCTGCCTCGTGATCAAGATCATTGCGTACTTTGTTAGCCACGCAACCTGACGATCTGAGAAGCCGTGCAGTTCGATTTCGAAAAGATGGGCGCCCCCGAGCGGTACAAGCTGCTGCTAGCGACGGTTTTGCCACGACCGATCGCGTGGGTGACAACGCGTGACGCTGGCGCCGCAATCAACGCCGCGCCCTTCTCGTTCTTCAATGTCTTTGGCAGCGACCCTGCGACCGTCGGCATTGGCATCGGCAGCAAGGGGCCGGCTGAGCCAAAGGACACCCGCGCCAATATTCGCGCCGATGAGCAATTCGTCGTCAATCTGGTGCCGTTCGCACTGGCCGAGCAGATGCGCGTCACGTCAATCGCGCTTCCAAGGGGCGTCGAAGAGCCGAAGGAGGCGGGCCTGTCGCTGGCGCCGTCGATCCAGGTTGGCGTTCCCCGCATCGCCGAAGCGCCGGTCGCGATGGAGTGCACCTTCATGCAGGAGATCGCGCTTGGCAGCTTTAGCTTGGTGCTCGGCAAGATCCTGATGGTTCACGTCAAGGACGAGGCCGTGACCAATGCGCGGCTCGCCAGCACGTCGATGCCGAAAAGCTTGACCTGATCGGCCGCATGGAAGGCGGCTGGTACACGCGCACGCGCGAACGGTTCGAGATGCCGGCGATCGCGCTCGAGGATTGGAAAGGAAAGCCATGAACGAGCTGTTGACGAAGGTTCTGGACGCGCACGGCGGCCGCGATCGCTGGCGCAGCTACAACAAGGTTGAGGCCACCATTGTCAGCGGCGGCGGTTTTTTTGCCTTGAAGGGCGTCCTGCAGGATGCAAATCCGCGCCGCATGGCGGTATGGCTGCACGAGGAGCGGTCCTCGGTTGCGCCTTACGGCGGTGCAGATCAACGTACGATGTTCACCCCGGACCGCATCGTCATCGAAAAGCTCGACGGCACGGTGGTTGCTGAGCGGCGAATGCCCAGGGATTCGTTTGCCGGGCACCAGATGCACACGCCATGGGATCCACTGCATCGCGCCTATTTCAACGGCGAGGCGCTATGGACCTACCTCGCGACGCCCTTTGCCTTTGCGATGGATGGCTTCCGCGTCGAGGAGACTGCGCCCTGGCAGGAGGGGAAGGAGACCTGGCGGGTGCTGCGTGTCTATTTTCCCGGCTCGATCGAGACGCACTGCCAGGTTCAGGATTTCTTCTTTGACGAGAAATTCGACCTTCGGCGCCACGACTACAGCGTCAATATCGCCGGTGGCTTCCCCGCCGCGCAACTGATGCTGGAATATACCGAGGCCAATGGCGTGCGCCTGCCAAGCAAGCGTCGCGCCTATACGCGCGGCCCCGATCGCCGCCCGATATTGGATATGCTGATGGTATCGATCGACATCAGCGACGTTGCCTTCTCTTAGGCTACTCTTAAGCAAATCGGCCGACCTAGACGTCACGCGCTTTTTATCTCTTCGTTACCATCTGCGGGGCTTCAAAGCCGGGGTCAAGAACCCCAAGTCACCAAAAGGAATGATGATCGTAATTCAATAGGAGCTGACTGTGGGTGAGGTTGTTCGATTTGTTTCAAAATCCGAGCGCGAGCGTATCCGCCTAATTCGAGAAGCTCGTGCGATATATGAAAGCGTCTTCCCGACGGCTGCTCCCGTTAACGAGCAGGGCGACCAAGGGCCGGCAGTTCACTCGGTTAGTGGCGGGGATCTGCTGTCGTGATCAAAATCATTGCCGTGCTCTGCAGTCTGTCCTCTCCGACAAATTGCTACGAGCAGACCGTCACCACCTCGGACTTCGCTAACGTCTCAGTGCAGTCGTGCATGATGGGCGCACCGCAGCTTGCCGATTGGATGAAGGAGCATCCGGCCGAGCGCCTTGCCGGATGGCGGTGTGTGATCGGCAAGCAGGATGGCAGGGGAGCTTAGGAAGGCCAGATCACTTCTTCTAACGGATGTGATCCATGTCAGGCCGGCGCATTCGCGACGATTTGCTGAGATTTGCACTGCTTCACTCGCACCGACATTCTTTGTCCGATACCAATTTTCCTTGCGGAGACAGACACCTTCGCAAGTGCTTCGCCCCGGCGCTCCGTCCCTTCGCCGTGGCTTCCCGCGGCCGGTCCTTCCCTCCCGAGGACCGGCCGCCCCTTGGCTTGATACGCAACGGCGCCGGATTAGAGGGGCACGGCGGCTCTTTGGATCGGAAAGTCCCGATCGTTGAGCACAAACCGGACGGAGGGTTTGCTCGATGACCTATGATCATTTCTTCTCCGCTGCGCTGGCCCGCCTGCACGCCGAACGGCGCTACCGCGTGTTTGCCGATCTCGAGCGCATCGCTGGTCGTTTCCCGCACGCGACATGGCATTCCCCGGACGGTCTGCGCGATGTCGTGATCTGGTGCTCGAACGACTACCTTGGCATGGGCCAGCATCCGAAGGTGATCGGCGCCATGGTCGAAACGGCGACCCGCATGGGTGCTGGCGCTGGCGGCACCCGAAACATTTCCGGCACCAACCATCCGCTGGTCGAATTGGAGCGCGAGCTCGCCGACCTGCACGGCAAGGAATCGGCACTGGTCTTCACTTCGGGCTATGTGTCCAACGAGACCGGCATCGCGACGATCGCCAAGCTGCTGCCGAACTGCGTGATCCTGTCGGACGCCTGGAACCACAATTCGATGATCGAGGGCGTGCTGCGTGCCGACGTGGAGAAGAGGATCTGGCGCCACAACGACGTCAGTCATCTCGAAGAATTGTTGGCGGCGGACGCTCCGGAGCGGCCGAAGCTGATCGTGTTCGAGGCCCTCTACTCGATGGACGGCGACGTCGCACCGGTGAACCGCATCTGTGACCTCGCGGAGCGTTATGGCGCCATGACCTATATCGACGAGGTTCATTCGGCCGGCATGTATGGCCAGCGCGGTGCTGGCATCGCCGCGCGTGAAGGCGCCCTGCACCGTATCGACGTGATCGAGGGCACGCTGGCGAAGGCCTTCGGCGGTCTCGGCGGCTATATCGCGGCGAGTGCCGACGTCATCGATGCGGTACGCTCTTACGCGCCGGGATTCATCTTCACCACCGCTCTGCCACCGGCGGTCTGCGCCGCCGCTACCGCGGCGATCCGGCATCTCAAGATTTCGCAATGGGAGCGCGACCGCCATCAGGGCCGCGCGGCGCGGGTAAAGTCCGTGCTCAATGCAGCAGGCCTGCCGGTTATGCCCAGCGACACGCACATTGTCCCGGTGATGGTGGGTGATCCGGAGAGGTGCAAGGAAGCGAGCGACCTCCTGCTCGCCGAGCACGGCATCTACGTCCAGCCGATCAACTATCCGACCGTCCCGCGCGGCACCGAACGGCTGCGCATCACGCCGACGCCCTACCATGATGATGCCCTGATCGATGCGCTCGCTGAAGCATTGGTCGACGTATGGGGACGGCTTGGGTTGCCGCGGCGACACCACGCCCTCGCGGCGGAGTGACGTCCGTTCGCAAAATTGTCTGAGAGCAAGAGGGAGGTCTTTTGTGAACGCATCCTTAAACGATGCTCTCAACCCGGATGGCGCGGCCGTTTGCGCCCTTGAGTTATTTTCGAACGGTCCTCTTTTCGAAAGGGATAGGGGGACGTGAACTGCTCCGGAAATCTAGGTCGATTGAGCGCCTCTCTTGGCTCTCTCCTGTGCCTTGGCGTGTACCGGCGACGATTGTCGCGCGCCGGGGCCTGGATGCACATGAACGGCCTTGGCCGTCAGCGGCTCTCCGCATTCCGAGCAGACCATCACGGGATCAAACATCTTCCCGCAGTTCTTGTGCTCATGCAGCATCGGCCTTCCGCGCGAGTCGACCATGTGGATGTTACCCCAGTGCACGATTGACATGATGATCGGATAGAGGTCCAGGCCCTTCTGCGTCAGGATGTATTCGTAGCGCTTCGGCGATTCTTGGTAGGGAATCCGGCGAAGCACGCCAAAGCGCACGAGCTTTTTCAGCCGGTCGGCGAGAAGATGCCGGGTAATTCCTAGCGACGCCTGAAATTCATCGAACTTGCGGATGCGCAGAAAGCATTCGCGCAGGATGAGCAGGCTCCAGCGGTCACCGATAACCGCAACTGTACGGGCCAGCGAGCAGGGCTCTTCCTCGAGAGCATCCCATTTCATTCGTGTCTCCAGCATTTGCCATAGCAAGTGAAAATAAATTCTAAATTGGAACTGACGTAGTTTCAATAGGATACCACCAATACTCGCCGTGAATCCAAGATTGTATGATGACTATCATATTGACAGTTCTAAAACAGAACGTAGGATCTCGGTGCGATCAACCGCGCGGTCTGCAGTGGCCGCCAGTCGAAAAGGAAAGGGGCGCCATGGCTGTTCCGCTCAAGGTCGAGTTTCATTTCGATTTCGGTAGTCCCAACGCTTATCTCGCCGAGCTCGTGCTGTCGGAGATCGAGAGGCGTACCGGCGTCAAGTTCGACTACGTCCCTGTGCTGCTCGGCGGCGTCTATAAGGCGACCGGTAACATGTCGCCAGCCGAGTCTTTGCACGGCATCAAGAACAAGCCTGAATACAACGCGCTTGAGACCGAGCGCTTCCTGCGGCGCCACAACATCACGAAATTCAGGTCGAACCCGTTCTTCCCGGTAAATACACTGACGCTGATGCGCGGCGTTGTCGCGGCCCAGCTCGACGGAATGTTCGAATCCTATTTCCGCGCCGCCTATCACCACATGTGGGTCGAACCCAAGAAGATGGACGATCCGCAAGTGTTCCGCGAGGCGTTCTTGTCCTCCGGCCTCGATGTCGACCGCATTATCGCGCGCGCGCAACAGGACGACGTCAAGAAGAAGCTGATCGATAACACCAGCAATGCGGTGGCGCGCGGCTCGTTTGGGTCGCCGACCTTTTACGTCGGAAGCGAGATTTTCTTTGGAAAGGACAAATTGCGCGAGGTGGAGGAAGAGATTGTCGCGCAACTCGCCACGGAACGGCGCAGGACCGCCTGATCCGAATCGCGCGCAGGTTAAGAATCGGGCCCGAAGGGCCGTTGCAGGGAGGTTTCTGTGGTGGCTTCGACGCGGACGATCGCAGAACATCTGGCAGGTTTGCCAAACCGGATCCACGAGGTGATAGACCGGTACGTCGACACGACGCCGGATCGGCTTGCGCTGATCGATGACAAGACAAGCCTGACATATCGCGAGCTGGATCGGCGCGTGGCCGGCGTCGCGAGCGCGCTGCAGGGGCTCGGAATCCGCGCCGGCGATCGCATGATGATCGTCAGCGAAAACTCCATTCCGCTCGCCTGTCTGCTGCTCGCCGCAAGCCGGCTCGATGCCTGGGCGATTGTCGTCAATCCGCGGCTGTCGCCCCGCGAAATTGAACAGATCAGGGATCACAGCGGGGCTCGCCGGGCCTTCTTTACCGCCGATGTATCGCAGGAAGCTGCCGACCACGCCACGCGCTATGGCGCGCCCGTGCAGGATGTTGGTCCGCTCCGCGGCATCGGCGTGACTGCGCTGAACGAGGGGACTTCGGCGGAGCCGGTCGAAACCGATGGTTCGCAGCAGGTTGCGGTTCTCATTTACACCTCGGGGACCACGGGTACGCCCAAGGGCGTGATGCTGACTCACCGCAATCTCCTGTTCAGCGCCAGGGGCACTGCGGGTTGGCGGAAGATGACGTCGGCCGACGTGCAATATTGCGTGCTGCCGATCTCGCACATCGTCGGCATTTCGCTGCTCACCATGACTTTGATGGTCGGCGCCACAGTGCGCCTGGTCGCAAAGTATGATCCCGCCGCCCTCGTGAAGGCGATGGCGGAGGAAGGCATTACCATCGTCAATGGCGTGCCCGCGACCTACCAGCGTCTGCTCGAATACCGGCGCAACGCGGGCTTGCCGAAGTTCGATCGCGGTGCGCTTCGTCTGATCGCCGTGGCGGGCGCGCCGCTCGATCTTGAGCTCAAGTCTCGTGTCGAGCAGGAGCTCGGCCTGCCACTCCTCAACGGCTATGGCATCACCGAGTGCTCGCCGGGCATTTCTGGGGTCCGGCCCGATGGCCCCAGGGCCGACCACGCAGTGGGAACGGTTCTCCCTGGCGTTGAGGCAAAGCTCGTCGCTCGGAACGGCAAGACCGCTGCCAACGGTGAGGTCGGCGAGCTTCATGTTCGCGGCCCGAATGTGATGCGCGGCTACTACCGCGCTCCTGACCTAACCGCGAAGGCGATCGATGCCGACGGTTGGTTTAACACCGGTGATCTCGCTCGCTTCGAGGGCGGCTGCCTCTACGTCGTCGGCCGGACCAAGGAGATGATCATCCGCTCCGGATTTAACGTCTATCCAGCCGAGATAGAGGCCGTGCTGAGCACGCACGATGCGGTGGTGCAGTGCGCCGTGGTCGGGCGATCAGTCGAAGGCAACGAAGAGGTCGTGGCCTTTGTGCAGCTGATCAAGGGCTCGAAGGCCACCGTGCAGGACCTGATGGCTCATGTCGCCCCGCAGCTCACCTCCTACAAGCGTCCCTCGGAAATCATCTTGCTGGATGCGCTTCCGGCGACCTCGACGGGCAAGATCCTGAAGCACAAGCTGGCGGACTCGCTGCGCGGCCAAGGGTGAGCATCAGCTCGGCGCCGCACTCGAGAAGAGTTCAGTCAAACTAGAAGCCGGAGAAGACCATGCAGAAGAGAAATGCGACTGTCGCTGTCATCGGTGCCGGCGATTACATCGGCGGCGAGATTGCCAAGAAATTTGCCGCAGAGGGCTTTACGATCTTCGCCGGCCGCCGCAACGGCGACAAACTCGCGCCGCTGGTCAAGGAGATCGAGGCCGCCGGCGGCGAGATCCATGCCCGCTCGCTCGACGCGCGCAAGGAGGAGGAGATCATCTCCTTCCTCAACGACGCCGACAAGCATGCGCCGCTCGAGGTTTGCATCTTCAACATCGGCGCCAACGTCAATTTCCCGATCCTCGACACCACCGAGCGCGTGTTCCGGAAAGTCTGGGAGATGGCCTGCTATTCCGGCTTCCTGGCCGGACGCGAAGCGGCGCGGCTGATGCTGCAGCGCGGCGGCGGCAACATCTTCTTCACCGGCGCCACCGCCTCCTTACGCGGCGGCAGCGGCTACGCCGCCTTCGCCAGCGCCAAGTTCGGCCTGCGCGCTGTGGCGCAGGCGATGGCGCGCGAGTTGGGTCCGAAGAACATCCATGTCGCGCATCTCATCATCGACTCGGGGGTCGATACCGAATGGGTCCGGCAGCGTCGCATCGAGGCGCTCGGTCCAAATTCGCTCGACAATCCGGATCTCTTGATGCCCCCGGCGTCGGTTGCAGACTCGTACTGGCAGCTCTACCAGCAGCCGAAGAGCGCCTGGACCTTCGAGCTGGAAATCCGCCCGTTCGGCGAGAAGTGGTAGGGAGCGTTCCAATGGAACTGGCGCTGTCCCCGGAAGATGCGGCGTTTCGTGATGAGGTGCGCGCCTTCATCACGGACAATTATCCGGCGGAGATGCGCGTTCCAAATCCGGAGACTGACCTGACCAAGGAGCAAATGCTCCTCTGGCATCGCATCCTGCACAAGAAGGGCTGGATCGCGCCGCTCTGGCCCAAGGAATATGGTGGTCCGGGCTGGTCGATTACCAGACGCTTCGTCTTCGAGCAGGAGACCACGCGCGCCGGCACGCTGCCGCCGTTGGCCTTCAGCGTCACCATGGTCGGCCCGGTCATCTATACGTTCGGTAACGAGACGCAGAAGGAGAAGTTTCTGCCGCGCATCCTCTCCGGGGAGGACTGGTGGTGCCAGGGCTATTCCGAGCCGGGCTCCGGCTCCGACCTCGCCACTGTCCGCACCAAGGCGGTACGCGACGGCGACCATTACGTAGTCAACGGCCACAAGACCTGGACCACGCTCGCCCAGCACGCCGACTGGATCTTTTGCCTGGTCCGGACCGATCCGTCAGCCAAGCCGCAATCGGGCATCTCGTTTCTGCTGATCGACATGAGGTCGCCGGGCGTCACTGTGCGGCCGATCATCACCATTGATGGCTCACACGAGGTGAACGACGTCTTCCTCGAGAACGTTCGCGTGCCCGCCGAGAACCTGATCGGCGAGGAGAACAAGGGCTGGACGTACGCAAAATTCTTGCTCGGAAATGAACGTACGAGCATGGCCGGCATCGGCCGCTCGACGCGTTACCTCGAGCGACTAAAACGGATCGTGCAAGCCGAGATTCCGCAGGACGATCCTGCGCATCTGGAATTCATCAGGGACATCGCCCGCGTCGAACTCGACGTGTTGGCGCTGGAGGCGACCGAGCTTCGCGTGGTGGCGCAAATGGCTCGCGGCATCGATCCGGGACCGGCGGCATCGCTGTTCAAGATTCGCGGCACCGAGATATTCCAGAACATCACCGAGCTGACCCACCGCGCGATCGGCAATTACGGCCTTGCGATCCGCGAGCATCCGGTCAGTGCCAATCATTTCATGCCGGGGCCGGACTACGGTCACACCGCGTCTGAGAAGCATCTCAATTCCCGCAAGCTCAGCATTTACGGCGGGTCGAATGAGATCCAGCGCAACATCATCGCCAAGGCCGTGCTCGGTCTCTAGTAACAGCGCAACGAGAGGATCGGATGGATATCCAGTTCACGGAAGAGCAGGAATTGTTGCGATCCAGCGTCCAGCGGCTGCTGCGCGAGCAATATGATTTCGGCGCGCGCCGCAAGATCGTCGCCAGTGAAGAAGGCTTCAGCCGTAAGCATTGGGAGGCCTTCGCCGAGCTCGGGCTGTTTGCTGCACCGTTCTCCGAGAACGTCGGCGGTCTCGGTAGTGGGCCGCTGTCGACCATGATCATTATGCAGGAGTTCGGCCGCCACCTCGTGGTCGAGCCGTTCGTGGAAACGGTCGTGCTTGCCGGGGGCCTGATCGAGCAGGCTGGATCCGACCAGCAGAAACAGGCCTTCATCCCAGACATCATCGCGGGGACGAAAATCTGGGCTCTGGCCTGGGCCGAAAAGGGCTCGCGCTTCGATCTGGCGACGGTGGCGACCACCGCGCGCCGCGACGGCGGCGACTACGTCCTGAGCGGCGAGAAAACGGCTGTGATCGCGGCACCCTGGGCGGATTATCTCATCGTCTCCGCCCGGATCTCAGGTGGCCGCGATGATCGCGGCGGCGTCAGCTTGTTCGTGGTCGATCGCCGCGCGGCCAACCTGCATCCGCAAGGCTTCAAGACTATCGACGGACGCCGCGCCGCTGAGGTCAGTTTGAACAATGTCCGCAGTCAGCTACTTGGCAGGGACGGCGAGGGCGTTGCAGCGCTGGAAGCCTGCCGTGATCGAGTTATCGGAGCGCTCTGTGCCGAAGCCGTCGGCGCGATCGGGGAGCTGAACTCGGCTACTCTGGAGTATTCGAAGACGCGAAAGCAGTTCGGAACCACGATCGGCTCGTTTCAGGTGCTGCAGCACCGGATGGTCGACATGTTCATCGCGCATCAGGAGGCGCTCTCCCTGATGCAGCATCTCAATCTCACCCTGAGCGCGGGCGAGGCCGCCGTCTCGCGGTTGGCGTCAGGCGCGAAATCAAAGATCGGCTATGCCGGCAAGTTCGTCGCCGACCAGGCCGTGCAGCTGCATGGTGGCATGGGCATGACCGACGAGCTCAACATCGGTCACTACTTCAAGCGCATTTCCTCCATCAACATCCAGTTCGGCGATCCCGCCTATCACCTGCTGCGCTACGCGCGGCTCGACACAGCGGCTTAAGCAGAGAGGCAAGCATGACAATCGATGCAGTTATCGTTTCCACCGCACGCACCGGTGTCGGCAAGGCCTATCGCGGCGCGCTCAATAACACCGATGGGCCGACCATGGCCGGCCATGTGATGGCCGAGGCGGTGAAGCGCGCCGGCATTGAGCCGGGCGAGGTCGAGGACGTCGTGATGGGCTGCGCCATGCAGCAGGGCACTATGGTGATGAACGTCGCACGCAAGGGCGCAATCCGCGCCGGCCTCCCGGTGACGGTCGCCGGCACGACCATCGACCGGCAATGCGCGTCGGGTCTACAGGCGATTGCGGTTGCAGCCCGCACGGTGATGCTCGATGGCGTCGAGATTGCGATCGGCGGCGGCATCGAGTCGATCAGTCTGGTGCAGAACGACCATATGAATAAATTCCACGCCGTCGACGAAGAGCTGATGGCGATGAAGCCGGAAATGTACATGTCGATGCTGGAGACCGCGGAGGTCGTCGCCGAGCGCTACAGGATCGGCCGGGACAAGCAGGACGAGTACAGCCTCGAATGCCAGCGCCGCATCGGCGCCGCCCTGCGGGGCGGCCGCTTCAACGACGAGATCGTGCCGATTACGACCAAAATGGCCGTGGTCGACAAGGACACCAAGGCGGTCAGCTATCAGCAAGTGACGCTGGCCAAGGACGAGGGCCCGCGCCCCGATACGACCGCCGAAGGCCTCGCCAAGATCAAGCCGGTGTTCGAGGGCAAGACGATCAGCGCCGGCAATGCCAGCCAGCTCTCGGACGGTGCCTCGGCTTGCGTGGTCATGAGCGACAAGATCGCGGCCAAGAAGGGCCTGAAGCCGCTCGGTATCTTCCGCGGTTTCGTTGCCGCCGGTGTCGAGCCGGACGAGATGGGCGTCGGCCCCGTCGCCGCGATCCCGCGGCTTCTGAAGCGCCACAATCTGAAGATCGACGACATCGATCTCTGGGAGCTCAACGAGGCCTATGCGGTGCAGGTGATCTATTGCCGCGACAAGCTCGGCATCGATCCGGACAAGCTCAACGTCAATGGCGGCTCAATCGCGATTGGTCATCCCTACGGCATGACCGGCTCGCGGCTCGCTGGGCACCTTCTGATCGAGGGCCGGAGGCGCAAGGCGAAATACGGCGTGGTGACCATGTGCATCGGCGGCGGCATGGGCGCGGCCGGTCTGTTTGAAATCGTCCACTGATGTAAAGGCGGAGATCACACGTGAAGACGGCAATAACCGAGCTATTTGGAATCCAGCATCCGATCATCCAGGGTGGTATGCACTATGTCGGCTTCGCCGAGCTTGCCGCAGCAGTGTCCAATGCCGGCGGTCTCGGCATCATCACCGGCCTGACGCAGAAGACCCCTGAGCTGCTGGCGAAGGAAATCGCGCGCTGCCGCGACATGACCGACAAACCGTTCGGCGTGAACCTGACCTTTCTGCCAAGCTTTACCGCGCCACCTTATCCCGAATACATCGCTGCCATCAAAGAAGGGGGAGTCAAGGCCGTCGAGACCGCGGGCCGCAGCCCCGAGCAATACATGCCTGCGCTGAACGCCGCCGGGATCAAGGTGATCCACAAATGCACCTCGGTGCGGCACTCGCTCAAGGCCGAGAAGATCGGCTGCGATGCGGTGAGCGTAGACGGGTTCGAATGCGGCGGTCACCCTGGCGAGGACGACATCCCGAACATGATCCTGCTGCCGCGCGCGGCAGATGAATTGAAAATCCCATTCGTGGCTTCAGGCGGCATGGCGGATGCGCGGAGTCTCGTCGCGGCGCTGTCGATGGGTGCCGCTGGGATGAACATGGGCACCCGCTTCGTGGCCACCAGGGAAGCGCCGGTCGATGACAACGTCAAGCAGGCGCTGGTCAAGGCAACCGAGCTCGATACGGTTCTGGTCATGCGCGCATTGCGCAATACCGAACGCGTCCTGAAGAACAAGGGTGTCACTGAGCTGCTCGAGATCGAGCGCGAGAAGGGCGCAAGCCTGAAGATCGACGATGTCCACGAGCAGGTCGCCGGAGTCTACCCCAAGGTCATGGTGAACGGCGAAATGGACGCCGGCGCCTGGAGCTGCGGGATGGTGGTCGGCCTGATCAAGGACATCCCGACGGTCAAGGAGCTGATCGATCGCATCATGACGGAGGCCGACCAGATCATACGCCAACGCTTGACCGGTTTCCTTGAGGGAGACATCGACGACACGCCGGCGCGCGCCGTCGCCTGAGGGGAGCAGCGCGCCGCGGGAATGTCGAACAACAACATCGATGGGAGGGAGAGCATGCTTGTCGCGGGCAGTTATCAATACCCGACGATGGAGTCCGTGATCTACGGCAAGCCTGCGGCTGAGGCGCTGCGCGAGGAGGCGGAGCGTCTCGACGCAAAGCGCGTCTATCTGATCGTCAGCCGCACCCTGAACAGCAAGACTGATGAGATCGAAAAGATCCGCAAGGCGCTGGGCGAGCGCCATGCGGAGACTTTCGACGGGGTGCCGCAGCATACGACGCGCGAAGCGGTGGTGCAGATCGCCAGGCGGGCGACGGAGGCGAAGGCCGACCTGGTGGTCGCCATCGGCGGGGGCTCGGTGGTCGACGCGGCGAAGATCGTGCTGATGTGCATGGAGCACGAGATCTTCGAGCAGGACGGGCTTGACGGCTTCGAGACCATGCCGGAGCGCCGCTTTGGTCAGTTCCGCACCCCCAAGGTGCGGATGATCGCCATCCCGAGCACGCTGTCTGGCGGTGAATACAATTCCGGCGCGCTGGTCACCGATACTCGCCGCAAGCTGAAGCAGATATTCAACCACCCCATGATGATGCCGCGCAGCATCATCCTCGATCCGGCCATGACCAGATATACGCCGGAGAAACTTTGGCTCGGCTCCGGTACGCGGGCCATGGATCACGGCATCGAGGCGATCTGTTCCAGTCGCCCCAATGTGCTCGTCGATGCCGTGTGTCAGCAGGGGTTGCGCTATCTGCATGACGGTCTCCGGCGCACCAGGAGCAACCCGAACGACGAAGGGGCACGGCTGCGCTGTCAGTTGGGCTCGTGGCTGTCGGCATTCGGGCTGCAGGCGAGGGTGCCGATGGGCGCGAGCCACGCCATTGGGCATGTGCTCGGGGGTACCTGCGACGTACCGCACTATTTCTGCACGGCCGTGATGATGCCGAGCGTGTTGCGTTACAACCGCCCGGCCACGGAAGCCGCGCAGAAGGCGGTCGCAGCGGCGCTGGGCGCGCCCGAGCGTGACGCTGGCGAGACCTTCGCGGAATTTGTCGCGGAGCTCGGGCTTCCCCGGACGCTCGCGGAGGTCGGCGTTGGCGAGGACCGCTTCGACCTGATCGGTAAGAACGCAATGCTTTCAATCTTTACGCGGGCAAATCCGCAGCCGATCCGCGAGCCCGGCGACATCATCAAAATACTCAAGTTGGCCGCCTGACCTGGTCTGAGAATAGAGCATCGCTCTCTGCTGGACGCAGGGCGCGCAAACAATGGAGGAATGCGCGATGTTTAGGGGCATCCGGCTGGTCTGCACAGTCTTGCTCGCAATGTCAGTCCCGTGCTGGGCGGGCGACACGCCCGGCGTCACGGCGACGCAAATCAAGATCGGCGGCATATTTCCGTTGAGCGGACCGGCGTCCTCGATCGGCCAAACCGGGCAGGGCCTCCGCGCCTATGTGCAATCGATCAACGACCGCGGCGGAATCAACGGACGCAAGATCGATTATGTCATGCTCGATGATGCCTATAGTCCGCCGAAGGCAGTCGAGCACGCGCGCAGGCTGGTGGAGAGCGATGAAATCGCTTTCATGTTCAGCCAGCTCGGCACGGCGGGCAATTCCGCCGTGGCAAAGTATCTTGCAGCCAAGCGCGTGCCGACGATCGCGATCGTGACCGGTGCGAGCAAGTTCACGAGTGTGAAGGACTATCCGCTGACGACCACTGGACTTGTGAGCTATGACACCGAGGGTAAGATCTACGCAAAATATCTGCAGCGCAAGTTGCCCTACGGGAAATACGCGATCCTGTTCCAGAACGACGATCTCGGTCGTGACTACGTGAACGCCTTCAAGGTTGTGCTGGGCGCGGATTTCGACAGGCGCGTGGTGACGGCCAGTTACGAGGCGACGGAGCCGACGGTCGATTCACAGGTCGTCACGCTCAAGAGTTCGGGCGCGCAGGCACTGTTCATCGCCGGCACGCCGAAATTCGCCGCGCAGGCCATTCGTCGTGCGGCGGAGAGCGGGTGGAAACCGATGATCTTCATCAATTTTCCCTCATCGACGATCGCGGGCACGTTGAAGCCCGCGGGATTGGAGAACGCGATCGGCGTGATCGTGGGTACGCCGAACAAGGATCCAAGCGATCAGAAATGGGCGGACGACGAGGGCGTCAAGGTCTATCGTGCCTTCTTCGAACGATACCTGTCCGGCTCCGATATCACCAATACGAGCTATCTGACCGGGTACCAGCAGGGCATGGTGCTGGAGCAGATACTCAAACAATGCGGCGACGACCTTTCGCGTGAAAACATCATCAAGCAGGCAAAGTCCCTGAAAGACCTCGTGCTGCCAACGGCGCTGCCCGGCGTTCGGATCAACACCAGCGACAGCAACAACATGATCTGGACGCAACTGCAGCTTCAGCGATGGACGGGCACGGGTTGGGAGCAGTTCGGTGAAGTTCTCGATGGGAGTTCGGAATAGGCTGTCCGGCGCTTCTGACAACAGAAAGCGGACACTCCGCGACCGCCTCTGGGCAGAAGGTTCATCAGGAGCAATCCACCATGGCTGATTTGCGTATATTCTCTTATCTTCCGAACCCGCGTGTCTGGAAAGCGACTATCGCCGCCAGGTTCTGTGCCGTGGACGTCGAGATCAGAGGAGCATCTGGCAAGGAATTGAGGGACTGGCTGTGGGACTACGATGCGCGTCCCTTAGCCGAGCACGAACGTCAATCCCTGTCATCTCTTGTGCGTACGGGGCGGGTCGGGCTGACCGGTGCGCAACTCTTCAAGACCGATGCGTTCCTCGAAGCGCAACCGTTCGGCAATGTGCCGGCTGCTTTTGGGCCCGATGGAGAGATCGGCATCTTCGAGTCGAACAGCATTATGAGGGCAGTGGCGCGCCTCGGTGAAGCGACATTCCCGCTTTACGGGCATGGTGCCTATGAAGCCTCCAGGATCGACAGCTTTCTGGACGTCAGCCTCGTCTTCGCCAGGGATGCTCAGATTTATCTGCTTGCGCTGTCGGGTGGCACTGTCGATGCGGCGATTCACGACCGCGCCAAAGAGGCCTTCGCGATCTATGCCTCGGGGCTTGAGCAGGCGTTGTCGCCGCAACGGCAGGCGCTGGTGGGAAATGGCATCACCCTGGCAGACATCTGCTTTGCCGCCGAGCTTGCGTTGTTCATGAACGAGCATGCACGGGTGGAGCAGTTGAAGGAGCATGGCTTGGACAGAATCCTCGCTCCGGGTGTCTACGACGACTTCCCGCTGGTGTTCGCGCATTTTTCGCGGCTGGTCGATAACGAGCACTTCAGGCCGGACCTCAAGCCATATGTCGAAAAATTGCTGTCAAAAGTGGCCTCAAACTGAGGCTGCCTGTCTCAACCCGGAGGTTTGATCGCATGACACCACCCGTTTGCCTGATAACCGGCGTTGGACCCGGCACGGGTTCGGCGCTTGCTAGAAGATTTGCCGGGGGCGGTTACCGCGTCGCCCTTCTCGCGAGGAGCGAGGAGCGTCTTGCCGCGCTCGAGAGGGAGCTGCCGAACGCGCGGGGATATCGATGCGATGTGTCGGATCCGGCGCAGGTCGAAGCGATCGCGACTTCCGTGGAACGCGATCTGGGCCAGCCGAGCGTGGTCATCCACAATGCGGTCGGCGGAGCATTCGGCACATTCCGCGACATCGATCCGCAGATTCTCAATCGCAACTTCCAAGTCAACACGATGGGGCTCTTGTACCTGGCGAGGCGCTTTACCCCTGCAATGGTCAGCTCTGGTAAGGGCGCCATCGTTGCCACCGGGAATACCTCGGCGCTCCGGGGCAAGCCTGGTTTCGCCGGCTTTGCGCCAACAAAGGCGGCGCAGCGGATTCTGGCCGAAGCGATGGCGCGTGAACTTGGGCCGCAAGGCGTGCACGTTGCCTACGTTGTGGTTGACGCCGTGATCGACCTGGAATGGACGAGGAAGCGCTGGCCCGACCGGCCCGACGACTTCTTCATCAAGCCGCGCGCGATTGCGGACGAGATTTGGCACGTCGTTCACCAGGATCCCAGCGCGTGGTCATTCAACGTCGAACTGCGGCCATTTGGAGAAGCCTGGTAGCTGCAACCCGGCGATAAGGTGACCCCGCGATAGTCGAGTGGTGGGTGCAAGTCGGTTCTTGAGAAGCCCCAGGAGTGCGTTTCATTGCTCTGAGCAAGGGAGTACTCTGGCGCGTCGGCTCAACGATGGCTTTCCGCGATCAATGCACGAAAGGACGAGTAGACTTGTGGCTGGCCAGCTGCGTACGCGATCGCGCAGCAGATGGAATGAGGTAAGAACCGATCACCGCCTCTCGGTTGAATCAGAACAGTCTTCCAAAGGAGGTTACGATGGCTTTCGAGATCACGATCAACGAAAATCGCCATTCCATCGACGTCGACGGAGATACGCCTCTTCTCTGGGTGTTGCGCGATGTGCTCGGTATGACCGGCACGAAATTCGGTTGCGGCATGGCGCTGTGCGGCGCATGCACCGTGCATGTCGATGGTGACGCCGTCCGTTCGTGTATCACGTCGATCGACAGCATCGGCGACTCGAAGGTCACCACCATCGAGGCGATTGGCAAGACGCCGGCCGGCCAGAAAATCCAGACTGCCTGGCTTGACCGGGAAGTACCGCAATGCGGCTATTGCCAATCCGGCCAGATCATGTCGGCGGCCGCATTGCTCGCGAGCAATCCACATCCGTCGGCTTCCCATATCGATGATGCGATGTCGGGCAATATTTGCCGTTGCGGTACCTACGTTCGTATCCGCGAAGCGATCAAGCAAGCCGCACAATCGGGAGGCTGATCATGACGCTCGGAAACTTTGTATCCAATATGTCGCAAGGTGACCTGTCGCGGCGCGGCTTTCTGCACGTGAGCGTAGCGGCTAGCGGCGGCTTCCTGCTCAGCCTGAGCCTGCCGTTTTCGAGTCCAGAGAGCGAGGCGGCGAGCGCCGAGGGTTTCGAGCCGAATGCTTTCATCCGGATCGGCGGCGACGGCCAGATTGTCCTGACGATGCCCTATGTCGAGATGGGGCAGGGCACCTATACCTCGATCCCGATGTTGATAGCCGAGGAGCTCGAGGTCGGTCTGAACCAGGTCCGCCTTGAACATGCACCGCCGAATGAAAAGCTCTATAGGAATCCGCTGCTCGGTGTGCAGGCGACCGGCAACTCGAATGCGATGCGAGGGGGTTGGCAGCCCCTGCGCAAGGCCGGCGCGACCGCGAGGGCAATGCTTATCGGGGCGGCGGCAAAGCGCTGGAACGTCGATCCGAGCTCCTGCCGGGCAGAAAACGGTGAAGTGCGCCATCAGGCGTCGGGACGCAGCCTCGGCTACGGCGCGCTTGCGGCCGATGCGGCGCGTATGCAGGTGCCCGAGGCTGTGACTCTGAAGAATCCAACGGATTTCAAGCTGATCGGCACACCGGCGAAGCGGCTCGATACGCCCGCCAAGATCGACGGTACCGCGGTCTATGGCATCGACGTTCGGCCGCTTGGAGTGAAAATCGCAACGCTTGCCCAATCGCCTGTGTTTGGCGGGCGGGTGAAGAGCGTGGATGATACCGCGGCCAAGGCCATCAACGGCGTCCGTCAGATCGTCCAGCTTGACGACGCTGTTGCGGTTGTAGCTGATCATATGGGCGCCGCGAAGAAAGGTCTGGGGGCGCTCAAGATCGAGTGGGATGACGGTCCACATGCCAGCCTCTCGACCTCTGACATTGCGCGCGAGCTCGAAAATGCCACGACGAAGCCGGGCGCGGTGGCGCAGACCATCGGTGACGCCGACAAGGCCATGGCGGGCGCGGCCACCAAGGTCGAGGCGACTTATCAGGCGCCGTTCCTGGCGCACGCCACGATGGAGCCGATGAATTGCACGGTTCATTTTCGCAAGGACGAATGCGAGATCTGGATCGGCAGCCAGGCCGTTGCGCGTGTCCAGGCGATGGCCGCGAAGGCCGCAGGCCTGCCGCCAGAGAAGGTCATCGTCCACAATCACCTGATCGGTGGCGGCTTTGGCCGGCGGCTGGAGGCCGACGGTGCGGTCCGCGCCGTCGAGATCGCCAAGCAGGTCGATGGCCCGGTAAAGGTCGTGTGGACCCGCGAGGAGGACATCCAGCACGATGCGTACCGCCCCTACTGGTTCGACCGTATCTCCGCAGGGCTCGACGAGCAGGGCAAGCCAATCGCCTGGAACCACCGCTTTGCGGGCTCCTCCGTGATTGCGCGGTGGTTGCCGCCGGGCTTTGCGAACGGTCTCGATCCCGACTCGACGGAAGGCGCAATTGATCTGGTCTACGACCTCCCGAACTTCCACGTCGAATATGCACGCGTGGAGCCGCCAGGCATTACAACCGGGTTCTGGCGCAGCGTCGGTCCGTCGCACAATGTGTTCGTGACGGAAAGCTTTATCGACGAATTAGCTGTGGCCGCGAAACAGGATGCAGTGGCCTATCGCCGCATGCTGCTGGACAAGTCGCCGCGCGCGAAGGGGGTGCTCGATCTCGCCGCGGAGAAGGCTGGCTGGGGACGGGATCTGCCCAAGGGAAGCGGCCGCGGCGTCTCGCTGCAATTTGTATTCGGCAGCTACATGGCGCAGGTCGCTGAGGTTGAAGTGTCGAAGGAGGGGGCGGTCCGCGTTCGTCGCGTAGTCTGTGCGATGGATTGCGGCACTGTCGTCAATCCCAACACCGTCGAAGCCCAGATCCAAAGTGGGATCAATTTTGGCGTCACTGCGACACTCTATGGCGAGATCACGCTCAAGAACGGCCGCGTCGAACAGGGTAACTTCGACACCTACCAAATGCTGCGCATGAACGAAGCGCCGGCGATCGAGGTCCATGTCGTCAGGAGCATGGAGCCGCCGGGCGGAATCGGCGAGACGGGGACGTCCGCGATCATCCCTGCCATCGCCAACGCCGTCTATGCGGCGACGGGCAAGCGGCTCCGCAAGATGCCGATCGATTCCGCATTGTTGAAGCAGGCGTGAGGTGCTGATGAACACACTGCTTGGCAGTGTAAACAGGCCCTTGGCGGCTTGGGGAGGTGCATCGAAATGCACTCTCGATCGCGCAATTTCGGAAAGAGACCGGCACTAAGCGTTAAGGCTCGTGGAAAGAACCACACCCGCTGGCGCGGTGTGCAAACGATTTTCGGGCGGACACTCAGGGCGGAAACCCCGGTCGGCGGATCCTGTCGCGCGACATCGAATGCACGCTCGCGGGCATGTGGATCGCCGCGATCCCTTCACCCCCGCACTCCCTGATGGCCTCGGCGTCGTTGAGGACCGACATGGCCCAGCCACGTAGCGTCTGGATCCCAGGCCGTCTTTCCTTGAACATCAGCATAGAATTCGCTCCGCCGAGAGGAATCCGCGCCTCCCGCCGCCGTTCCGTCCGGTTAGCACAGGGCAGGGATTCGAAATCGCGGGCACTGGTGTGTGAATGCTGAGGGAAGAATGACCCCCATCGGCGTCGTCGGGACCCCTTCAGGCACTTGATTTCATTGAATTGGAATGATGGGACCCTCGCGCAAACACAGTATATCGTAGCGTAGGCCGCGGCGATCGTCTGGAAGGTCATAGCCAGGGCGCGTGATCGATTCCGCCAGCGCCAGCAAACGGCATTCGACAAAAAGAAAACGGCCTCATTTCGCGAATGTCGGAGTTGCCGTGGAGCGCCATCGGGCCTAAGGCAAATATCCGAGGTTAGATGGACCCTCGACTCCGTAAAAGCAGGCTCGATCTTGGCCGATTTTTGGCTGCTTCCGGTTTAGGCGGCTAACTGCGGTCGAAACACCACGTCGGCGTAGTAGTAGCTGGCACTGAAAGTGTTGGTCGGGAATAGCCCGGCCCCGTTGGTTCCACCATAAGCATAGACGCCGTTGCCGCCCGCCGAGGCGCTTGAGGGGGCGGTCAGCGGTCCGCTGGTGAGTGCGCTGGCGAAGAAGTTGTTTGTCGCCACGTACGCACCGCTCGTGTGGTAGGAGGCGACATAGGTCGTGTTGGCGGCGATCGAGACCGGTGTCGCCAGCGTCGCGGTCTGCCAGCCGCTCGCCGTGGTGCTGCTGAAGGTTGCACTCGCGAGCTTCGTACCAGTCGACGTCCACAGGTCGAGAAGATCGGTGCCGGTGTCGCGGGGACTGCGGTAAAACTTGAGCGCGGTGATCTGGCCGGCGGTCGAGGAGGTGAACTTCATGCCGACCTCGAGCGGCGTGCCGTCGTTCAAGCTGGTTTGTGTCGGGATGTTCGACGCGGTGAACAGGCTCGTCGTCGCGGGCGATGTGGTCACGGCGATATTGAACGTCTCACTGGTGGCGAGCCCACCGAGATCGGTGGCGGTGGTCTTGATGCTCACCGTGCCGGTATTTGCCGACGTCGGCGTTCCGCTGAAGGTCCTGGTCGAAGCATTGAACGTTAGCCATGGGGGAAGCGCTGAGCCGTTGGCAGCGGTCGCCATATAAGCAAGAGTGTCGCCCGCATCGACATCGGTGAAGGTGCCGGCTGGCAGCGTCACTGAGAAGGCCGAGCCGACCACTGCATTCTGGCCGGCGGTCTGAGCCACAAGCTGTGTCTACCGAAAACTCAAACGCGGATGTAGTGGTGATGGAGTCCGCCGAGGATCGGGAGCGATTTGATGCTCCCGGTCCGCTGAACCGGGCGAGAGACCGGCGCATCTTTGCCCAATGACCAGTGCGTTCGAATGTCATTGTAATAGAGCGCGTATGATTGCAGGAGTCGGCGCAGGTGGGCCTCGCCGAC
>JAEWFG010000113.1 GCA_023388935.1 Pseudomonadota bacterium | reverse complement strand
CCGAACGCACCGACAGCTCGAGCTCGTCCACCTTCTTGAGGAAGGCCGGGTTGAAGGCGAGGTCCGGGATGATCTCCTGGGCGACTTCCTTGCGCGGCTCTTCGAAGTTGACGAACACGTTGAGCTGGTCCTGCAGGATGCGCGCGGCGTAGGCCACGGAGTCATCCGGCGAGATCGCGCCGTTGGTCTCGATCGTCATGGTCAGCTTGTCGTAGTCGAGGATCTGGCCCTCGCGGGTGTTCTCGACCTTGTAGGAGACCTTGCGGACAGGCGAATACAGGCTGTCGACCGGGATCAGGCCGATCGGCGCGTCCTCGGGACGGTTGCGCTCGGCGGGCACGTAGCCCTTGCCCGTTGCGACCGTAAACTCCATGCGGATCTCGGCGCCCTCGTCGAGGGTGCAGATCTGGAGGTCCGGATTGAGCACGGTGACATCGCCGACGGTCTGGATGTCGCCGGCGGTGACGACGCCCGGACCCTGCTTCTTCACGACCATGCGCTTCGGGCCTTCGCCCTGCATCTTGATCGAGATGTCCTTGATGTTGAGGACGATGTCGGTGACGTCCTCACGAACGCCCGCGATCGAGGAGAACTCATGCAGCACGCCGTCGATATGCACCGACTGCACCGCCGCGCCCTGGAGCGAGGAGAGCAGGATGCGGCGCAGCGCGTTGCCGAGCGTCTGGCCGAAGCCGCGCTCGAGCGGCTCGGCGACGATGGTCGCGAAACGGGTCGAATCGCTGCCGGGCGTGACCTGCAGCTTGTTCGGTCGAATCAGTTCTTGCCAATTTTTCTGGATCGTCACTGTTTCACCCATACAGGCCAGTCAATTTGACAGTTCAAAATACTGGCGTTGGAGAAAGGCCGCAGATCAGTCCCGCGGCTTCGCAAAAAGTCATTGCGGGCGACGATGCGCCCGCAACTTCGTATCAAACGCGCCGACGCTTCCGGGGACGGCAACCGTTGTGCGGGATCGTGGTCACGTCGCGAATCGAGGTGACGGTGAAGCCCGCCGCCTGGAGCGCGCGGAGCGCCGATTCGCGGCCCGAACCGGGACCGGCGACTTCGACTTCCAGCGTGCGCATGCCGTGCTCCTGCGCCTTCTTGGACACGTCCTCAGCCGCAACCTGCGCGGCATACGGGGTCGACTTGCGCGAGCCCTTGAAGCCCATCGTGCCGGCGGAGGACCAGGCAATCGTGTTGCCCTGCGCGTCGGTGATGGTGATGGTCGTATTGTTGAACGACGAATTCACGTGCGCGACGCCGGAGGCGATGTTCTTGCGCTCACGACGACGAACGCGGGTGGCTTCCTTGGCCATAGAGTACCTTTCCTGGAGATCTCAAACGCCGCCGTAGTGCCAGCGGCTACACCTGTGAAAATGCGAGCGGCGAATAGCGAGTAGCGAATGAATCCATTCGCCACTCCCTGTTCGCCGTTCGCGTCGAATTACTTCTTCTTACCGGCAATAGCCTTGGCCGGCCCCTTGCGCGTGCGCGCATTGGTGTGCGTACGCTGGCCGCGCACCGGCAGACCGCGACGATGACGCAGACCGCGATAGCAGCCGAGATCCATCAGACGCTTGATGTTGATGCCGACCTCACGACGCAGATCGCCCTCGACGAGATAGTCGCGGTCGATCACTTCGCGGATCTGAAGCACTTCGGCGTCGCTGAGCTGATTGACGCGACGATCCTCGGGGATCTTCACCTTCTCCATGATCTCGCCGGCGATCTTCGCGCCGATGCCATGGATGTACTGGAGCGCGATCAGCACGCGCTTGTTGGTCGGAATGTTCACGCCGGCAATACGGGCCACGGCCTTCTCTCCTGTTGCCGATTCCTCGTCAGGAAGCGGTCTTTAAGTGCTTGGTTTCTCGGGCAGGTGTTCGCAAACGCGAACACGACGCCCACCCCTGGTCTTCCTGGGGCCCGGCATCGTTTGAAACTATCCGACTTGGATGCGGGGCTTATTAAGGGATTCAGGGGGCTTTCGTCAACCGCCGCTAGCGTTTAGCTCGCTTTTTCGTGACCTTTTTTGCGGCCTTTTTGGCACTCTTTTTGACTGCCTTCTTGGGGGTCTTTTTGACGGCCTTCTTCGCGGTCTTCTTGGCCGCTTTCTTGGCTGTCTTCTTGGCCGTCTTCTTGGCGCCCTTCACAGCCTTTTTGGCAGATTTGGCGGCCTTTTTGGCTGCTTTCGTCGGCTTTTTGGCCTTTTTCGCCGCCGCCTTGGCCTTCGTTGCCCCCTTTTTGGCGGGCATCGCCTTGGCCGCGCTTCTGGCGTGCGTCTTGGGTTCGACCGCCCCGAGCGCCAGGAGCTGGCGATGGATGGCGCGGGTCACCTCGTCGATCGCCATCATGCCGTCGATGGTCGAGAGTTTCCGCCGTTCGGAATAATAGTGAATCAGCGGTTCCGTCTGGCTGCGGTAGCTCGCGAGTCGCTTGGTCAGGACCTCCGGGGTGTCGTCGACCCGGACCTCCTCGCCGCGCTCCCGCATCTGGGCCACGCGGGTCTCGACGCGATTCAGCAGCGCGCTTTCGTTGACGCGGAGTTCGATCACGGCATCGAGCCTCAGATGCTTGTGCTTGAGCAACTCGTCCAGCGCCGCGGCCTGCGGCACGGTGCGCGGGAAACCGTCGAGGATGAAGCCGTTTTTGGCGTCCGGCTGGTCGATCCGATCGGAAATGATTCCGACCACGACCTCGTCGGGGACGAGGCCGCCGCCGGCCATGATCTCCTTCGCTTTCAGCCCGACCGGCGTTCCGGCCGCAACGGCTGCGCGCAACATTTCACCGGTCGAGAGCTGGACGATGCCATAGCGCCGCACCAGCAGCTGCGCCTGGGTCCCCTTGCCCGACCCAGGCGGTCCCAGAAGTATAATTCTCATCGGCGTACGCCCCCCCCCGGATTGGTGAGCGATACGTCGCGCACCTGTGTTTGAAAGTTCAGGAACAGTGCAAACCACAATCGGCCGCGCACCGCTACCCATATCATAGGGGAGCGAATGCCCGGACGCCAAGAAGGCCTTTGATATCAGCGATTGCGTCGCAGTGAGAGCAGATCTGCCGATGCGACCATGCGGTCGGTCGGCACCTCGCGGAAGCCGCACACCTTTGCGCGCGGCGAATCGGCTTTGTGAGTCGGCGCCCCGAGAGGACGCCGCGCCTTTTAGCGGCGGCGGCCCCGCAGCTTCGACTTCCGGATCAGACCTTCATACTGATGGGCAAGCAGATAGCCCTGCACCTGCGCCACCGTATCCATGGTGACACTGACGACGATCAGCAGCGAGGTGCCGCCGAAATAGAACGGCACCGAGGCGTAGGAGATCAGGATCTCGGGGATCAAGCAGACGATCGCGAGATAGATCGCGCCGAGCACGGTGATACGCGACAGCACGTAGTCGATATATTCCGCGGTGCGCTCGCCCGGACGGATGCCCGGAATGAAGCCGCCGTGCTTCTTCAGATTGTCCGCGGTCTCGGTCGGGTTGAACACGATCGCGGTGTAGAAGAACGCGAAGAACACGATCAGCGCGAGATAGAGGATCAGGAACAGCGGGCGGCCGTGGCCGAGCTGCGTGGTGATCCACTGGAACCATTCCGGCCCACGGCCGGCGTTGAAGTTCGCAACCGTCGTCGGCAGCAACAGCAGCGAGGACGCGAAGATCGGCGGGATCACGCCTGAGGTGTTGAGCTTGAGCGGCAGATGCGAGGACTGGCCCTCGAACATCTTGTTGCCGACCTGGCGCTTCGGATACTGGATCAGCAGCCGGCGCTGCGCGCGCTCCATGAACACGATGAAGGCGATCACGGCGACCGCCATGATGATGACGACCAGGATCAAACCGGTCGACATCGCGCCCTGACGGCCGAGCTCGAGCATGCCGGCGAGCGCAGCAGGCAGTTCGGCGACGATCCCGGAGAGAATGATGAGCGAGATGCCGTTGCCAATACCGCGCGAGGTGATCTGCTCACCCAGCCACATCAGGAACATGGTGCCGCCTGTCAGCGTGATCGCCGTGGACAGGCGGAAGAACATGCCGGGATCGCTGACGACGTTGCCGGCGCCTTCGAGGCCCACCGCGATACCGTAGGACTGGAACGCGGCCAGAATCACGGTGAGATAACGGGTGTACTGGTTCAGCGTCTTGCGGCCGGACTCACCTTCCTTCTTCAGCGCCTCGAGCTGTGGCGAGACGGTGGTCAGGAGCTGGATGATGATCGAGGCCGAAATGTACGGCATGATGTTCAGCGCGAAGATCGCCATGCGGTGGATACCGCCGCCGGCGAACATGTTGAACATGCCGAGGATGCCGCCCGCCTGCGAGCGGAACACCTGCTCCCAGATGTTGGGATCGATGCCGGGCAACGGGATGTAGGTTCCGAGCCGATAAACGAGCAGCGCACCCAGGGTAAACCAGATGCGCTTCTTCAGTTCGTCGGCCTTGGCAAACGCGCCGAAATTGAGGTTGGCTGCCAGTTGTTCCGCTGCAGAGGCCATATTGGACTTTCTCCCGCCGCCTTTTGCGCCGTCATGCCCGCGGCCGGGCTACTTTAGCGGACGCCGGACATTATCTGGGGCTCGGCTTCGATAAGTCCATCGTCCCGCACACGTAAAGGCCCGCGAGCTGCGGGCCAATGACGCAGATGTTACGCCGCCTCGCCTTCTTCCTTGGCAGGCGCGAGGATCTTGACCGAGCCGCCGGCCTTCTCGACCGCAGCAATCGCGGTCTTCGTCGCGCCGTGGACTTCGATGTTGAGCTTGGACTTGAGCTCGCCGCGGCCGAGCAGCCGCAGGCCGGCCTTGGCGCGGCGCAGCACGCCGCCCTTCACCAGGGCCTCGACGTTCACGACGCTGCCGGCGTCGATCTTCTTGGCATCGACCGCTTCCTGGAGCCGGTCGAGATTGATCTCGGCGAACTCGACGCGGAAGATGTTGTTGAAGCCGCGCTTGGGCAGACGGCGATGCAACGGCATCTGACCGCCTTCGAAACCCTTGATGCGCACGCCCGAACGCGCGGTCTGGCCCTTGCCGCCGCGGCCGGATTGCTTGCCCTTGCCCGAACCGATGCCACGGCCGACGCGCATACGCTTCTTGCGTGCACCGGCGTTGTCGGCGATATCGCTGAGCTTCATCGCCCTTCTCCTTGTTTCTTGCGCACAATCTTCACCGAAAAGCGGTATCGACTCTTCGGGATCATGCGCCCTTGCTTACTTCTCGTCGACGATGCGAACGAGATGGTGAACCTTCTCGATCATGCCGCGGACCGCCGGGGTGTCCGGCAGTACGCTGGTGCGGCCGATCTTGTTGAGCTTGAGCCCGATCAGCGTCGAACGCTGCGAGTGATGGCGGCGAATCCCGCTGCCGGTCTGCTCAACCTTGATCGTCTTTGCGGCCTTGGCCATGGGAGTCTACTCCGAAAAGCTTCCGTTAGTCGGCAGCCGCCTCGGCATCGCCGCCGATACGACGGGACTGCAGGGTGGACACCTTGATGTTGCGGCGGGCTGCGACCGAACGCGGCGAATCCTGGTGCTTCAGCGCGTCGAAAGTCGCGCGCACCATGTTGTACGGGTTCGACGAGCCGATCGACTTGGCGACCACGTCCTGGACGCCGAGCGTCTCGAACACGGCGCGCATCGGGCCGCCGGCGATGATGCCGGTACCGGCCGGAGCTGCACGCAGGTAGACACGGCCCGCGCCATGACGGCCGGCGATGTCGTGATGCAGCGTGCGGCCTTCGCGCAGCGACACCCGGGTCAGGTTGCGCTTTGCGGACTCGGTTGCCTTGCGGATCGCCTCAGGCACTTCGCGCGCCTTGCCGTGACCGAAGCCGGCGCGGCCCTTCTGGTCGCCGATCACGACCAGCGCTGCGAAACCGAAGCGCTTGCCGCCCTTGACGACCTTGGCCACGCGATTGATGTGGACGAGCTTGTCGACGAACTCGCTGTCGCGCTCCTCGCGCTCCCTGCGTTCACGTCCGCCGCCGCGTTGATCGCGTCCACCACGTTGTTCGCGTTCAGCTGCCATGGTTTTTCCAATCCTTCAGAGGCTTACGCCTCAATCCTCAAATTCTGTTAGAAGCTCAGCCCGCTCTCACGCGCAGCGTCGGCAAGAGCCTTGACGCGCCCGTGATAGAGGTAGCTGCCGCGATCGAACACGACTTCCTTGACGCCCTTCTCCGCAGCGCGCTCGGCCAGCAGCTTGCCGACCGCCTTCGCCGCATCGATGTCGGCGCCGGTCTTGCCACCGTCGCGCATCGACTTCTCGAGCGAGGAGGCCGAGGCCAGCGTCTCGCCCTTCAGGTCGTCGATGACCTGGGCGTAGATGTGCTTCGACGAGCGGAATACGGACAGGCGCGGACGGCCGCCACCGGAGCGGCGCAGCTTCAGCCGCACACTCCGCTTGCGCCGGGCATTCGTAACCTTGGCTTTCGACATGACCGGCTCCGTTACTTCTTCTTGCCTTGCTTGCGGAAGATGAATTCGCCAGCATACTTCACGCCCTTGCCCTTGTAGGGCTCCGGCGGGCGATAGGCGCGAATTTCGGCCGCGACCTGACCGACACGCTGGACGTCGCTGCCCGTCACCGTGATTTCGGTCGGCTTCGGCACCGTGATCGTGATCCCTTCCGGGATCGCATAGACCACGTCGTGGCTGTAACCGAGCGCGAGCTGCAGGTTCTTGCCCTGCATCGCGGCGCGGTAACCGACGCCGGTGATCTCGAGCTTCTTCTCGAAGCCCTTGGTGACGCCTTCGACCAGATTCGCGACCTGGGCGCGAGCGGTGCCGTACAGCGCCCGCGCGCGGTTGGTCTCGAGCCGAGGCTTGACCTTGACCTGGCCGTTCTCGAGCTTCACCTCGACGTCGTCATGGACGATGAACTGAAGCTGGCCCTTCGGCCCCTTCATCTTGACGGTCTGCCCATCGACGGTCGCGGTAACACCCGACGGGACCGCCACAGGCTTTTTGCCAACACGTGACATGGATCAAAAATCCTTCTCAGAACACCGTGAAGAGAACTTCACCGCCCACATTCGCGTCGCGCGCGCTGTGGTCGGCCATGATCCCCTTCGGCGTCGACAACACCGAAATGCCGAGCCCGTTGTTGACCCGCGGCAGGTTCTTCACCGAGGCGTAGACGCGACGCCCGGGCTTGGAGACACGTTCGATCTCGCGGATGACGGGCTCGCCGTCGAAATACTTCAGCTCGATCTCGATCTCGCTGCGGCCCGAGGAATGCTCCAGGGTGGCGTAGCCGCGGATGTAGCCCTCGGACTTCAGCACCTCGAGCACGTTCTCGCGCATCTTCGAGCCAGGCGTGGAGACCTTGGTCTTGGAGCGCATCTGCGCGTTGCGGATGCGGGTGATCAGATCGCTGATTGGATCGTGCGTAGACATCTAAACGACCCTCCTTACCAGCTGGACTTCACGAGGCCCGGGACCATGCCCTTCGAGCCAAGCTCGCGCAGCGCGATACGGGACAGCTTGTTCTTGCGATAGTTCGAGCGCGGACGGCCCGACAGCTCGCAACGCAGACGGATGCGGGTGGCCGACGAGTTGCGCGGCATTTCCGCGAGCTTCAACGTCGCGGCGAACCGCTCTTCCATCGGCAGCGTCTTGTCGGCGATGATCGCCTTCAACCGTTCGCGCTTGGGGGCGGCGTTCTTCACCATCCGCTTGCGCCGGTTGTTCTTCTCGACTGAACTCTTCTTTGCCATGCTTGGCTCCTGGGTATCCGCGTTTGAGAGGCTTTAGGTCAGCGTCTCACTGCCGGAACGGGAAATTGAAAGCGGTCAACAAGGCCCTCGCCTCTTCGTCGGTCTTGGCCGTGGTGCAGACGGTGATGTCCATACCGCGGGCTTCCGTGACCTTGTCGAAGTCGATCTCGGGGAAAATGATGTGCTCCTTGATGCCGAGCGAGTAGTTGCCGCGGCCGTCGAAGCTCTTCGGGTTCAGGCCACGGAAGTCGCGGACGCGCGGCAGCGCAACCGTCACCAGGCGGTCGATGAACTCGTACATGCGGGCCTTGCGCAGCGTGACCTTGCAGCCGATCGGCTGGTTCTCACGCAGCTTGAAGGTCGCGATCGCGATACGCGAATAGGTCACGATCGCCTTCTGGCCGGCGATCTGGGTCAGCTCGGCGGCGGCGGTCTCGGCCTTCTTGCGGTCGTTGACGGAATCGCCAACGCCCATGTTCAGCACGACCTTGTCCAGACGCGGAACCTGCATGACGTTCTCATAACCGAACTTCTCGGTCATCGCCGTGCGGATCTTCGCTTCATATTCCGCGCGCAGGCGCGGCGTGTAAGCAGCCTCAGCCATCGATCTCAGCTCCCGAGCTCTTGGCGATGCGGACCTTCTTGCCGTCCGCCAGAATCTTGAATCCGACGCGGGTCGGCTTTCCGTCCTTACCGACATACGCGATGTTGGACAGTTGGATCGGCGCCTCCTTCGAGATGATGCCGCCCTCCTGGGCCTGCGTCTGCTTCTGGTGACGCTTGACCATATTGATGCCGCGCACGAGCGCCGTGCCGGCGTCGGGGCGCACCTCGAACACCTCGCCGGTGCGACCCTTGTCGCGACCGGTCAGCACGACGACCTTGTCGCCCTTGCGGATCTTCGCAGCCATCACAGCACCTCCGGCGCGAGCGAAATAATCTTCATGTGGTTCTTGGCGCGCAGCTCGCGCGGCACGGGCCCGAAAATACGGGTGCCGACCGGCTCGGACTGGTTGTTGATCAGGACGGCTGCGTTGCGGTCGAAACGGATGACCGAACCGTCGGCACGGCGGATGTCCTTGCGGACGCGCACCACGACGGCCTTCATCACGTCGCCCTTCTTCACCTTGCCACGCGGAATCGCTTCCTTGATCGACACGACAATGATGTCGCCGATCGTGGCGTAGCGGCGCTTCGAGCCCCCGAGCACCTTGATACACATGACACGGCGTGCGCCAGAATTGTCGGCCACGTCGAGGTTGGTCTGCATCTGAATCATTGATGCACCTCGTCCTCTTTCTCTTTGCGCCAGCCCAGCCGGCGCTCAACATTTCCCTGAAGTCAGTCGGCTAAAGCCAACAGATCAGGCGCTTTTCTTGCGTTCGCCCCGGATCACGACCCAGCGCTTCAGCTTGGAAATCGGCTTCGTTTCCTCGATCCACACCATATCGCCCGGCTTGAACTCGTTGCTCTCGTCGTGCGCATGATAGTTCTTCGAACGGCGGATCGTCTTCTTGTAGAGCGGGTGCGTGAAGCGGCGATCAACGCGCACCACGATGGTCTTGGCTTGCTTGTCGCTGACGACCACGCCCTGCAAAGTACGTTTCGGCATCTTCGTAAGCCTCTTATTTCTTCTTCGCGCGCTTTTGCGCGGCGACAGTCTTGATCCGGGCGATGTCACGGCGAGCCTCGCGCAGGCGCGAGGTATTCTCGAGCTGCCCGGTGGCACGTTGGAAGCGCAGGTTGAAGCGCTCCTTCTTCAGGTTCAGGATGGCATCATCCTGCTGATCGGGGCTCATCGCGCGGATGTCTTCGATCTTCATCTGGGCCATGGCCATTACTCCGCAATGCGCTCGACGAAGCGCGTCTTGATCGGCAGCTTGGCTGCCGCCAGGGTCAGCGCCTCACGCGCCGTCTGGGTGTTGACGCCGTCGATCTCGAACAGCACCCGGCCCGGCTTGACGCGCGCGACCCACAATTCCGGCGAACCCTTGCCGGAGCCCATGCGGACTTCGGCCGGCTTCTTCGACACCGGAACGTCCGGGAACACGCGGATCCAGACGCGGCCAGCGCGCTTCATGTGGCGGGTCAGCGCGCGGCGAGCGGCTTCGATCTGGCGCGCGGTGACGCGCTCAGGCTCGGTCGCCTTCAGGCCGAACTGGCCGAACGCCAACGTCGCGCCCGAAGTCGCAACGCCGTGAATGCGGCCCTTATGCGCCTTCCGGAACTTCGTTTTCTTAGGTTGCATCATGGCTTCAAGCCCTCAAATTCTCTGTGCTGGCGTCAGGCCGCAGCGTCACGGCGCTGCCGGCCGCGATCACCACCGCCAGTCTCGCCTTCGGCCATTCTCTTGTCCTGGGCCATCGGATCGTGCTCGAGGATCTCACCCTTGAAGATCCAGACCTTAACACCGCAGGTGCCGAAGGTCGTGAACGCGGTCGCAACGCCGTAGTCGATGTCCGCGCGCAGCGTGTGCAGCGGCACGCGACCTTCGCGGTACCACTCCATGCGCGCGATTTCCGCACCGCCCAGACGACCCGAGCAGTTGATGCGGATGCCTTCCGCGCCGAGACGCATCGCCGACTGAACGGCGCGCTTCATGGCACGCCGGAACGCCACGCGGCGCTCGAGCTGCTGCGCGATCGACTCCGCCACCAGCGTCGCATCGAGCTCCGGCTTGCGGATTTCGACGATGTTGATGACGACGTCGGACGAGGTGATGTCCGCAACCTTCTTGCGAAGCTTGTCGATGTCGGCGCCCTTCTTACCGATCACCACGCCCGGACGGGCCGAGTGGATGGTGACGCGGCACTTCTTGTGCGGACGCTCGATCACGATGCGGGCGACGGCCGCCTGCTTGAGCTCCTTGTGCAGGATCTCGCGGATCTTGACGTCCTCGTGCAGCAGCTTGCCGTATTCCTGCTTGCCGGC
>JAEWFG010000088.1 GCA_023388935.1 Pseudomonadota bacterium | reverse complement strand
GGTGCAGCCAGCGCCACGGGCCGGCCAAAACGGCTACGACCCCGAAGAGACCGCCACCGACAGCAATGGGAATTGATCCGGTGATTTTGAATGCAAGCACGCCAATCAAGAAGGCGGCCGCAATGAGCAGTCCGAACGCGACCCATGGATAGAGAAAGAAAAGCGCGTAGCGCCAGTTGGTCAGCAAGTAACGCCAGAGAGTGCCGGTCAAAACGAAATCCAGAAACGCAAGAACGCCGACGAAAATGCGGGAGCCAGTGCTTCGACGCCCGAAGCCCTCAATGACGTCGTGCCATCGGACCAGACGGTAATCGGTTTCGACGAGCCAATCGGGGCCGGTTGTCGTCACGTTCCACCGTATCTGGTCGGCGGTATCATGCGAACCGTCAACCGCCGCTTTCACTGACCAGGTACGCTGGAACCTGGCAATCTCGCGCACAAAGCGTCGTTGCGCGCCGACCTGCGACGTGATTGGATCATAGCCGCCGATGTGGAATACCAACCGCTTCGTCACAGGCTTTCCGGACATGGCCTTACCCACGACTATTCGCGGACTCATCGTGTTACTCGCTGCCCGCGCGTCATTCGACCTGCGATCAAACGAAACGTTTGCTGCCAAGGGTTGTCAAGAGAGAATCGTCCAGCTATGGCGGAGCATGTGTCGATTTATTTCGCCATGCGTGACCCGAACCGCTCGAACAATAGCGTCGATCGGTGCTGGCATGATTATCGGATTGTCCAGCACGATGCCCTCTCAGGCACAGGACGGAATATCGTCTGGAGAGAGGTGCCTTGCGGCAAATTTGGATATCTCGCTGGGCGCACAATTGCCCCGCACGGCGGCGCGCTTGAGATCTGGTGAGCCGCTAAAGATTGTCGCGATCGGATCATCGTCGACAGTAGGACTCTGGCAGCTTAGGTCCGCGGCCACCTATCCGGAGGTGATGCGTCGAGAACTCTCGAGGCTAAGATCGAACGCCAGGATCAACGTTATCAACAGCGGTCGAGTCGGCGACACGATTCCGAACAACATCGCACGCTTCGAGCGTGATGTTTTCGCCCACGCACCTGATCTCGTTATCTGGCAATTGGGCACCAATGACGTCGCCTGGGGTGGCCGGCCAGGCCAAGGCCTCAAGACGAGCGTTCTTGAAGGGGTAAAGGCACTCAAGGCAGGGTCTGCCGACGTCGTGCTGATGGACCTGCAATATGCGCCGCAAGTGCTCGCTTCCGCTAGCTACCCAACGATGGAGGGTATCATCTCGGATGTCGCGAAGCAGGAACGGGTCGGGCTATTCTCTCGTTTTGCGCTGATGCGAAACTCGATCAGTGCCGGAGTTGCGCAAAGCGCGCTTGTCACGTGGGACGGATTGCACAACACCGCCGATGGTTATGACTGCATTGGACGGGCCCTTGCCCGAGCCATCTCAACGAGTGCGCGTTGAGAGTTTCTGGCTCAGGTGAATCGATGGCTGCGGCTGCGCATGAGTTTGGGCGCCGGCCAGGCAGTTTCCCGCGAATAAGACCAAAGACAAAATTCTCCTCGACGATCACCGCAGCTCTCGCAGCGGTGACAGTTATTCGCGCCGACGCTGGGAGGTGCGCTCATGCACCATTATGCCAGCCAACTTATTGACCTGTTACTGGTACTTGTCGTCGCGTGGATGGTGCCAGCCACCATTTTTGTTATCTATGCCTATTTCGCTGGTCTCAGGAATCCGGTCACCGAATCGGTCTTTGGGCGTGCGATCATCGTTTCCTTATTCATCATAACCACGTCGATTTGGCTCCCGATCATTGTGGCCGCCATAGTCCTATCGCTGATCGGTCATTTGTGGTTCCGCTTCAGGGTAACACGACGCAAGTAGCCAGATATTGCTAGCGGCAAAATACGTGGAGTCGAATTGGAGCGGCGCCTCGGCAAGAACAGAAAAGGGAAGCAAAGTGATGCCCGCGTTTCTCTTGGTTCTGACGATAGCTGCAATCAATCTTGTGACAATCGCCGCGGCTGCAGATTGGCGATCGCAATTTCTCTCAGCGTGCCGAAGCGGTTGCACGCAGCAAGGTGGTTTTTCAACGGACGCTTGCTTGCAAATCTGCAACTGCATGGCCTCGGAGATAGAAGCGAATTTTGACAACGAGACTCTCGGCTCCATTGCTACTCCGAGCGCTGAGCAACTACGTCGGACCAACGAAATCAGAGTCCTCTGCGTCCGTCGAATGCTAGGGGGCTAGGTGTTTGGTCCCGGCAGTTCGCAGATCGGCAATTTGAAGAACGCCGCGATAGGCCGGGCCAAACAGCGACACAATGCCACCATCGAAGGATTGGCCGGCTGAAGAGCCCGCGCGGATATTGACGGGTTCATCGCCAGATGCCAGTTTCGTGATCGGTAGTGTCCGCAAGGACTCTTCAAGGGAATGCGGTGCGTCCGTCTCGGCGGGCAATTCCGCGGCTGCCCCCGCAACTGTAGGCGGATAGCCGACGACCAAACGAACCACTGGAGCCCGCTTGGGCCTCTGGGAAGGCGGTCGGAGGCGATGACCCGTGAGCCAGGAAACCTGCTACCAGTCATGGTCACGCGCGAACGCATTGGGCGGGGTGCCCCGATGTCGGAAGAGTAGCCGGTGCATCTGCCGCCTGGGGCGAAGGCAGATTGCTAAGGCAACCGCAGTGACGGTTCATTTGCGTCGCCGCAGAGCGTTGTTGTGCAAAATCTTCATATCGGGTCCGGCATTGCGCCGGAGTATTCGCGCGTCCGCTTCGGACTCTCTCAGGGAATAGCCGGCCATCCGCGGGGCACCACGCCTGCCCTGCTCGCCTTGCTGCTCTCCACATCTTTGTCCTCCATGGCGATGGCGCAGACCGCCGCCGGCGACAACGCCTCCCGGGAAGTCGCCCCCGTGATCGTATCGCCGCCCACTGCGAAACCCGGTCCCGCCGTCAGCCCCGGCAGTCAGAAGTCGCGCATGGCGCGCCGGGCCGCGGGGCGCAATCGCGCCGCCCCGGTCGTCGCTGTTCCGGCGACCCAGCCTTCGATAGGTCCGGTTCAAACGCCGCTGAACACGGCCGCTGTTGACGAGGTCGGCTCAAGGCTCGGGCTCACGGCGCGGGAAACGCCGGCGACCGTCGAGGTCATCAACCAGCCGAGGATGCAAGAACTCGGGATCAGGACGACGACCGACATCGCCAAGGCGGCAACCGGCGTGACCGGCGGCGATGCGCCGGGCGCGCCCGCCATCTTCTCGATGCGCGGCTTCACCGGCGACCAGAATTCGACGCTCTACAACGGCATCCCGATCGGACCATCGACCATGACCGGCCGTCCCATGGACACGGCCAACCTCCAGCAGGCCGAGATCATCAAGGGACCGGACTCGCTGGTGGCAGGCCTTGGCGCAACCGGCGGCGCGATCAACTACGTCACCAAGGCGCCGCACACCGGGCCGATCGTCAACGAGGCCTTCACCTCCTACGATTCCTTCAACGGCTATCGCGCCGGCTACGGCTCGGGCGGCAGCACGCTGATCGACGGCCTCGACTACCGCTTCGACATCAGCCATTTCAACGACAAGGGTTTTATCGACGATACCTATTCGAAGCTCAGCAACGTCTCCGGCCAGTTGAACTATCGCGTCACCGACAGCCTGAAGATCTGGGGCGCGGCCCAATACAACCAGGACAAGGATCGTTTCTACTGGGGAACACCGTTGGTGCCCGCGAACGCGCCGGGCATCGTGCCGACGCCTGGCGTCGTCTCGGGGGTCTGGAGCAACTATTACCTTGGCGGCGGCACGCCGAGCCCGGTCACCGTCGACGCGCGCACGCTGACCACGAACTACAACGTGCTCGACAATCACAGCGACGCCAGCGAGCTATGGCTGCGCAGCGGCCTTCAATGGGACATCAGCAACAACGTCTCACTGAGGAGCCAGGTCTACGGTTATGACGCCCACCGGCACTGGTTCAACAACGAGATCTCGTCGTTCGACCAGACCGTCGGGAATTTTGCCGGCGCGCAGAGCATTTATCGCGAACGTCTGGCGCTGGATCACGCGCAGCGGCTCTACGGCAACATCACCGACCTCACCGTCAATTCCAACATCGGCGGAATGGACAATCGCTTCGTCGCCACCGTGGCGGCGAGCAGCAACCAGTTCAACGTCTCGCAGGACACGCTGTTCTTCAACGATTACGTCGATCTCCTCAACCCGGACCGCGGCCTCTACGGTCCCCGTAGTGACGAGAAGATCTACACCCACCTCGACACCGCCTCGCTGTCGTTCGAGGACCGGCTCAAGCTGACCTCGACCTTCGCGCTGATCGGCGGCATCCGCTTCGAGGACATCAAGCTGGCACGGACCCGATTTGACCCGGATGGCGTGCTCGAATCTGCGAAAGGTTATCCGTTCTCGACGACCTTCAATCCCGTCACCGGCCGCATCGGCTACACTTGGGACATTGCCCCCGGGGTGATGCTTTACAGCCAGTATGCAACGGCGGCGGATCCGACGGTTGCCAACATCTTCATCCTGGCGCCCTCTGTGCCACTCCTGTTGACGACGTCTAGGACCTACGAGACCGGCGCGAAAGTGCAGTCGGCCGACAAGCGCGTGGAGGTGACCTTCTCGGCCTTCGACATCGAGCGCAAGAACGTCTATGTCCCCGAGAGCGGTATCGTCTTCAACGTCGCCGGCAAGATCGCCTCCAAGGGCGTCGAAATTGCCGCCGCGGCCAACCCGATCGGCGGGCTGAAGCTCTGGGGCAACGTCGCGTTCGTACAATCACGCTTCGTCGATTTCAGCTATGTCGACGGCGCTGGCGTGCTCCAGTCCTATTCGGGCAATACACCACCCAATGTCCCGAACTTTGTCGCCAATGCCGGCGCGTCCTATCGCTTCGACACGGCATTGCCGCTCGAAATTGGCGCCTCGATGCGTCACGTCGGGGACCGCTTCAACTATCAGGACAACTTGGTGACGATGAACGCCTACACCACCTTCGATGCGTTTGTGTTCGTCGACATCCCGAAATCCTATTTTACGGGTGTCGAGAAGACTCGTGTCTCGTTCCGGGTGCGAAATCTGACGAACAAGCTCTACGCGGCCTGGGGCGATCCGGGCTATCCCGATCAGATCATCCTGGGGGCACCGCGCAGCTACGAGGTGGCGGCTTCGTTCAAGTGGTGAATGCTGTCGTTCGATTGACGATGCGCTATCCGAGCAAGCCCCTCAGGCCGGCGTAGATGGAACCGATAGCCGTCGCGGCGACCCCGGCCAGTGGGCCGATGGTCTGCATCAGATCCTGAATCAAGCGGGCACGGCGGCGCAGATGCTCCTTGCCGACGTGCTGCCCGAGCAGGCGTGCGACCCTGAAGGCGAAGGCGTTCGGCTTGCCTCCCTGGCTCAGCACGCGCGGCAGGACCTGGAAGATCACGACGCCCAAAATGTTTCCGGAGACGAACGCGAGCAGGATGCTCGCCCCGTATTCGAACACCTCACGCCATTCGACCCACACCGTCGGCAGGATCGGAACGCGATCGTGGATGCCGGTGACCGTCAGCATCGCCTGGATGCTGACGCTCGCAACCAGGAACGCCAGCACGAACGCCCCCAGCGCCGAGACCCTGTGCAGGGGATAGGCCAGGAACCCGAACAACAGCGGGATGACGATCGACGCGATCCGGAGCGGGATCGGAGAGAGGTTGAAGGTGATGGTCACGAGGACATGGGCGACCGTCAGCAGGACCGACGGAATGACGACATAGAGAACAGCATGCGTTGCAAAATAGCGCAGCGGATTCTTGTATCGCTCGAGCCGGATGTTGATCCGGTCGAGATCTCGTCTGAGCCTGTCAAGATCGGTAACGATGTCGTCGATCTCGAGCAGCGTCGGCCGCACGACGCGCAGATCGCGCGAGCAGTGCTTGCACGCGATGGCTTCGTCCTTGATCGTCTCGGCGCAGAACGGGCACTCCATCGCTAGCGCGACTTCCCGCGCCGCATGATGGCCTCGACCTCGTCCCTGGCCCGCCTCAGTTCGTCACGCAGATCCTCCCGCTTGCGTAGAAGTTCGTCCCGTTCCGCGATCAGCGTCGCTGGAACGGCGATGTCTCGCCCGCAGGCCGCGCAAGCCAGCGCATCACCTGCATTCTCGGATTGGCAGTAAGGGCACCTCACGTCACCGACACCTCACGTCACAGACACCTCTCTTCACAGACACCTTACTTGGGCGCGACCTTCAGGGTGAAAATGGTCGTGCCTGGCCGCCCATCACTGTCCTTGATGTCGACGCGGACCGAATATTCACCCGGCGGCAATTCCGCGTCCTGCATGTTGATGCCGTCGGCCTGGATAAAGGGCTTCATCCGCGACGTCAGATCGACATTCGGCGAACGGAGAAAGGTCACCTTGACCGAATCCGGATTGATCTTTGCCCCGCCGAACGACTCGAACTTCAGCACCAGCCGCAAGGGCGAGCTGACGGAGTCGGCAGGCGAGACGAACTCCACCTTTGGGCCGCGCATGATGCCGCGTCGGTCAGCCGCGATTGCGCCCTTCGGTGGCGGCAGCTGGGCTTCTTCTTCCGTGATCAATTGGGTGGCACGCGATGATCCCGAGGACAACAGACCGGCCACAACAAGGCCCAGCAAGATGGTCCGCTTCATTTTCCGTACACCTCTCTCCTCACCTGGTCTTCAACGCACACCGCCGTCGCCGATGATCGTGTACGGCGCCCAGAACAGCGGATGCGCATAGGCAAACTCGGTCTTGCCTTCGCTGTTGAGGTAGCCGGGACCATCGACAAGGGCCATCATCGCCTGACGCAGCGCTTCGCTGCGCGACAGCTTCGGATCGTCGGCCTGCCGTTTGAACAGGTCGGTCACCAGTTGCCGCGCCGATTGCGAATGCACCGACCAGTTCGTCACCAGCAACGCGCGCGTGCCTGCATAGAAGAAGGCGCGGCCGAGTCCCGATGCCGCCTCGGCTCCCGCGCCGGCACCTGCACCAGTGTTGCAGGCCGACAGGATGACCCAGTCTGCGTCGAGCTTGAGGCCGAGAATCTCCTCCATCGTGAGGAGGCCATCACCGCCCTCGCCCGTCACCGAAGGCGACGACAGCGCGAGCGCCGGCTGCGTCAGTCCGTTGAGCTCGCCCGGAACCAGACCGTGGGTGGCAAAGGCCAGGATCCTGAAGCCGGAGAGGTTCATCGTCTTGACGGCGCTCTCGGTCGCGCTCTTGCCGAGGAACAACACTTTCGAGGGATCCGCCTGCAACGCCAGCGCGATCGATTTCAGCTCGTGGGCCGTATCGGGAAGCCGGGGCAACAGGCCAAGCTCGGCATTGTCGACGCCCTCGAGCTTCGGGCTGTTGCGGCGCTTCAGCGGCATGCCGCGCGTGACGTTGCCGCCGGAATCGGCAACCTCAACCTTGGCCTCGCCTTCTGCCTCGGCTTCCTGATCCCTGTTGAAATAGGGATCGCCGAACGCCACGAGGTCGCCACGGCCGGCCTTGCCGGGCGGCAACTGCCGCAACGTGCGTAGCGCGGCCGCCGACGGCACCGTCGACACGGCATGGGTGCGCGCAAGCCATGGCGCGTTGCGGTAACCGACGAACAGCGGATCCTCGTCCTGCGCCACCTCCGCAGGTGCCGTCGGCAACAGCGAGAGCGGCAGCAGGCCGAGCGCGCCATTGGTCACGACGATCAGATTCTTCGCCGGCTTCCATCCACTCTCGACCGGCTTCAGCAAGAGCTCATAGAGCTCGTAGCCGAGCTTGAGGTCGAACGGCGGAATGTCCGAGATCATCGCCACCTGCGGCTCGAGCGCCTCGCGCAGCTTGCGGATCTTGCTCTCGATGTCGCCGATCTTGGCTCGGACGGCGGCGAACGCCACCGGGCCAGACTTCGGCACGGCCCAGACGAAGCTGCCGTTCTGGCCGAAATAGAACGACAGCATCGCTTCGTCGTCGGCAAGCGTCGCGCGGATTTCGGCGACGCTCGGTGGCTTCGGCGAGACGAGATCGGCGTAGGACGGAAACTTCTGCTTGATCTCCTGGCGCGCCTTGTCGCGTTCGCCACGTAAGGCGGCGATCGACGCCTGGATCTGCTGGACCCCCTTCTCGTCGCGTTGCGTCGAGGGCAGCGCGAGCACATTGTTGAGCGAGCCGAGCTGGGCATTGACCTGCTTGGTCAGGTCCTGCTCCTTGCGCACGAGCTCGGCCAGCGCGGGATCTTTCGCCGCCGCACGCGCGCTGGAGGCGGCCAGCGCCTGCTGCACGGAGCGGCCCCGGATGGCATCGGCCAGACCGAAGGTCTCCTCGCCGACGCCGCTGCCGGTCCCCTCCGCCCGCGCGAGCAGCAACAGATAGCTCTCGACGATCGTCTGCAGCCGCTGGCTGCGCGCGGCCACCACGGTTGTGTTTTCGTCGTCGGCATTTTCATTGGCGCTCGTCATCATGATCGGGATGGCGGCCTTGAATTCCCGGATCGCGTCGGCGTCGCGCTTTGCACGCATCAGGCCGACCGCCAATGTTCCGCGCGCCGAAGCGGTATCGAAGTGATTTTCGCCGACCCGTCCGATCTGATTCTTGACCAGTTGCTCAGCCGCGGCGATGCCGGCGTCCAACTGGTCGGAATCATAGAGCGCCAGGATCCGTGCTGGATTGAGCTCGATGATCTGGCGGCGCTGCGGCTCCCAGTTGGCGATCGACTTGTCGATCCGGGCAAATATCTCGCTGGCCTCGGCATTCTTGCGCTGCAGATTCAGAATGCCGGCAAGCGAGGACAACATCTGCACCGTCGGCGGCGAGTCGTCCGGAACGCCGACCGTCTTGTTGATCTCGAGCGCGACGCGGGCGAGTTGCTCGGCTTCGTGGTAACGGCCCTGGTCGACCAGGATGCCGGCCAATCCCATCACGAAACGTGGCGTCACAGGATTGTACTTGCCGGTGTCCTTCAAGCGCGACAACAGCGCCCGACGCGCGTCGACCTCGGCTTCGGCGAGACGACCTTGCCTCGCCTTCATGCGCGCCTGACTCAAAATTGTGCCGTCAACCGTCTGCAGCAGAACGGTTTCCGCGGGCGGATTGTCCGCCTCCAATAGGCCCTTGTTGCCGGCGCGCTTGCGCACCTCCGCCGTGCGATAGGCGGCCTCGGCCTCGGCGAACTGGCCTCTCGCCTCAAAAATCTGGCCACGGGAAATCTCGATCTCGCCCTCCCAGGTCTGGCCGAACCTGGCATAGGAGGCGCGCCACCCCGGAAGTCCGCTGGTGCGCGGCTCCTGGATCGCGGTCAGACTCCGCCGCAGATAGGCCTCGGCCTGGGCGATGTCACCCATCTGGATGAGAATGGCCGCGACCGCGCGATTGGCATTGAACTGATACCCCTTCGCGCCGGGCACGCCGGCCGACTCGCGCAAGAGTTTCTGCATGATCTCGAGCGCATGCTTGGGATCACCGGCAAGAGAATATTGCATCGACTGGAGCTGCATCATCCGCCCCATCATGTTCGGGCTGACGACACCGCGTCCCACCTCTACGGCCTTGTTGGCATCGGCGACGGCCTCGGCAAGGCGACCAAGCTGCGAGCGCGCATTGGCACGATCGAAATAGAATTGCGCGAGATCTTCGCGGGACTCCTTCCTCGTCGGCGCGGCGTCGGCGTCCGACTTGAGCTCCGCGATCATCTTCTCGTCAGGCTTCTCGCCGTCGAGGATGGCCGTGATGTCGGAGATGCTGCGCGGCGGCGCGATGAAATCTTTCGGGAGCGCAGAGTTCGGATCCAGCTTGGGCGCCACCTCCTTCGGCAGCTCGACCGCAACGTTCGCGCGGCCGTTCGCGGCGTTGAGCGCGGCAAGAAAGCAGGCCTTTACCTTGGGCGAGGCCTTGGCGCGGCAGGCTTCGTGATTGGCTCCGCCGGCGCGCATGCAGGCCTGCACGATGGGCTTACCGACAGTCATCCGGCAGTTCTCGAGCGCCGCTTCCTTGGTCAGCGCGGCGGCCGAGCCGGTCGATCCCAGTAGAACGGCAAGTACCAGCAGTTTTCTTGGCAGGATGGCGTCCAGACGGCTCTTAAACGGACTCGTCGCGTCCAAGCTCATCTTGAAAGACCTTTGGATAAAATGACTTGAAGAAACGCAATAATCCTACCCTTATAGCTTGGGAGGACAAGCGCCAATCAAATGGGGGTCCCGGGACATGCGCAAAAGGGTTGGCGGCGGCGGGCACGCGTCCCCAAGGCCGCGGGGGGCCCTGCGCGCGCGAATCGCGCTGCTTGCAGCATTGGTGGTGAGCTTGATCGCCGGCGTGGCGAACGCCTCGAATAATCAGCAACTTAAAGCTGTTACTTGGGATGCCGGCACGATCTACCGCGGTGCAACGGTCGCGCCGGATCTGGTGCTTCCCAACACCGCGGAGACGGTCGACCAACTCGCGTCCCCGCGGATGGCTCTGCTCAAGCCGCCCGGCTCCGGCCCGTTTCCGGCGATCGTGCTCATGCACCAATGTGCCGGATTAAATGCGGCCGTTGTGGCCTGGGCTCGCGCCGCTGTCTCGCGCGGCAATGTAGTGCTGCTCGTCGACAGTCTCGGACCGCGGAACGTCAAGAGCGTGTGCTTCGGCCCGAGAAACGGCGTCAATTTCTTTCGCGGTGTCAGGGATGCACTGCAAGCCGCTGAACATCTTCGCAAGCAAAGCTATGTCGACAGCAAGCGCGTCGCCTTCGTCGGCTTTTCCTGGGGCGCAATGGTGGGACTGCTCACCGCAAGCTCCCACTACGTCGGCGCGTTGAAGCTCGGGTCGGGGTTTGCGGCGGTCGCGAGTTTCTATCCCGGCTGCTTCCGCATCACACCGAAAGAGCAGCCGCCGTTCGACCTGGTCAATCCGGACATCTCGCGACCGCTCCTGGTGCTGATGGGCGACGCCGATACCGAGACCCCCGCAACGGAATGCATCGACAAGTTCGACGCTCTCAAGCGAAGCGGCATCCCTGTGGAATGGCATCTCTATCCCGGCGCGACACATTGCTGGGATTGCCTGCAGCTCGATGGGTTCAGCAAGATCGACGTTCGCGGTCATCACGTCGAGTATCATTTTCGTCAGGATCTGACCGACGACTCCCGGCGCAGGCTGTTCGAATTCCTCGACCGTGCCATGCCGGGGCGGAAATAGCAGATTCCGGCCGCTCAGCCTTTCACGACGACCGCGCGCCCGTAGGGCGGCTGCGCCGCGACCGGCGGGTGGGCGGTCTGGGCGGCGAGTTCGCCGATCAGGCGATCGGCGTCGGCGGCCATGCCGTCGGGCGCCTGGATCACAAGCCGCTCCAGCGCCCAGCGGTAGGACGAGACGCGCTGCTCCAGGCATTGCTGCACCCACTGCACGATCAGCGAGTTCTCCTGCATGCGCGCGACCGCATCGTCCCTCTCCCTCGGCGAAAGCTCGGAGACGCGCGCCATGGTGGCATTGCGCTTCCTGTCGAGGTCGATGACGCGGATCGCGGAGGCGAAGAACGGCTCGAAACGCGTGATGTCGTTGCGCACGTCTTCGATCAACTGCGCGTAACGCGAGGAATGGGAGCGGTGCGGCTCGTCGATCAGCGTGCGTCCGTACATGGTGCGGTCGAACACGATCTGCTGCCGCCAGGGCGAGGGCAGCGCCTTGTAGTCGCCGAACACGCTCTTCCAGGCCGGCCGCGACAGCGGCGGCTCGATCATGGGATAGGCGAGGTCGCGAAGCTGACGCTCCTCGTCGGTGAGTTGGAACTGCGACGAATTCAGGCCAACGCTGGAGGTGACCTCGGCGCCCAGCCAGCGATGCATGTCGTCGCTGCGCATGTCTGCGCGGGTACGGCCGAAATCGCCGCCGCTGCAGGCGCCAAGAACCACGCTGAGCGTCGCACCTGACAGCGCGAGCAGGATGGCCGATACGACAGGCCGGATCTGGCGGATGGTTGCCGGCATGGACAAAGCCGGATGTCAGCGGCGGCGACGACGGCGCCTCGGCGCTGTGCCCTGCTCCGGGCCACGATCGCCGCTGGTTTCGTCAGTCTGGCGCTCGATGCGGATCACGGGGAGGATCAGAACCGTTCCCGTTGCCGTGCGCGGTGTGGCATCGCCCGACGAGCCTGCCCGGCGACCGGCCGGAAATTCGATGATGGTCCCCATGTCAGCTCTCTATCAATTGCCGCGCGACCGAACGCGTTCATGCAACATGCATTCATTAAGATCAGCTCATGGTTAACGAGATGTAAACGCGCCGTCCGGACCGTAACCGCACGGAGGGTCCACCCACGTCCCGCTGCGGACGACAACACCTCAAAACATGCGGCCGGCTTCACGCCTCGTTTTCCTTAACGAGCCTTTAAAGGAACCTCGCTAGGTTCGCTGCGAGTATCTCTTCCAGGTCGCGTATCTCTCCATGACCAAGTCGCCATTCCCCGGATTCGACGGGCTGATGACCCTCTCCCGCCGCGAAGGCGTCGACATCCGCCCGACGCTGCTGCGCGTGCTGACCGACCTCTATGTCCAGGCGAGCAGCCACAGCGACGACGAGCAGCGCCAGTTCGTCGAGCTCGCGACACGGCTGATCGACCAGGTCGACGATGCGACGCGCGCCGTCGTCAAGGCACGGCTTGCAATCTATCCCTCGACACCCGCCCCGATCATGGAGAAGCTCGGGCTCTTGGCCGCGCCGGAAGGGCGCCGGATTCCGCTCGCGCGCGAAATCCCCGCGCCGGCCTCCGCTCCCTCCCCGGTTCGCACGCCGACCGACGCCGAGTTGCGCATGGCCTCGAACATCGCGATGCAGCCGACGGACGCAGCCGAGGTCCACGAGATGTTCTTCCGCGCCGACGCATCCGAGCGCGCGCTTATCCTGCACAATCTGGCGCAGACCCCGCTCAAGGCCGCGCCGCGCATTCCGACCGCACGCGCCAAGCGCGCGATCCAGATCCTGGAGATGGCGGCGATCGCGGGCGATGTCGAGAATTTCATCTTGGAGCTCGGCGACAGTCTGATCCTGTCCTCGCGCGTCGCGGCCCAAATCGTCGACGATGCCGGCGGCGAAGCGCTGGCGGTCGCCGCGCGCGCGCTCGACATGCCGAGCCCCAACTTCCAGCGCATCCTGCTGTTCTTCAAGCCAGAGATCGGCACGTCCGTGAACAACGTGTACCGGCTGTCGCGGCTCTATGACCGCCTCACCGAGCGTTCCGCGCTGGTGATGCTGGCGGCCTGGCGCGGCTCAACGCTCGCCGCCATGCGCGCAAAGTACCAGCCGTCGCTGCATGACGGCGAACGCCAGCGCGCGCGCGCGGGCGCAAGCAACACGCGGCCGGGCGTACAGCCCGGCTCCGCGCCTGCAGTGCGGACAGGCTCCGGCGGATCATCGGATCGCTGAAACGGTTCGAACGCTGCGCTCGCAAGGACAGTGAAGGCGTGGATCAAGTCCGCGCCAGTTCGAGGAAGTGCCGCCCGGCGCGGTCTTCGGTCTCGACGATCCAGGCGTCCGGATCGAAGCGGATTTCCTTGGTCAGCCGCTGTTCGACGGCCTGCTCCGGCATCGGCTGCGGCGCGGCAGGCACGAAGAAGCGATCGATCGGCCGGCCGTCCTCATAGACGGTCTGCGGCGCCGGCACGTAGAGCATCGCATTGCCGTCGAGCAACGACACCTTCACGAATATCGCGCCCGCCTCCTCGGCGCCGCGATGGCGCACGGCACCGAACACGCCCTCGGTCTGACACCGGCGCAAATAGGCTGAGACCCAGATGTTGGATTTTAGGCGCATGAAGCCCACGATAGGCCAGTGCCGGGATCAGCACCAGCCTTCGCACAGGCGTAACGACTATTCGACGGGATGACCGATCGCGGCCCCGAGTTCGCGCAGCAGGCGATCGGACACCTGACCGGTGACCTGCAGCTTGTGCTCGCGCTCGAACTTCTGGATCGCGGCCTGGGTCTCGCCGTTCATCGTGCCCGTGACCTTCAAATTCCCATAGCCGTATTCGGACAACGAGCGTTGCACGCCGGCGATGCGCCGCGCAGCCGGGCTCTGCTGCACCGGGATCTGGGCCGGCGGACGCGCGACGGCGACGGACGGCGGCGTCGATATCGTCGCCTTGACCAGATTGGTCATGGGATCGCCTGAGCGCGGCGTCGATGCGGTTGCCTCGGCCGGCTTCTCCGGCGTCTTCTCGACAGGCTTGGGTTCGGGACGAAATTCCATCGGCTTCGGCTCGAGCGGCGACATGTCGGCGCCGACCGGACGCGGGCGCGGCAGCGGGCTCGACAGAGCGGCGGACGATGGCGCCGGCAGGTTGATCACGGTGCCGAACATCGGAGCCGGATGCCGGCCGGTCTGCAGGAACAATGCGTTGGCAACGATTGCGCCGACGGCGGCGACGGCGACGAGACCGGCCACCGTATCCTTCGGACTGTGCAGCAGAACGCGCATCACGAGATTGCGCTCGGTCTCGACATCGATGGCCGCGGCCCTGGCGCCACGGCGGCGCGGAGCGGCTCCGTCCTTTGCAGACTTCTTAGGCACTTTTCTTCACCGGAGCGGGTTGGTCCTGAAGTTTGTCGTGCAGTTCCTGGCGCACCACCGGCGTCAAGGTCGCGATCTTGCTCTCGCTCGCCTTTCTACCGGACGTCCTGGCTTGCGGCGGCGTGTAGACCAGCGGCAGCTTGACGGTGACGGCAGTACCCTCGCCGAGCCTGCTTTGTACAGTCAATTCGCCAAGATGCAACGCCACGAGACTCTTGACGATCGAAAGTCCGAGGCCGGTGCCTTCGTGGCGACGCTGATAGGTCTTGCCGGCCTGGAAGAACGGCGCACCGATGTGCTTGAGGTCGTCCGGCGCGATGCCGACGCCGGTGTCGCTGATGCGCAGCGTGAACTGCGATGCCGACACCGCGGCGGCAACGGTGACCTGCCCGCCACGCTCGGTGAACTTGATGGCGTTGGCGACGAGGTTGAGCACGATCTGCTTGAAGGCGCGCGGATCGCCGGTCATCATCGGCAGGTCCTGCGGCGCATCGGTGATCAGCTCGATGCCGTTCTCCCGCGCCTTCAGCGCCAGCAGGTTGCAGCAATGCAGCAGCGAGGCGCGCGGCGCGAACGGCTCGGACGCAATCTCGAAATTGCCCGACTCCATCTTCGACATGTCCAGGATGCCGTTGACGACCGACAGCAGATGCTGGCCGGAATCGTTGATGAGCTGGGCGTATTCCTTGCGCTGGGCTGCACTCAGCATCAAGGTCTGCTCCTGCGCGATCATCTCGGAGAAACCGATGATGGCGTTGAGCGGAGTGCGCAGCTCGTGGCTCATGGTGGCGAGGAAGCGCGTCCTGGCGGCATCGGCAGTCTCGGCGGCGCTGCGCGCCTGATCGAGCGCCAGCTCCCCAAGCTTGCGGTCGGTGACGTCGCGCATCACGCCGACGACTTCCGCCTCGCCCGTGACGTGTCCGCCCATATCCTGATCGAGCGGACGGCAGCGCATCTCGACCCAGATGAAATCAACCTGTCCGCGCTCGGAACCGGTTGGCTCCCGCCGCAGCCGGAACTCGACGCTGCGCACGTCGCCGCGCGCGGCATCCGACAAAGCGGTGAGATAGGCTGGCCGATCGGCGACATGGACGCGGTCGAACAGGCCATGGCCGAGCAGTTGCGCCACGGGCATGCCGAGCATGGCCTCGGCGGCCGGCGAGATGGACTGCACCGCGCCGTTGCGCTGATGACGGGAAATGACGTCGCTCATGTTGCGCGCAAGCAGGCGATAACGCTCTTCCTCGCGCGACAGCAAGGCAACGCTGGTGCGCGCGAGCGACTCCGCGCCGAAGGCGAGGCCCGCGGCATAGAGCGTTGCCGAGGCGACGCCGAACGCCATCAGCACGCCGCGTTCTGCAGCGCTGGTGTCTCCGGACGGTAGCCAGCCGAGCTGGCTGCCGAGGATCAGGATCCCGGCGCAGGAGAGCGCAAGCACGGAGGCGAAGGCCGCGACGCGGCGCGAGGCGGATAGCGCGGCCTCGACGGGGATCACGACCAGCCAGATCGCAGCGAATGATTCGATACCGCCGGTCGTGCCGGCGATCGCCATGATCAGGCCGGCGAGCGCGAGCGACGACAGCACATGCGCACCTTCGTAGCGGCCGGTGCGCGACAGGAACCAGGACAACAGGATGGGCGCGATCAGCCACGCGAAGGCGGCGACCTCGATCGCGCTCGGCGCGCCGCGCATGGCGATATAAATGGGGAATGCGGCGAAGGCGGCCAGGCTGCCGAGCAGCCGCGGCGCCATGAAGGCACGATGGCGCGCTCGCATCAGCGCATCGTAACGCGCGGAGGGATGCAGCAGTGCATCGAGACAATCGCGGATCATACTCAAAACTGTCACGGGTCTCGCGCTTCGGCTCATTCGTCGGGAAGACGCGCCGGAACGCCTCCTTATCGTTGATCCACCGTGTCAGAGCGACCTTAAACGAGTGCTAAGGCCGGCCGGTCTGCCGCCGGACACGGTGTCATCGCGGAGATTTTTAGACGATTTGGCGACGTCATCATTGGGGATGGTGAACACGGGGTTTCGCCATCCCCCTCATGGTTTCGAATTGGTGGATATTCGACCGCGGCAGAATCACGGGTGTGGGCGTCAATCGAAAATTTACTAGACCGCGGCTGACGAAGATTCTTGGGTAAATTTTCTGCGAATTAAGCTCAAGGCAATCACTTGCGATTTATCGAGAGTTGCTAGGTCGGACGCGCGAACCATCGTCGCGGGCGGGATCTAACATACAGGTCGCAAGATGCGCTTTCTGCTTCGCATCACATTCTGGCTCGGGCTGGTGCTGGTGCTCCTGCCGCGGGACAAGACGCCCGAGTCGGAGAAGCTGCCGCAGATCGGCGCCGCCGATGCGGTGCAGGCTGCGACTGCGGCCGTCTCCGACATGACCCAATTCTGCAAGCGCCAGCCGGCGGCCTGCGAGGTCGGCGGACAGGCCGCGACCATCATCGGCCAGCGGGCGCAGGACGGCGCGCGCAAGCTCTACCAGATCATCAACGACAAGAAAGAGCAGATCACCAACGACAAGAACGACAAGAAGGCGCCCGATCACACCGGTTCGATCGCGCTGGCCGGCGAAGGCGATGCCGCATCGAGCGAGACGCCGCGCGACACCCTGACCCAGGACGACCTCGCCCTTGAATGGCGCGGACCGACGGCGGCGAATTAGCGCCCGAACCCTATCGATTTCATGTCCTCGCATCCTTATATTATTGGCCTGAACGGGAACACGGGCCAGCATGACGACGATCGACGAAATCAGGGACAATTTCGAGGTTCTGGACGAGTGGGATGACCGCTACCGGTACGTCATCGAGCTCGGCCGCACCCTGGAACCGATGCCCGAGGCCGAGCACTCCGCCGCCAACAAAGTGCAGGGTTGCGTCAGCCAGGTCTGGCTCGCCAAGCACGTCGACCGCACGAACGGCGCGCCGATCCTCAGATATATCGGCGACAGCGACGCGCATATCGTGCGCGGGCTGGTCGCGATCGTGCTCTCGCTCTATTCGGGCCGCACGCCGCAGGAGATTCTCGCCACTGACGCGATCGCGGTGTTCGACGAGTTCGGCTTTCGCGATCATTTGACACCGCAGCGCTCCAACGGCCTGCGCTCGATGGTCGAACGTATCAAGACTGACGCAAGAGAGGCGCTCGCGGACGCTTCCTGAAGAGGCTACTTCCGCTTCCGCTGCTGCTGTCCCAAGCCCATCTGCTTCGCGAGTTGCGAGCGCGCCACTGCATAGTTCGGCGCGACCATGGGATAGTCGGCCGGCAGGCCCCATTTCTCGCGATATTGTTCCGGCGTCATGCTGTACTGGGTGCGCAGATGGCGCTTCAGCGACTTGAAGCGCTTGCCGTCTTCCAGACAAACGAGATAGTCGGGCGCGATCGACTTCTTCAGCGAGACCGCAGGCTTTGCGGGTTCAAGCGGAGCTGTTTCGTTGCGGCCTGACGAGACCCGCACCAAGGCGCCATGCACCTGGCTGATCAGGTTCGGTATCTCGACCGCCGGCGTCGGATTGTTGCTGAGATAGGCCGACACGATGCTCGCCGTCAGCTCAATGAAATTCTTGGCCCCGGCATCCGACATGGGCTCGACCTTTCTCCACCTTTGCGTCTCATGGGAGAGACGCTGCAAAAGTATTTTGTGTCAACAATACCTTCGGTCAAATTGCAACAACTGACGAATATCAGCCGATTACTGATCTCGTGACAAGAACGGTAGCGCGCTTTACTTGATCCGCAAGCCTCAGGACCGCTGGTCGAGATGGGCGCGCAACTCGTCGATCGAGGCAAAGCGCATCATGCCCTCCGGCATCTGCGCTTCGATCGAGCCGTCGGAATAGAGCGAATAGGCCATCCCGTCGACGATGCCGGATTTGAGCACGGTAACAGGTGCCTGCTCGACCGTCGGCTCCGGCTCGGATGCCGGCGGCGGCGTGGCGGCGTCGGCAAAGGTCGACGGCGAGCGCGGCGGCGGGCGACGCAGGGCGGCCGGTGGCTCCGGTGTCCGCATACGGTCCGGCTTCGGCCAGGCGTCTTCAAAGCTCGCAGGCGGAATGTCCGGTGCGTCAGGCCCGGCCGGATCTGCATGCGGCTGCGGCGGCGCACCCTCGCCGACCTTTGCCTCGGCGCGTTCGCGCTCCCTGCGCGAGGTCGAGGTGAACAACAGGTTCCGCCGGCGCGGCGCTTCCGGAGCCGCAGGCGGCGTTGGAGTTTCCGGCTCCGGCGGCGGCGCCTCGACGCGCGAACGCTCGCGCGCGGCGGCTTCGCTCTGCCACGGCGGCGCGCCAGCCGCCGGTTGTGATGGCATCGGCGCGATCTTCGCCGCCGGAGCACTCGGCAGATCGGGCGCTGGCACTCCAGGCCCGAGACCCGGCAGCACGGGCCTGACCCGCACCTCGGACAGCGCGGCCGAACCGGCCAGCCGGCGGCCAATGCGCTTCAACTCCACAGCCACGACGTAGAGGCCGGCCAGTAACATTCCGGAGCAGACACCAATGGTGCCGGAGATTATGAGGGTGCTGCCGAGGCTGAAATCCCTGACGGTGTAGCCAAACAGGATCGCAAGGAGGCCCGCCATAACAGCGACAATCCCCGCGATCAACAATGCCAAGGTCATCGAACTCTTCCCCGGCCGCGCAACCGTACGCGACACCTGTTACGCCACGATACCGTCATACTGCGTTCCTCGCCAACGACCAATTGTGAGCAGCGTTCCTAAAGGGAAGGAAATCAGGGACTTATTCACATTCCCTTCAGCCACGGATCGCTACTGTTGCTGCTCACGCATTCCGGATTTGCTGCGTCGCATCAGGAATTTAGCCATAATGCCCAATTACTTGGTAATGGAACTGCGCTATAGGGATCCGGGGGAACAGGCCCGTGCGCACCAGCCGGGCCAGAAGGGGATTCCGGGTCACCAATAGCCATGACATCCATCACGACTTCGGCGATCGACACGCCTGCGCGGCGCTCGATTGAACGGACTTGCGACGACCTCGCCATGCTGGTGCTCGCTGCGGTCGCCGTCATTGCAGGCTTGACCTTCCGCGACTACGGGCTTGGCTGGGACGATTACACTCACGCTGAGTATGCCGACCTGCTGCTGCGCATGTTCGGTTCGGGCTTCAAGGACACTGCGGCGCTCTCCTTCGCCAACCTCTATATGTATGGCGGCGGCTTCGACATGATCGCCGCCCTCCTGCACAAGATCATTCCGCTCGAGCTGTTCGAGACGCGGCGCCTGCTCGGTGCGATCGTCGGCGTGATCGGACTCGCGGTGACGTGGCGGCTCGGCCGCCGCGTCGGCGGACCGCTCGCTGGCCTCGCAACGCTGCTCCTGCTCGCGCTCTGCCCGATCTTCTACGGCCACATGTTCATGAACCCGAAGGATGCGCCCTTCGCGGTGGCCATGATCATCCTCATGCTCGGCCTGGTCCGCCTCGCGGAGGAATATCCGCAACCGTCGCCGCGCACGATCCTGATCGTCGGCCTCGGCGCGGGCCTCTCGATCGGCTCGCGCATCCTCGGCGGCCTTGCGCTGGTCTACGCCATGATCGGCTTCATCCCGTTGTTCCTGGAGGAACTGCGCAGCGAGGGCCTGCGCGAGTCGATCCGCCGCTTCGCCCATGTCATCTACGTGCTGCTGCCTGGCCTCGTGTTCGGCTACGTCCTGATGGGGCTGATCTGGCCGTGGTCGATCATGGAGCCCGGCAATCCCTTCGAGGCCCTGACCTACTTCTCGCATTTCTTCGAGAAGCCCTGGAAGGAGATGTTCGACGGCGCGATCGTGTCCGTGCCGGACATGCCCTGGTCCTATCTGCCGACTCTGTTCGCGCTCCAGCTTCCCGAGGTCATGCTGGTGCTGATGATCGGAGCCATGTTCAGTACCTTCGCCATGCTGCCGCGCCGCGAGGTTCCGGCCCGCCGCAAGACCATCCTGCTGATGCTGACGCTCGCCGCGACCCTGCCGCTCGCGATCGCGATGGTGAAGCGGCCGGCGCTCTACAACGGCATCCGCCACTTCGTCTTCGTGATCCCGCCGATGGCGGTGCTCGGCGGCGTTGCCCTCGCCTGGACCATGGAGCGCCTTCGCGCCAATCACCGCAGCTGGCAGCCCGTGGTGCTCGCAGCCTTCTGCTTCGGCCTTGCGCTGCCGCTCGCCGAGATGATCCGGCTGCATCCCTATCAATACACTCACTTCAACTACATCGCTGGCACCGTGCGCGGCGCTGACGACCGCTTCATGCTGGATTATTGGGGCCTCGCGCTGAAACAGGCGTCCGACGAGCTGCGCGAGCAGCTCGTCGAGCGCCAGGAAGCGCCGCCGGCCAATCGCAAGTGGAAGGTCGCGGTGTGCGGTCCGCAGCGCTCGGCGCAGGTCGCGCTCGGGCCCGATTTCACCATCGGCTGGGATTCCAACGCGGCCGATTTCGCCATGACGCTCGGCGAATTCTACTGCAAGGGCCTCACCGCGCCCGTGATGGTCGAGATCAAGCGCGACGACGTGGTGTTCGCCCGCGTCTACGACATCCGCGGCCACAGCATTTCCAGCCTGCTCTCGATCCCGGCGCCGTAATATCCTTCTCAGGATGTAGCCCGGATGAGCGCAGCGACATCCGGGACCCGTTCGGGCGGCCCGCATTCCGCTTCTCTCCATGCGAGCTACGCTGAACTGCCGCGCTTGAGGCGCCTTGCTGCCGGTCCAGAGCGGGACTACGCTCCCTCCCCGCAACAACTGTTCGGAGAGATTGCCATGTCGCCAGCAGAAGCGCGCCTGAGGGAAGCACCGTCGAACATGACGGAGGCCGAGTGGCAGCAGCGGATCAATCTCGCCGCCTGCTATCGCCTCGTTTCGCTGTACGGCTGGGACGACCTTGTCGACACCCATATCTCCGCGCGCGTGCCCGGACCCGAGCATCACTTTCTCATCAACCCCTACGGGCTGATGTTCGACGAGATTACGGCCTCGAGCCTCGTCAAGGTCGACCTGCACGGCAACCAGCTCTCCGAGAGCGAGTACAGCATCAACCCGGCCGGCTTCACCATCCATTCGGCGATCCACGAGGTACGCGAGGACGCGATCTGCGTGCTGCACCTCCACACCCTCGACGGCACCGCTGTGTCGAGCAGCGCCGAGGGCCTGCTGCCGCTGAACCAGACCGCCCAGCTCGTCACCCACGACCTCGCCTATCACGACTATGAAGGCATCGCGCTGGACCACGACGAGCGGCCGCGGCTCCAGAAGGATCTCGGCGACCACAATCACATGCTGCTGCGCGACCACGGCACGCTGACGGTCGGCCGCTCGGTCGCCTCCGCCTTCGAGCGCATGTACCACCTCGAGCGCGCCTGCTCGATGCAGGTGCGCACCCGCGCGCTCGGCACGCCGGTCTATCCGGTGGACGACGTCGCGATCGACAAGAACAGCGAACTGCTCTCCAACCTCAACCGCGCCGAGCTGCGCTCGACCAACCTCGTATGGCCGCCCTTGCTGCGCAAGCTCGACCGGGTCAATCCCGGCTACCGGTCTTGAGATTTCCCGGATCTGATGTAGGGTAGACGCCAACTACCTCTGCACTTCTGGAATGAAACGCCGCCCAATTCCGGGCGGCGTTTTTATTTGGTTAGCTGCCCTCCGCTCGTCATTGCGAGGAGCGAAGCGACGAAGCAATCCAGCCTATTTCTGCGGAGCGATTTCTGGATTGCTTCGCTTCGCTCGCAATGACGAGGATGGGGTTTCGTAGGGTGGGCAAAGGCGCATAGCGCCGTGCCCACCATCTAGCAACTCGCCTGGGAAGTGGTGGGCACGCTTCGCTTTGCCCACCCTACGGCACTACACGGTCACTTCACCTCCGCCAGCGCGGCGAGGATGCGGGCCCAGGAGCGGATACCCTTCTGAAAACTCCGCAAGTCGTACTTCTCGTTCGGCGAGTGGATGTTGTCGTCGTCCAATCCGAAGCCGACCAACAGCGAGTCGAGCCCGAGCGTGCGCTTGAAATCGGCGACGATCGGGATCGAGGCGCCTGATCCCATCAGCACGGTCTCCTTGCCCCATTCGTCCGTCAGCGCCTTGCTGGCGGCGGCGAGCGGCTTCATATTCCAGTCGAGCGCGACGGCGGGCGCGGCGGAATGGTCGCCGAATTCGACCTTGCAGTCGCCGGGAATGCGAGCCGTCACATAATCGCGGAACGCCTTGCGGATCTTCAGAGGGTCCTGCCCTTCGACCAGGCGGAACGAGATCTTTGCCGATGCATGCGACGGGATCACCGTCTTGGAGCCCTCGCCGATATAGCCGCCCCAGATGCCGTTGACGTCGCAGGTCGGACGCGAGGACGCCTGCTCGATCAGCAGCCGGTCCTTCTCGCCGGCCGGGATCGACAGGCCGATCGGCTTGAGGACGAGCTCCGGCGTCGCGTTGAGCTTCTTCCACTGTTCCAGGATATCCGACGGCAGATCCTTCACGCCGTCATAGAAGCCGGGGATGGTGATGCGATTGTCGTCGTCGAACAGCCCACCGAGAATTTTGGTCAGCACCCGGATCGGGTTCATTGCCACGCCACCGAACACACCGGAATGCAGGTCGCGGTTGGCAGCGGTGATCTTCAGCTCTTCGTAGAGCAGACCGCGCAGCGACGTCGTGATCGCCGGTGTGTTGCGGTCCCACATGCCGGTGTCGCAGACCAGCACGTAGTCGGCCTTGAACTCGTCTTTGTTGGCCTCGATGAAGGGCACGAAGTTCTTCGAGCCGACCTCTTCCTCGCCTTCGATCAGGAAGGTGACGTCGATCGGCAGCGATCCCGTCACCCTCTTCCAGGCGCGGCAAGCCTCGACGAAGGTCATCACCTGGCCCTTGTCGTCCTCGGCGCCGCGCGCGACGATGATCTTGCGGCCGTCGGCGTGGTCGGTGACAACAGGCTCGAACGGCGGACGGTGCCAGAGATCGAGCGGATCGACCGGCTGCACGTCGTAATGGCCGTAGAACAGCACGTGCGGCCGTCCGCCCGCCCTGACCTTGCCGACCACAGCAGGGTGGCCGGCGGTCGGCCTCACTTCAGTGGCAACACCGAGGCTCGCGATGTCCCTGGCGAGATGCTCGGCCGCCGCCTTGCAATCCCCGGCGAAAGCCGGATCCGCGGAGATCGACTTGATCCGCAACAGCGAGAACAGACGCTCCAGGCTGTTGTCGAAGTCCTTGTCGATGTGGTCGAGCACGGATTGAAGCTGCGCATTGGCCATGGTCGTATTCCCTATTGTCGAGTCTCAAGAAATCGGGGCTCAAGATGTCTGCGCTTTTAGCCCCGCCGTGGCGCCGGAGCCAGCCGCAACCGGCGGATGCCGGATGTGCCATGCGAGCGCACCGGCGAGGACACCGGTCGCGACGAGGTTGTTGCCCCAGGCCTGGAAGACATTGGGAAACCACGGCAGCGCCAACAGCATGAAGAAGCCGGCGGCGCCCAGCGCCAGCCAGGTTCCCAGGCGCACATTCGCCCGCTCGTCGAAGGCGGCGCGATGCATCAGCACCGTCATCGGAAAGAACAGCCACATGAAATAGTATTGCCGCGCCAAGGGCGATGCCACCGTCATCAGGCAGAACAGAATACCAAGCTCCTCGGCATCCGAGCGCGCCGTTCGCTGCGCTTGCCGTGGCATGACCGCGACGAAGGCGAGCCCGAGCAAGGCCGACAACACAAGCACGATCCAGTTCGCCGTTCTGTAGTCGACGTCGATGATATTCATCGTGCGCGGCGGCTTGTTGGGATCTTCCTCATTGTAGTTGATCGGCCGGACCAGGCGATGCGTGACGGCAATGAGGGACTGGTTGATCCACGACCAGTTCTGTTCGTCGCGCTGGCCAAAGCCCTTTTCCGAGCTCGATCCGACCATGCCCTGATACCAGGTCGCAAGCTCGGCCGCGTTGCGCTCAAAACCGCGGATTGGCGCCGGAGCGATATAGAGAAGGATGCCGGTGAAGGCGATCGTGCTGACGACCGCGGCCCAATTCCTGCGCCAGACCAGATAAGGCAGCACCGCGATCGGAAACACCTTGATGGCGGTGGCGAGCGCGAACATGAAGCCTGCGAGCCAGGACCGCTGGTGCTGCAAGCACCAGAAGCCCCAAAGCATCATCGCCAGCAGGACGAGATTCGGCTGGCCCAGGTCGAACATGTCGAACACGAAGGTCACGGTGACGATGGCCGGCAACGCCTCCAGCCAGGGACCGGGCTTGCGGCCCGATCCGGTCATGACGTTGGAGAGCGTTCCCGTGTACCACCACGCCGCCACGTTCAGGAGCGACAGCACGGAGTAGAGCGCGATCTCGCCGAACCAACTCGGGATCGCCAACAGGATCGCCGGCAGCGGCGGATAGATGAACTCGAAATACTCGCGGATGTCGCTTGGATATAGCGGGCCGCCGTGGAGCACCTGCTGCCCGGCCCAATACCAGAGCGGATAGTCCTTGGTCTTGCCGTGGCCAAAGATCTCCGGACCGAGGACGTCGGCGATCAGGATGAAGCAGCAGAGCAGGAAGAGCAGGTCGAGCGGCGCACGCAGCGACAGGCGTCGTCTCGGCGCATCAGGCTTGGCGATCGGGGCGGTCGAGGTCACTGTGCGGTCCTGTGCGGCGGCAAGACAGGACGTAGCAGACTGACGGACGCTTGGAGAGCCCCCTCAACTGAATTTGTGGTGTTTGACCTCCCCGAATATGGCGCGAGGTCAACCGGGGCGGCGGACGGATTGCCTCAAACAGGGCTTCCTGCCTACCGCCGCAGCAACCCTCCGAGCGCGCCGCGGACCAGGCTGCGGCCGATCGAGCCGCCAAGCTGGCCACCGACCGACTTGCCGATATCTGCCGCCATCCCCCCGATCACCTGGTTGGTCACCGATCGTGTCACGCCGCGGGCGACGAGCTGGCCCGTCGACAGGCGGCCGCGCTTGACGTTGGTGCCGAAGATGGTGCCGATGATCGCGCCGAGCTGGCCGAGGATGCCGCCGCCGCTTGCGCTGGCCGAACCGTCCGCCGTGGCTGCGGTGCCAGCGATGCGCTTCTGAATGATCTCGTAAGCGGACTCGGAATCGATCGCCGTGTCGTATTTGCCCTTCACCGGGCTTGCATTCATGATCGCCTTGCGCTCTTCCGGCGTGATCGGTCCGATGCGTGCCGATGGCGGCCGGATCATCACCCGCTCGACCATCGCCGGCGTGCCGTTGCCTTCGAGGAAGGACACCAGCGCCTCGCCCTTGCCGAGCTCCATGATCACCTTGGCAGTATCGAGCTTCGGATTGGGGCGGAAGGTCTGGGCTGCGGCGGCGACGGCCTTCTGGTCGCGCGGGGTGAAGGCGCGCAGCGCGTGCTGCACCCGGTTGCCCAACTGTCCGAGCACGCGGTCGGGCACGTCGATCGGGTTTTGCGTCACGAAGTAGACGCCGACGCCCTTGGAGCGGATCAGGCGCACAACCTGCTCGATCTTGTCCATCAGCGCCTTCGGCGCGTCGTTGAACAACAGATGCGCCTCGTCGAAGAAGAACACGAGCTTCGGCTTGGGCAAGTCGCCCGCCTCGGGCAGCTCCTCGAACAGCTCTGACAGCATCCACAGCAGGAATGTCGCGTAAAGCCGTGGGCTCTGGAGCAGCTTGTCAGCGACGAGGATGTTGACCATGCCGCGGCCATCGCGGTCGGTCTTCATGAAGTCCTTTAGCGTCAGTGCCGGCTCGCCGAAGAATTTGGTGCCACCCTGGTTCTCCAGCACCAGGAGCTGGCGCTGAATGGTGCCGACGGTTGCCTTGGTGACGTTGCCGAAGCCCTGCGCGGCCTTGCGGATGGAGGCGAGCGGATCCTCCTCAGCATCCGGGCCCTTCTTGCCGGTGTCGGGCACGATGGCATCGAGTAGCGCGCGCAGATCCTTCATGTCGATCAAAGCAAGCCCGTTGTCGTCGGCGACGCGGAAGGCGACGTTGAGCACGCCTTCCTGCACGTCGTTCAAGTCGAGCATGCGCGCGAGCAGAAGCGGTCCCATTTCGGTGACGGTCGCGCGTACCGGATGGCCCTGCTCGCCGAATACGTCCCAGAACACGGTCGAGAACTGATCGGGCTGGAACGTCAACCCCATCTCGGTGGCGCGCTTGACGATGAAGTCCTTGGCTTCGCCGACCTCGGAGATACCGGAGAGGTCGCCCTTGATGTCGGCCGCGAACACCGGAACACCGGCGCGCGCAAATCCTTCTGCCATGACCTGCAGCGACACCGTCTTGCCGGTTCCGGTTGCACCGGTGACGAGGCCGTGGCGATTGGCGAGCGCCAATGTCAGCCATGCTTGCTCGTCTCCCTTGCCGACGAAGATCTTGTCGTCGGTGTCGCCGAGCTTGCTGTCCCGCGCTGTCATTACTTCTCTCTGCCTTTGTTTCGCCTATTGAAACTCAACTGCACCGGCCCCCTAGTTTAACGCATGTCTCCTGCCGATTGAACTCATTCAACGACGCGGAGATGCGACAATGTCGGAGAAGAAGTGCATGACATCAGCCCAAAGTAGCAACGACGCGTTCGCACCGCGGCAATTTTTCGCGGATTCGATCTCCACTCTTGCATCGCTGCAACACTTTTCACGCGTTCGAGAGTGAATCGGAACGTTCCTTGCGTTCGTCGCTTGTATTTCACGCCACACCGGCCCAAGATCATTTTTGGGAATAATACTCCGGCATGTGAACCGGCTGAGGGGCGGGCCATATGGATGAGCTGATCGGACGTCTGGCGGCAAACGCCAGCATAGATAGTGCTGTCGCGGAAAAGACCGTCGGCATTATCCTGGGCTTTCTCCGCAACGAGGGGCCTCCTGACAGCGTCCAGGCCCTGATTGATCATATCCCAGGTGCGGAAGCGGCGATCGAGGCGTTCAGGAGCGGCGGCGGACTGTCGCGGCTGATGGGCGGCGGCCTGATGGCCGTCGGCACGCGCCTGATGGGCCTGGGACTAGGCATGTCCGAGATTCAGAACGTCGCCCGCGAACTTTTTCGCTACGGCCGAGACAAAATCGGAGCTGATCAGATGGGCAAAATTATTGCGGGGACGCCAGGCCTCAGTCAGTTCGCCTGAGCACGTATTTCATTATTTCATATTGAGCATCATGACATATCCCATCTCCGAGATTGAGGGCCTGCCGGCCTTTGCCGCCAACAAGTTGAAGGCGCAAGGCATCCGCACGACCGACGCGCTGCTCGAAGCGGCCAGCACCGTGAAGGGCCGCAAGGCACTCTCCGCCAAGACCGGCATCAGCGAGCAGCAACTGCTGGAATGGGCCAACGTCTCCGACTACATGCGCATCCCCGGCATGGGCCGGGCCAAGGTCGGCCTCGTCCGCGCCGCCGGCGTCACCACCGTGCGCGAACTCGCCTACAGGAATCCGGCAAGGCTCGCCCAGAGCATGCGGGACGCCAACGAGAAGAGGAAGCTCGTCCGCATCCTGCCCTCGGAGAAATCGGTCGGCGACCTCATCGCCAAGGCCAAGAAGTTGCCGCCGAAGATCACGTATTAGGACTGCGTCTGCAGTACATGCTTCCAGCATCAACCCAGAGTCCGTAGCCCGGATGGAGCGCACAGACTGAGCAAGTTTGGTGAGCTTACAGGACGTATCCGAATGTTGGACGAATTTGGGCTCGGAGTGGGGGTGGGGCGGCCCG
>JAEWFG010000078.1 GCA_023388935.1 Pseudomonadota bacterium | reverse complement strand
AAGACGCAAGGCGCTCGGCTGTTGCAGGCCGGCGGCGGCGTGCCGTTCCGCAACTCGATCCTGAACGATGCCGAGGTACAGAAGGGCGTGAAGATGCCCAAGGAGTGGCTGCAGTCGGTGATCGATTCCGCCAAGATCAGCAAGCTCGGCCTGCCCGTGATCATCCCGGTCGCCGAATTCCGCGATCTCGTCGGTGCCGCTGTCACCGCGACCCTCGCCGGCTCCGATCCCGCGGCAGAGCTGAAGAAGGCCCACGACCAGTTTCGGCCGATCCTGGAGCGCAGCGAAAAGGCGTGAGCGCGTTGACACAATCGACTCCCGCCGCGGCTCCGATCGAGACCGCGCCGGAGCAGCAATTGCGGCCGCCGTCCTACTGGCCGTTCGTGGTGCCGGCGCTGGTCGTCGTGCTCGCGATTATCATCTTCCCGTGGGTGTTCACGATCTGGATGAGCCTGAACGAGTGGAAGGTCGGCTCGCCGACCACCTTCGTCGGGTTCTCCAACTATCTGCGGCTGACGGCCGATCCCCGCTTTGCCGAAGCTGTCGGACATACACTGGTCTACACCGTGCTCTCCGTGCTGCTGCCGCTCGTGTTCGGCACGTTCGCGGCCGTGGTGTTTCATCAGAAATTCGCCGGCCGCGGCTTTCTGCGCGGTGTCTTCATCATGCCGATGATGGCGACGCCCGTCGCGATCGCGCTGGTCTGGACCATGATGTTCCACCCGCAGCTCGGCGTGCTCAACTATCTGCTGTCGCTGGTCGGCATTCCGGCACAGCTCTGGGTATTCCATCCGGCAACCGTGATCCCATCCTTGGTGCTGGTCGAGACCTGGCAATGGACGCCGCTGGTGATGCTGATCGTGCTCGGCGGCCTCGCCGCGATCCCGACCGAACCTTATGAAAGCGCACAGATCGACGGCGCAAGTCTCTGGCAGGTGTTCCGCTTCATCACCCTGCCGCTGATCATGCCGTTCCTGTTCATCGCCGGCATGATCCGCATGATCGACGCGGTGAAGAGTTTCGACATCATCTTCGCGATCACGCAGGGCGGACCGGGCTCGGCGTCGGAGACCATCAACCTCTACCTCTACAGCGTCGCGTTCGTTTATTATGACCTCGGCTACGGCTCGGCAATCGCCGTGGTGTTCTTCCTGCTGATCGTCGCGCTTGCGGCCGTGATGCTTTATGCTCGTCAGCGCATGCTGTGGACCGAGATCGCGAGCGGCGCATGACCCCCAGGCAAATCATCAGCAGGATCGGCCTGTGGTTCGCGGTGTTCGTCATCGTGTCCCCGGCGATCCTGTTCTTCCTCTGGATGGCCTCGCTGTCGCTCAAGTTCGAGGTCGACAATGCCGCCTACCCGCCGGTGTTCATCCCCGAGCATTTCGCCTGGAAGAACTATGCCGACGTGCTCGCCTCCAACCGCTTCCTGACCTATTTCATCAACAGTCTTATCGTGACCGGCAGCGCGACCGCGCTGGCGTTGCTCGTCGGCGTCCCCGCCGGCTACGGCATCGCGAGGATGGCCGCGCACAAATCTGCGATCGTGATCCTGATCGCCCGCATCACGCCCGGCCTGTCCTACCTGATCCCGCTGTTCCTGCTGTTCCAGTGGCTCGGATTACTCGGCACGCTGGTGCCGCAGATCATCATCCACCTCGTAGTGACTGTGCCGATCGTGATCTGGATCATGATCGGCTATTTCGAGACGACGCCGATGGAATTGGAAGAAGCCGCACTCATCGACGGCGCCACGCGCTGGCAGGTGTTCCGTCACGTCGCGCTGCCGATCGCCAGGCCGGGTATCGCGGTCGCCTTCATCCTGGCCGTGATCTTCTCCTGGAACAACTTTGTCTTCGGCATCGTGCTGGCGGGACGCGAAACGCGCACCCTGCCAGTCGCCGTCTACAACATGATCTCGTTCGACCAATTGAGCTGGGGGCCGCTGGCGGCTGCCGCGTTGATCGTCACCTTTCCGGTGCTGCTGCTCACGGTGCTGGCCCAGCGGCAGATCGTCGCCGGGCTCACCGCGGGTGCCGTCAAGGGCGGATAGCTATTCCGCCGGCGCGGCCGACATTTCCGGATGCGGTGCGTAGTGCTCGCTGGTGCGCCGGCTGAGACCATACAATCCGGCCGCCATCACCGCATAGGCGAAGGCAACCGGCGGTGTGACGCCGAAGCCGCCGCCAATGCCGACCGCTTCGCCGTGCATAAAGCCGAAGTAAGTCAGCACCGCACCGACCAGCGCGAAGCTTGATGCCTTCTCGAAATCGCGCTCGATGATGAAGACACCGATCGCGCCGAGGATGAGGCCGCTGAGGATGGAGCCTCCGCCCATCACTTCGAGCCCGTGATAGAACACGCCCTGCTGCGGCAGCGCGGCCACCGCCGCGGCCTTGACCGCGTCGGACTTGTCGGCCGCCATGCCACCGACGGTCGCCGCCGCCGTCATGGTCGAGGCCAGCATGGTGTCGATCTGGAGCTTGGCCCAGGCCGCCAGATGCGGCGTCAACGCCAGCACGATCGCAGGCGCGTGCTTGACCGGCGTGGTCTGGAACGCCTGCGCACCGATGAGCATGCCGATGTAGAGCAGGATCGGCGAGATCGCGACGACCGGAACGAGCGCGAGCAGTACCGAGATGATGCCGAACCATGCGAGCACGACCACCATGATGCCGGTCGCAGCCGAATAGCCAATGCGGCCGCCCATCGCCTTCCAGCCGGGATGGCCGATGTAGACCGCGTTGATGAAGGGATTGCCCATCAGGCAGCCGATCAGGCTGACGACGCCGTCGGCAGTCAAGACGCGCGTGGTCGGATATTGGTCGCCCGCGGCTTCCGCGCTCTCGACGTTATCCATGGCCTCGACGAGGTCATAGATGCCGAAGGGAACGGCAGTGACGAGGATGATGCCGAGGAATTCGAATCCGGAGAAGACGTAGCCCACGGCAGGAATCGGTACCGAGAAGCCGAAATTGGCGAAGGCAGCTCCAACGCCCGCGATACTCAATCCGCCGAGACCGAGTCCGAACAGGTTCGAGCCCCAGGCGATGATCATGCCGGCCGCGATCGCGACGAGGCCTGCAGGAACCCCCTTCGGATATTTCACCCCGCCGAACCAGCTCACCAGGATGATGGCGAAGCAGACGAGACCGATCTGCGGCGTCATGTACATTTCCAGCGCCGGCCGCATCGCGATGAAGGTGATGGAGACGCCGGCGAGCGTCCCGAGCAGCGCCGCGCGTGGCGTGATCTTTCGAATGAAAGGCGCAATGAAGCCGCCGATCATGAGGATAAAGCTCTGGAAGAACACCCAGACGAGGCCGGCCGACCAGCCCTTGAGCGGGTCACCGGTCCTGAGTGTGATCGGCAACATGATCACGAAGGTGACGATGAACATATGCGGCACGCTGACACCGGATGGCAGCGCGCAGACGTCGTTGCGACCGGTCTTCTTCGCGAGACGATAAGCGAGAAACGCGTAGTAGAAGGTCGAAAGGCACATCATCAGCCCGAGCGCGGGCAGGATGCGGCCGAACACGAGACTGTCCGGCATCTTCAGCACGAAGCGCAGCAGGCCCGTGAGCACCAGCATGTTGACGAGGATGTTGGTGCCGAAGCCGAAGAACGCGTTCCAGTCGCCCGATGTCCAAAGTGCCGGCTGAAAAGCGGACTTGCCGGTCGTCCCCGTCGATGCGCTCATGATATCACCCTTATGTGGTCGAAGCCTTCATTGCCTCCAAAACTGCGGCCGAGTCCGCGACCCAGCCGAAGATGCCGCCCTGGGCCTTGATCATCTTCAGGCCGATCTCGTGAAACTCGGGAAAGTAGGATGCGCACCCGTCCGAGATGACGACGCAGCGATAGCCACGGTCATTGGCCTCGCGCACGGTGGTGTTGACGCACACTTCGGTGGTGACGCCGCACACCAGCAGATTCTCGATGCCGTATTTCTCCAGCACATCCGTGAGCTCTGTGGCGTAGAACGCGCCCTTGCCGGGCTTGTCGATCACGACCTCGCTGTCGAGCGGATAGAGTTCGGGGATGATGTCGTGGCCGGCCTCGCCACGGATCAGGATGCGGCCCATCGGACCGGGATCGCCGATGCGCAAGCTCGGCGCGCCGCGCTCGACTTTCGCCGGCGGCGCGTCGGAGAGATCCGGCAGATGGCCCTCGCGGGTGTGAATCACCAACATGCCGATGTCGCGCGCCGCTTTCAGCACCGCACCGATCGGCTTCACCGCGCGCGCGAGCTGGCTGACGTCGTTCCCGAGCGTCTCGCCGAAGCCGCCGGGCTCCATGAAATCGCGCTGCATGTCGATGATGAGAAGCGCGGTGCTTGACCAGTCGAGCTTAATCGGCTCGGGCTCGGCGCTGATGACGCCCAGTGTCGGCTTGGTTGAGTTCAACATGACTCAAGGCCCCGCGAGAACTCTCTTTGCCAGGAGTTCTGCAAGCGCCGTGCCATTGTGTACAATTGCGGTCGGGCGCAAGCGGCGGGGGAATTTGCTGTGCTATCAGGGCCTTAGGAAAAGAACTGACGCCTGCTTATTCCCTGTGCGACGGCTTTGCGACGTGCAGTTGCTTAAAGGATGAGCGCTCTCCGCCGTCATTCCG
>JAEWFG010000072.1 GCA_023388935.1 Pseudomonadota bacterium | reverse complement strand
CCGGCAAGAAGGCCGACATCGAGGCGCGCGTGGCCCAGATCAAGGCGCAGATCGAGGAGACCACCTCGGACTACGACCGTGAGAAGCTCCAGGAGCGCCTCGCCAAACTCGCGGGCGGCGTCGCGGTGATCCGCGTCGGCGGTGCGACCGAGATCGAGGTGAAGGAGCGCAAGGACCGCGTTGATGACGCGATGCATGCAACCCGCGCGGCTGTCGAGGAAGGCATCCTGCCGGGCGGCGGCGTCGCCTTGCTCCGTGCCTCCGAGCACCTCAAGGGCCTGCGCACCAAGAACGACGACCAGAAGACCGGCGTCGAGATCGTGCGCAAGGCGCTGTCCTGGCCCGCCCGCCAGATCGCGATCAACGCCGGTGAAGACGGCTCGGTGATCGTCGGCAAGATCCTGGAGAACAAGAGCTACGCCCACGGCTTCGACGCCCAGACTGGCGAGTACGGCAACCTGGTGTCCAAGGGTATCATCGACCCGACCAAGGTGGTCCGTACCGCGGTCCAGAACGCCTCCTCCGTTGCGGCGCTCCTGATCACCACCGAAGCCATGGTCGCCGAGCTGCCGAAAAAGGCCGCGCCCGCGGCCGGCATGCCCCCGGGCGGCGGCATGGGGGGTATGGACTTCTGAGTCTGAGCGTGCAGCGCTCAAGAGCAAAAGAAAGGCCCGGTAGCGATGTCGGGCCTTTCTGCATTAGCTAGGCGGCGCGATTGCCGTACATGCTCGAGATCAGCTTCCAGCAGGTCGAGTTGAAGCTGAGCAAGGCACGACCGGCCGTGAACGGCGCGGCTGCGAGATCAGCGAGCTCAGCTTCGGGCGTCTTGGCGATATCCATCGTACCGGTTGATTCGCCGTGGCGGAAAGCGAGGTGCGCGCCGAACTTCCTGGCGAGCGCCCGCATGGCGTGATTTTCGGCGCCCGTAGTGATGCGCAGGCGCTTATAGCCCTTCCAGCGCGCTTCCGCGATCAGGCGGCGGAACAGAGCGCTGCCGACGCCTTGGCGGCGCGCCGACGCTTCGACGCTGAAGGCGACCTCGGGCAACGAATCATCTTCCGCTGGATGCAGTTCAGCCGCGCCGCGGACCACGCCGTCGACGATATAGCCAACGATCACGGTGCCATCCTCGGCGCAACGGGCGGCGTAACGCTCGATAAAGCTGTCGTCGAGAAAGCCGTTGAAACGGTCGTGCCGGCTTTCGGCATCAAGCCTGAGCAGGTGATCGCGCAGGAGCGGCAATTCTTCCTGCTGGATCAAAGTCCGCACATAGCCTGGAGCGGTGCGGACGGTCTCTTTAAGTGCCACGTCAGAACTCCTCTTGGTGTCCCTCAAGGAGGCGTTCGAATCCCTAGGCCTCCAATATTGTGCACCGCAGCACATCTTTCAAGACGAGCCCCTCCCAAGTTGGCACCTGAGGCGACTAATTCGTTAACAAAATCAAGGCCCCGTATTCATACGAGGACAAGCTGGGTCTGGGTGACCACGGCGACCAGCTTGCCGTCCTCCGTTTCCAGCCGAGTCGTCCAGACCTGGGTGCGCCGGCCCCGATGGACGGGGGTGGCGGTGGCAATGATGGTGGTTCCCTCCTTGGCTCCGCCGATGAAGTTGGTCTTGCTCTCGAGCGTGGTCGTGCCCTTGGCATCCTCCGGCAGGTTGATCACGGTCGCCGCGGCCCCGACGGAATCGGCGAGCGCCATTATCGCCCCGCCATGGATGGTGTGGTGAAGCGTGCAGAGATCGGCCCGGACCGTCATCCGAGCCACCACGCGGTCCTGCTCGGCCTCCACGAACTGGACGCCCTTGAGCTCGGCGAAGGGCATCTTCATCGCTTTAAGTTTCTCGAGCGGCGTCATCGCATCTTCTCCCAATTCCTTGTTCTCTCAGCGTGAATTGCTTCGCGGGGCAAAGCAATGACGTCCGAGGTAATAGCGGTGCTGACATCGGTGCTCCCATTTGCGCATATGCTTGTCCCATGCGCCACTTCCCTCCTCGCCGCATTGTCTGCCTGACCGAAGAGACGGTCGAAACGCTCTATTTGCTCGGTGAGCAGGATCGCATTGTCGGCGTGTCCGGCTACGCCGTCCGCCCGCCGCAAGTGCGGCGCGAGAAGCCGCGGGTGTCGGCCTTCGTTTCGGCGGACATACCGAAGATCACGGCATTGGAACCCGACCTCGTGCTGGCGTTCTCCGATCTCCAGGCCGGCATCACCGCCGATCTGGTACGGATCGGCATCAACGTCCACGTCTTCAACCAGCGTGACGTCGCCGGGATTTTGGTGATGATCCGCACGCTGGGCGCGCTGGTCGGCGCGGCATCGCGCGCGGAGGAACTTGCGCGAGACTTCGAACGGCGCCTCGCCGCGATCACTGCAACGCCCCGCCCCTCGCCCCGTCCAAAAGTCTATTTCGAGGAGTGGGACGATCCGTTGATCTCGGGCATCGGCTGGGTGTCCGAGCTGATCGAGATCGCCGGAGGTGAGGATATCTTTCCGGACCTCTGTCATCGGCAGGCCGCGAAGGATCGCATCGTCTCGCCCGACGCGGTGCGTGAGGCAGCCCCCGACATCATCCTCGCTTCGTGGTGCGGCAAGAAAGTCGTCCCTGCCCGCATCAAGCAGCGCGACGGCTGGAACGAGATTCCAGCGGTACGCGACAACCGCATCGTCGAGATCAAGTCGCCGATCATCCTGCAGCCGGGCCCCGCGGCACTGACAGACGGGCTCGATGCGATCGTGACGGCGTTGTGGGGTGAGTGCAAATAGGCTGAGCACTGACACTCTCGTGTCCCGGACGCGCTGCAACGCGCATAGCGCGTCGAAGACGCGCGTGAACGCGCTGACGGCGTTGCTGCGCTGAGCCGGGACCCATCTCGATACGAAGTTCAGTGGGGCGTGGGCCCCGGCTCTGCAGCGCACCGCTAAGAAGCGCTGCGCTGCGTCCGGGGCACGACATACCTCACTCACGTCACCGCATTGACGACCTGATACTCTGCCCGCCGCCACACCTCGCCTGCGATCACCTCCTCGATGATCTCCGCCGCCCGGACGATCTCGCGCTCGCCGATGTACAGCGGCGTGATCCCGAATCTCATGATGTCAGGCGCGCGAAAGTCGCCGATCACCCCACGGGCGATCAAGGCCTGCATGGCGGCATAGCCGCCGTCGAAGGCGAAGGAGACTTGCGAGCCGCGGCGCTCATGCGCGCGGGGCGTCACCAGCTTCAGAGATGGGCAGCGTCGCTCGACCTCAGCGATCAGGAGATCGCCGAGCGCCAGCGAGCGAGCGCGGACCTCGCGAATGTCGATCCGATCCCAGATGTCGAGCGAAGCCTCCAGCGCAGCCATCGCCAGCACCGGCGGCGTACCGACGCGCATGCGCTCGATGCCGCCGGCCGCAACATAGGCAAGCTCGAACGCGAACGGCTTTGCATGGCCCATCCACCCCGACAGCGCAGCGCGCACGCTATCGGCGTGGCACGGCGCGACGTAGAGGAAGGCCGGCGCGCCCGGGCCGGCGTTGAGATATTTATAGGTGCAGCCGGCGGCGAAATCGGCACCGCTGCCGGCGAGATCAACCGGGAGTGCGCCGGCCGAATGCGCGAGATCCCAGACCGTGACAATGCCGAGCGCATGCGCCTTTGCAGTCAGCTTCGCCATGTCGTGACGGCGGCCCGTGCGGTAGTCGACCTCGGTGATGTAGAGCACCGCGATCTCCTCCGACAACGCAGCCTCGATCCCCTCAGGCGCCACCAGGCGCAATTGATGGCCGCGCCCGAGCGTGGCGATCAGGCCCTCGGCCATGTAAAGATCGGTCGGAAAATTGCCGGTGTCCGACAGGACGATCCTGAGCGATGCGTTCATGTCGAGCGCGGCGGCAAGGGCCTGATAGACTTTGAGCGATAGCGTGTCTCCGACCATCACGGAGCCGGCTTCCGCACCGATCAGTCGCCCAATGCGGTCGCCGACGTGGCGCGGCTGGGCATACCATCCCGAAGTGTTCCAGGCGCGGATCAGTTCATTGCCCCACTCGGCGGTGATAACGTGGTTGACGCGCTCGGCAACGCCACGCGGCAGCGCACCGAGCGAATTGCCGTCGAGATAGATCACGCCGTCAGGCAGATGGAACAGCGCCCTGGTGTCGTCGTAGACGCGAAGCTTGCTCATGGGCATTCTCTAGAGAATCGTACGAACGCGCCAGAGTTCGGGGAACAGCTCGACCTCCAGCATGCGCTTGAGATAGCTGACGCCGCCGGTGCCGCCCGTGCCGCGCTTGAAGCCGATGACGCGCTCGACCGTGGTCACGTGGTTGAAACGCCAGCGGCGGAAATAGTCCTCGAAATCAACCATCTTCTCCGCGAGCTCGTACAGCATCCAGTGCGTCTCCGGCGCCTCGTAGACGATACGCCAAGCCTGCAGCACGCCCTCGTTAAGACTATGGGTCTCACGAACATCGCGCGCCAGCACGGCCGCAGGCATCTTGAGCCCGTTGCGGTCGGCGAGCCGCAGCACTTCGTCATAGAGACTTGGCGTCGCAAGCTCGGCCTCCAGCAGCTTCGTCGTCTCGGCGTCGTGCGCGTGCGGCTTCAGCATGGCGTGGTTGCGGTTGCCAAGCAGATATTCGATCAGCCGGTATTGCCGCGACTGGAAGCCTGAGGACTGGCCGAGCTTGGAACGGAAGCGCGTGTATTCGCTCGGCGTCATGGTGCGCAGCACATCCCAGGCG
>JAEWFG010000042.1 GCA_023388935.1 Pseudomonadota bacterium | reverse complement strand
TTGACCCGACCTGCGCGCGCCATCCGATAGGTCCCACGGTCGGGGCGAAGAGCTGGCCTGCAATCGAACAAAGAGCTGACCAAACACCTTGACACACCAAATCCCCATGTGAGCAATCCAGACCGTCTCCGCAGCAAGACACTGGATTGCTTCGCGGAGCCTGTCATCGGGCCGCGCTTCGCGCGGACCCGTTGGCTCGCAATGACGGAATTTGGAGCAACTTTTACGCCCATCAGATTCACCGTGCCATCGAAAGCTTCTCCGTGATCGCCTTGCGCAGGATGCGCGAGAGCGACTCCACCGAATATGGCTTCTGGATCAGCTCGAACCCGCGATGGGCGTTTTCGGCGAGCACGTTGCTGTAGCCGCTGGTGAGGACGACGGGCAGGCCGGGATAGCGCTCGCGAATGATGCCGGCGAGCTCGACGCCGTTTATGCCGGGCATGATGACGTCGGAGAAGACGAGGTCGACGGCAAATTCGTCCTCGCCGAGGATTGCCAGCGCCGCATTGGCGTTGGCGACGCGGCGGACGACATAGCCGAGATCTTCCAGGAGTTCGGTCGAGAACTGGCCGACATCGTCGTTGTCCTCGACCACCAGCACGCGATAGCCGCGCCCGGTGGCTGCGCCCTCGTGGGCCAGCGCTGCGGCTTCCTTCTCGGCGGTCGGGCTCTGCGCCTGCGGCAGATAGATGGTGAAGGTTGCGCCTTCGCCTTGCGTGCTCGTCACCGCGATGTCGCCCTCGGACTGTTTTGCGAAGCCAAACGCCTGGCTCAGGCCCAGCCCCGTGCCTTTGCCGACCTCCTTGGTCGTGAAGAACGGCTCGAAGATGGCGTCGATGTTTTCGGGCGCGATGCCGCTGCCGGTGTCCGCGACCGAAATGGCGACATAGTCGCCGCTGCGCGCCGATTGCGCGCGGAGGCTCGGAATGCTCTGGACTTTCCGGACCGCAATCGTGAGGCGACCTGCGCCGTTCATGGCGTCGCGGGCGTTGATGGCGAGGTTGATCATCGCGGTCTCGAATTGCGCGATGTCGGCCACCGTGAAGCAGTCCGCATCGCGCACCTCGACACGGATCTCGATGCTGCCGCCAACCAGCGGCCGGACCAGCTGCGCCACGCCCTCGACCTGAGTTCCGACATTGAAGATCTGTGGTTTCAGGGGCTGCCGGCGCGCAAAGGCCAGAAGCTGCGCGGTCAGCTTGGAGGCGCGTTCGACCGTGTCGGAGATGGCATCGACATAGCGGCGGCGGCGCTCCTCCGGTAGCTCGCGCCGGCGCAGGAAGTCGGTGGCCGAGCGGATGATGGTGAGCAAATTGTTGAAGTCGTGCGCGACGCCACCGGTGAGCTGACCGATCGCCTCCATCTTCTGCGATTGGCGCAGCGCTTCCTCGCCGCGGCGGCGCTCGGTGATGTCGACGGCCTCGGGCACCGCGCCCGTGATGCTGCCGTGGCGGTCGAGCACGGGCCGCATGCCGAATTCGAAATCGCGCTCGCCGATGGGAAGGCGCAGCCGCATCTCCATCCGCACCGCTTCGCCCCTCAGCGCGGCGTCGAAGGCCTTGCGGACGACGGCGGTCATGCCCTCTGTGCCGCTGAACCACGGCGTGTCCCAGAACGGCATGCCGGCGACGTCGCGCGCCTCGGCGTGGATGCCGTCGAGCGCGGTATTGTTGGCGTAAAGCAGCTCGCCCTTGAGATTGAGCAGACCCTGATACTGGTTGCTGGTCTCCAGGATCGCGCGCAGCCGCGCCTCGTTGGATTCGAGCTCGGCGGTGCGTTCGGCGATCCGTTCTTCCAGAGTTTCGTTGAGCTGCCTGAGCTCGACCTCGGCCTGCTTGGCGACGGTGATGTCGTGGGCGACGCCGATGAAGCCGATATGCTTGCCGGTCGGATCCCAGCGCGGCTGGGATTCCGAGCGCAGCCAGCGCCACTCGCCCTTGGCGTTTTTGTAGCGCGCTTCCAGCACGAACGGCTTGAGCGACGCTTCACCCTGGACGGATTGCTGCAGCACATGCGGCAGGTCGTCCGGATGCAGCACCTTGCGCCAGTCGAAGGCGATGGCTTCCTCGTAGGGGAGGCCAACGAAATCGACATAGGCCTGGTTGGCGAAGGACCGCGTGCGGTCGAGCTTGGTCACCCAGATCGGCACCGGCGCACTATCGGCAATCAGCCGAAAGCGCGCCTCGCTTTCGCGCAAGGTCTCGCGGACCAGCATCTGGTCGGTGACGTCGATATGGGCGCCGACGAGCCGCATTGCGCGGCCGTCGGTATTGCGCTCGATCTTGGCAACGACGCGAATCCAGCGGGTCTCGCCGTCGCTGGGGCGGATGATGCGGTATTCGGCTGCGTAGTCTTCGCTGGTCCCGGCGAGCGCATCGATGAAATGTTTGACGGTCGCGTCGCGGTCCTCGGGATGGATGCGATTGACCCAGTCCTCATGCGATTCGCTGGCGGCCTCAGCGGGCAGGCCGTGGATCATCAAATATTCCGGCGAGCGGCGGTTCCTGAAGCCTTCGCGGAAGTCGACCTCGACGCCGCCGACCTTGCCGATACGTTGGATGCGCGCCAGCTCCGCCTCGCGCTCCTGGAGCGCGCGATAGGCGTTGTCGCGCTCGCGCGCGATTTGATCGAGGTGCTGGCGCAGCCGTTCGGCGGCGGTGGTCTCGGGCGAAGGATCGTTCAAGGCGTCGGCCGTTGTCATGCGGGAGCGCACATGCCGGACCGATATTCACACAGACCGAGCGTGATGGCCATTGTTTCGACGGGAAAGACTGTCGGGAAGGGGCCGCGGCCTGCCTGAACGCAGTCCGCCCAGCCAACGATCGGCCTGGCAATTTGTTCCGAAGATTGGAACGATCAGCCCTGCGGATGCGTCTTTGCGGGGCGTCACAACTCTCGCTGACAAAACTCCCTTTCCGAAGAGGCTAAATCTTGAAGCTCTTTGTCTGCCAGGCCTGCGGCAACGTCCTGTATTTTGAGAACCGCTCCTGCGAGCGCTGCGGCCACCGGGTCGCCTTCCTGCCGGAGAAGGAGACGATGTCGGCGATCGAGCCCGACGGGGAGGCCTGGACCACGCTCGTCGACAAGGGCAACGGGCGGATGCCGTGCCGGAATGCCGAGTACGACGCCTGCAATTGGCTGACTGATGTTGGCGATAGCGCCGGCTATTGCCGCGCCTGCCGCCACAACGGCATCGTGCCGGACCTCTCAGATCCCGCGCAACTCGCCGGCTGGCGCGAACTGGAGATGGCAAAACACCGGCTGTTCTATTCGCTGATCTGCTGGAAGCTGCCGCTCCAGACCCGGCAGGAAAATCCCGAGCATGGGCTGATCTTCAACTTCCTCGCCGACGATCCGAACAGTGGGCAGAAGGTCACGACCGGCCATGACAATGGCCTGATCACGATCGCGCTCACCGAGGCGAACGATATCGAGCGCGAGCGGCGCAGGCTGGAGATGGGCGAACCCTACCGGACGCTGCTCGGACATTTCCGCCACGAGGTCGGACACTATTTCTGGGACGCGCTGGTCCGGGATGGCGGCAGGCTGGATGAATGCCGCGCGGTATTCGGCGACGATTCGACCGATTACGGCCAGGCCCTGCAGCGCCACTATGCCGAAGGCGCCCCCCCGGACTGGCAGCAGAACTACGTTTCGGCCTACGCCACGACACACCCCTGGGAGGACTTCGCCGAGACCTGGGCGCACTATCTCCACATTGTCGACACCCTGGAGATGGCCGCCGAGTTCGGCATGGAGGTGCGGCCCAAGGTCGATCGCGACGGGGAGTTGACGGCGCGCATCCGTTTCAACCCCTACGAGGCAAGAGATGTCGAGGCGCTCGTCAACGCATGGCTGCCCTTCACCTTCGCCATGAACAGCGTCAACCGTGCCATGGGACTGCGCGACCTCTATCCCTTCATCCCGTCGCCGGCGGTGGTCGCCAAACTCGGCTTCATTCATGGCCTGGTCCGGGACGTGGCCACGGCCGGGGGGCCGTAGGCCATCCAAGGGCAGGCCAAGTCGGTTTCGGTCTTGCGCTGGTACGCCAAGAGGGCCCGGATTTAGACCGTTGCCTCCCGCCCATTTTGATGTACCACGGGAGCCACACGGCCCGTCCCCCATAGGCCCCAACGGCCAGGGAAGGGTCCCGCCCAAGGTCGAGACTCAAGAGAAGCATGTTCAAACGCATTCTGATCGCCAATCGCGGCGAAATCGCCTGCCGGGTCATCAAGACCGCTCGCCGCATGGGAATTCAGACGGTTGCGGTCTATTCCGAGGCCGACCGCGATGCCCTCCATGTCGAGATGGCCGATGAGGCCGTCCTGATCGGTCCGCCTGCGGCCGCCGAGAGCTATCTGGTGATCGAGAAAATCGTGGAGGCATGCCGCAAGACCGGCGCAGAGGCCGTGCATCCCGGCTACGGCTTCCTGTCCGAGCGTGAGGCATTTCCGCGCGCGCTGGAAGCGGCCGGCATCGTCTTCATCGGCCCGAACCCCGGCGCGATCGCCGCGATGGGCGACAAGATCGAATCCAAGAAGGCCGCCGCCAAGGCAAAAGTCTCGACCGTGCCGGGTTATCTCGGCGTCATCGAGGACGACAAGCACGCGGTCCGGATCGCCGATGAGATCGGCTATCCCGTGATGATCAAGGCCTCCGCCGGCGGTGGCGGCAAGGGCATGCGCATTGCGAATTCGAAGGCCGAGGTTGCCGAAGGCTTCAACCTCGCCAAGGCCGAGGCCAAGGCCTCGTTCGGTGACGACCGCGTCTTCGTCGAAAAGTTCATCGTCGATCCCCGCCACATCGAGATCCAGGTGCTGGGCGACAAGCACGGCAACGTCATCTATCTCGGCGAGCGCGAATGCTCGATCCAGCGCCGCAACCAGAAGGTCATCGAGGAGGCGCCGTCGCCGCTGCTCGACGAAGCCACCCGCCGCAAAATGGGCGAGCAGGCGGTCGCGCTGGCCAAGGCCGTGAACTACGATTCCGCCGGCACCGTCGAGTTCGTCGCGGGCCAGGACAAGAGCTTCTACTTCCTGGAGATGAACACGCGCCTCCAGGTCGAGCATCCCGTCACCGAACTCGTCACCGGCATCGACCTCGTCGAGCAGATGATCCGCGTCGCCGCCGGCGAGAAGCTCGCCATCGCGCAGAAGGATGTCACGCTCACCGGCTGGGCGGTGGAATCGCGCCTTTATGCCGAAGACCCGTTCCGCAACTTCCTGCCCTCGATCGGGCGCCTGGTAAAATACCGTCCGCCGGCGGAAGCGAGCCAGGACGGCATCACCGTGCGCAACGACACCGGCGTGCAGGAGGGCGGCGAGATCTCGATCCACTACGATCCGATGATCGCCAAGCTCGTTACGCATGCGCCATCGCGTGCCGCCGCGATCGAAGCGCAGGCCACCGCGCTGGATTCGTTTTATGTCGACGGCATCCGTCACAACATCCCGTTCCTGTCGGCGCTGATGCATCATCCGCGCTGGCGCGAGGGCCGGCTCTCGACCGGCTTCATCGCCGAGGAATTCCCTAAGGGCTTTGCGGTGCGCGTGCCGGAAGGCGAGGTCGCGCGGCGGATCGCAGCGGTTGGCGCCGCCATCGATCACGTGCTCGGTGAGCGCAAGCGGCAGATTTCAGGCCAGATGGGCGGTCGCATCGTGCAGCGCGAGCGCCGGCGCGCGGTCTGGCTCGACCGTCAGGAGATTTTGCTCGAGGTCGCGCGCGAGGGCAATGCGATCGCGGTGCGCTTCGTCGATGCCGAGGGCAAGGCGGGGAACGCGCATCTGCTGCAGTCGTCCTGGAAGCCGGGTGATCCGGTCTGGCAGGGCACGATCGACGGCCAGTTCGTCGCCGTGCAGACGCGGCCCATTGCCAACGGCATCCGTCTCGCGCACCAGGGCGTCGAGGTGCCGGTCTATGTCTGGACCGAAGCGGAAGCAGCATCCGCGCGGCTGATGCCGGTGACGACGGCCTCCGACACCGGCAAGAAGCTGCTCTGTCCGATGCCCGGCCTCGTGGTCTCGATCGCGGTGACCGAAGGGCAGGAGGTCAAGGCCGGCGAGACCCTCGCGGTCGTCGAAGCCATGAAGATGCAGAACGTGCTTCGCGCCGAGCAGGACGGCACGGTGAAGAAGATCCACGCCAGCGCCGGCGCAACGCTCGCGGTGGACGCGCTGATTTTGGAGTTTGCGTAAGGGCTCGAGCGTACAACAGTCGACCCTCACCCTGAGGAGCCGCGCGTGCGCGGCGTCTCGAAGGGCGAGGCCACCAGCCGGGCCTTCATCCTTCGAGACGCGCGCAAGAGCGCGCTCCTCAGGATGAGGATTTAGAGTGAGGCAACCATGGCCTTTCGTTCCCGCCGCGAGAAATTGCGATCGATCCTGTCGGGGTCGGCCTGCGTCCATCCCGGCTCCGTCTACGATGCCATTTCGATCCGCATCGCGGAGGATCTCGGCTTTCCGCTCGGCATGTTCGGCGGTTCTGTCGCTTCACTTGCAGTGCTCGGCGATCCCGATATCACGCTGATCACGCTCACGGAGCTCGCCGAACAGATGCGGCGGATGTCGCGCGCAGCGGCGCTCCCCGTGCTGGTCGATGCCGATCACGGCTATGGCAATGCGCTCAACGTTCGTCGCACGGTGCAGGAGCTGGAAACGGCGGGCGCCGCCGGTCTCACCATCGAGGACACGCTGCTGCCGGCTGCCTTCGGCGAAGCAAAGGTGCAGCTGATTTCGCTGGAGGAGGGCGTCGGCAAGATGAAGGCGGCGCTCGACGGCCGCGGCGATCCTTCGCTCGTCATCATGGGCCGCACCGGCGCGGCCTCCATCACCTCCATCGAGGATGCGATCCGCCGCGCGCAGGCCTATGAAGCCACCGGTGTCGATGCGCTGTTCTTCACCGGCATCAAGTCGCGTGCCGAGCTCGAGGCAATCGCAGCCGCCACGCATCTGCCGATCGTGCTCGGCGGCGCACCGGACGAATTGAACGCGATCGACTATCTCGCGAGCCAGCGCGTGCGCATCGCGCTTCAGGGCCACGCGCCGATCGCGGCTGCAACGCAGGCGGTCTACGAGACGCAAAAGGCGTTGCGCGAGGGCACGCCGCCGAAAAACCTCAAAAACCTCGCATCATCCGAGTTGACCGCCCGTGTCACGCGTGAGGTCGAGACGAAGGCGCGAAGTGCCGATGTCCTCGGACTGAAAAAATGAGCCAGGCGATCCTCCAGGTCATGATCCGCGGTCGCGTGCAGGGCGTCGGCTATCGTGCCTGGGTCGAGTACCAGGCGATAACGAGTGGTCTGGAAGGCTGGGTCCGCAACCGCCGCGACGGCAGCGTGGAAGCTCTGTTCGCGGGAACGCCGAAGCATGTTGCCGACATGGTCGCGTTGTGCCGGCACGGCCCGCCGTCCTCGCGCGTGGACAGCGTCACCAGCGAGACCGCCAGCCTGGACGAGCTGAATTTGCGAAGGGCAGGGGAAGCGTTCTCGGTCTTGCCGACGGTATAGTCGGCTTTACCGCGGCAGCTTGGCGATGGCCTCGCTCAGCTCGTGGATCTCGTACGGCTTGCGCAGGATCGGGAAATCGCCACGCACGCCGGCGGCGACGTCGCTGTAGCCGGTGGCGAGCAGGATTGGCAGACCCGGACGGATCTGGCGCAGATGATGGGCGAGGCTGAGGCCGTCCATCTTGCCGGGCATGATGATGTCCGAGAATACGAGGTCGACGCCGTTCATCTCGATCTCGCGCAATGCCGCCTCGGCATCGGCGACGCGCCGCACGTGGTAGCCGAGCTGCTCCAGAAGACCGATGCTGACGAGGGCAACGTCGGGATTGTCCTCGACGAGCAGCACCGTGCCGCTGCCGCGGAACGGCGTTTCTCTCGTCGTCTCGCGTGCTGGCGCGTCTTCTCCGCGCGGCAGGAGGATGGTGAAGGTCGTGCCCTTGCCGAGCTCGCTTGTGACCTTGATCGTGCCGCCGGCCTGGTGGGCGAAGCCGTGCACCTGGGAGAGGCCGAGGCCGGTGCCTTTGCCGATCGGCTTGGTCGTGAAGAACGGCTCGAAGATCTTGTCGAGGACGTCGCCGGGAATGCCAAGCCCGGTATCGGCAATGCTGATCGCGAGGAAGTCGCCGGCGAGAGGCGGCTCGTCGAGCACGGTGTTGCGCGCCCCGATCGTCACCGTGCCGCCGTCCGGCATCGCATCGCGGGCGTTGATGACGAGATTGAGCAGCGCGGTCTCGAGCTCGGAGACATCGGCGGTGATCGGCCAGGCGTCGGGCTCGATGTCGAGGGCGAGACGTACGGAACTGCCGACGCCGGCGTCGAGCACCTCGCGGATCGAAGCGATGCGCGAGGCAAGGTCGATCGCCTGCGGGTTGACGCTCTGTCGCCGCGCGAAGGTGAGGAGCTGGTTGGTCAGCGCGGCGCCGCGCTTGGTCGCAGTCTCGATCGCGGACATGGCGCGCTCGAGCTTGTCGTCGTCGGCGGCGCTCCTCTTCAGGATATGCAGGCTGCCGCTGATGATCATCAACAGATTGTTGAAGTCGTGGGCGACCCCGCCTGTGAGTTGTCCGAGTGCATCGAACTTCTGCGACTCGGCGAGCTGCTGCTGCATGGCTTCGAGCTTGAGCTGGGCATTGCGGCGTTCGGTGATGTCGCGCGTGATCTTGGCGAAGCCGACCAGCTCGCCACCCTCGTAGATCGGATCGATCACGACGCTGGCCCAGAAGAACGTGCCGTCCTTGCGGACACGCCAGCCTTCCTCCTCGTAGCGGCCCTTTTCCCGCGCAATGCCGAGTGCCCGTGCGGGCTTGCCGTTGGCGCGGTCGGTCTCGGTGTAGAAGCGGGAAAAGTGCTGCCCGAGGATCTCGGCGGGCGAATAGCCCTTGATGCGTTCGCCGCCGATGTTCCAGCTGGTGATGATCCCGCTGGGGTCGAGCATATAGAGGGCGTAGTCGGCAACTCCTTCAACCAGCAGCCGGAAACTGCGCTCGCTTTCGAACAAGTCTCTCTGCTGACTGAAGTTTTTCGCCATTCCAGGACCCCGCCTCGACGGTGGCAAACGTCCATGGGATCGTTTCGTTCCCGTCCGTGAGACGTTTTTAGGCAAATTCCGTGGACAAATATGCAAGCCTCGGACGTCCAAAGCGTTTTTGCGAAGATGGGCGCCCCGGTCAAGCCGTCGCCACGCTCCGGAATGTCGCGGCAACCGCCCGCAATGCCGCGAGCTTGGCGGGATCGCCGACCTTGGAATGCAGCATCACCTTCGAGCTGCCGAGCTTTGGCAGCTTGTGGGCAGGTCCGATGTCGACCAGTCCGGGAGGTGCGATCCGCCGCGCCAGCGGTGCGATCGCGAGCCCGGCAAGCGCAGCGGCGACCACCGCTGTGACGCCGCCGCCCACGAAACGCTCGCGCCAGGTGATGCCAGCCTTGTCTAGCGCGCGTACGGCGATGGCCCGGACCCCGCAGGGCGGGGCGAGTGTCGCGAGCGGCAGCGGCTCACCCTTCGACAGGGCGAAGCGTCGTGACGCGAACCAGCCGAACTCATCCTCGGCGAGCTTTTCGCCGCGGCGGCGGCTGCCTTCCTGCCGGACCACCACCGCATCGAGCCGGCCCGCGTCATAGGCATCCTGCATCTCGCGCGAGAAGCCGATGGTGACGGCGAGGGTGAGGTTCGAGGACATTGCGTGCAGGCGTTCGAGCAGCGGCACCAGTTCGGGGCCAGCGGCGTGATCGGAGATGCCGAGCGAGAGCGACTGTGCGGCCGGTGCCTCGCCCGATAGCGCGCGGTCATGCGCGTCGATCAGCGCGCGGGCGCGATCGAGGAATGCTGCGCCGTCGGCGGTGAGGCGGACCGCGCGCGGCGAGCGCTCGACGAGACGCTTTCCGAGTAGCGTCTCCAGTCGTTGCAGCTTGAGGCTGACGGCGGCCTGCGTCGTGCCGAGCGCTTCGGCGGCGCGCGTAAAGCTCTGGAGGTCGGCGACCAGCAGGAAGGCCTGGACGGTGGCGATGTTGAGCATGAGTTTCATCATGAACTGTTATCACTGATATCAACAGAGATAACATACCAAAATGACGATCGAAGGTCTAGCTTCTCACCAACACCGCGCGAACCCCGCGCGACATTTTGGGAGAACGACCATGCCCCTGATCACCGTGTCCTACACCAGCGCGCGCCAATCGCCCTCGCTGAAGGCCGACATCGCGAACGCCGTGTCCGAACTCACCGCAGAAATCCTGCACAAGGATCCCAAGGTCACCGCCATCATCGTGAAGTCGGTCGAGGCGAGCGACTGGTTCGCCGGCGGCAAGTCGCTCGCCGAACAGAAGCTCGCCAGCTACTGGATCGACATCCACGTCACCGAAGGCACCAACACCAAGGACGAGAAGGCGGCTTATCTCGCTGCGATGTTCAAGCGCATGTCCGAGATTTTGGGCCCGCTGCACCCCGAGACCTACCTGCATGTCGACGAGGTCAAGGGGGACGCCTATGGCTTCGGCGGCCTCACTCAGGAGCGCCGCTACATCGCCGGGAAGCTCGATGTTTCGCTCAAGGCGACGTAACGCCGGAGGCCGCGGGTGAACAATGTCACCCGCGACCGAACCGGTTGCGGCGGAGCGTTAGCTCGCCGCGCGGAACTGAACTTCCGCCTCGTTCAGGAAACACGTCTTGTCGAACAGCTTTAGGTCCAGCGGGTTTGGCAGCCTGACATCATCGAGATCGGGGCAGGGCTTGATCGACGGATCATAGGAGCGGTCGATCTGCGATATGAAGACGACGATCAGCCCCCTGTCGCGTGCGAACGATTTCAGCGCGCGCACCTGAACGGTCAGGTCAGGATTTTCCCGCCTCTGGTCGAGCAGTTGCAGATAGTCGATCACGACCAACGTGCCGCGGGGCACTGCAGCCATTCGCTTGACGACGTAATCGGCGTTGATGACATCGGAGCAGTCGACGTCGAACAGTTTATCGAACTGCACCGGGTCCACGCCGATCGCGCGCAGGCGATCCAGGACATCTCTCTCGGTATATTCGAGCGAGAAGAACGCAGCGCGATGGCCCGACCGCATGGCCTCCACGGCAAGTTCGAGGCTCATCAGCGTCTTGCCCTGACCTGGGCGCGCCCCGACCAGCACCAGGTCACCCGGCCGGAATTGCGGAAACAGCCGATTGGCCGGCGTCACAGCGGCAGTTTTCGCCGCGAGTAGGCTCCAGGCGGAAAACCCTTCCGTCGCGGCGACGCGGTCAAGCGCGTCGTGTAGCGGAATGCCTGCCTCGCGCGACAGGCGCTTCGCCTTGCGCTTCAGATGATAGATCGGCGCAGACAATCTCATCGAGAGAACCTCCCATTGCGAGCTGAAGCGCAATCCCTCCTTATGCCTGGCGCTCGAACAGTCGGCCCATTGATCAATTCGCCCGGCATGATCTGTACTTTCCCGGCGGAGGGGGGAGGCGTGGGCGGCACCGGGATCAAGCATAGCTGATTCCCGCTTGCGGAGAATCAGGACGACAGACGCTCTACAGGAAAAGCGCTAGACAGCCGCTTCCGCCACCAGCGCGCGGGTCGGCCCGAACAATTCTTCAAACGCCTGTCGGAGCGCGATGTCGACATCGGCCATCGTCACGAGCTGGCCGAGATCGACCAGCGAGGTGACGCCGTAGCGGGGATCGGCGACGCCGCAGGGCACGATGCCGGCGAAATGCGAAAGCTCCGGCTCGATATTGATCGCGATGCCGTGGAACGACACCCAGCGCTTCAGCCGCACGCCGATCGCTGCGATCTTGTCCTCATGCTCTGGCCCCTTGTCGGGCCGCTTCACCCAGACGCCGACCCGGTCCTCGCGCCGCTCGCCGCGGACGTTGAAGGCGGCAAGGGTGCGCAGGATCAATTCCTCCAGGCTCGCGACATAGGCCCGGACGTCCGGCCGGCGACGCTTCAGGTCGAGCATGACATAGGCCACCCGCTGACCGGGGCCGTGATAGGTGAGCTGGCCGCCGCGTCCGGTGGCGAAGGTCGGGAAGCGGGGATCGAGCAGGTCGGAGGCCTTGCCAGACGTGCCGGACGTATAAAGCGGTGGGTGTTCCAGCAGCCAGACCAGCTCAGGGGCTTCGTCCGCGGCGATCGCTGCGACTCGCGCCTCCATGGCGGCAACCGCCTCCGGATAGGGCACGGGCGTGTCCGAAATCCGCCACTCCACGGGCTGGCCGGCCGAGGCGGAAAACGACGTCAGATCGAGCTCTTGGCGGGGGTTTTGAGGCGAATTAACCATTGGCTAACCATAACGTGGTGATGATCGCAGGCGCAAATGCCAAGTCCCAAGTTGCGGCGGTCTGACAGTGCCCACTCTCGATAAAGTCACCGTGGATCTCACGGTCGTCCTCGGGACGACCACCATGCCGATCCATCAAGTATTACGTCTTTCCCGCGGCGCCATCATCGAGCTGGACGCAACCGAGGCCGACGAGGTCAAGGTTTTGGCCAACAATTTGCCGGTGGCCTCCGGCGTCGTGCTGGTCGACCGCAACCGGATCGCGGTCGAGGTCAAGCAGATGCTGCCGCGCGCGCCCGGCACGCGCTAGGGGCCTGGGTACCCGATAGGGCCGATCCGGGCGGGGGGCGCAAACTTTCCTGCCAAGCCTGTGGAATTCAGGGCCTTTGCAGGCTTGTATCCCCCTGATGGATTTGTTAGATCGGCGGCCGCTGATCCGGCTGGCCTTAAGACCTCAGGCCGGAATCTCCTAGCGCTCGTGGCGGAACTGGTAGACGCGCTGCCTTGAGGTGGCAGTGGGTAACACCGTGGGGGTTCGAGTCCCTCCGAGCGCACCACCTTCAAATCGCATTCATTGAAGCAAGCGGCCCCGTGCGGGGCGTTCAGCCGTATTCCTCACCGATCCCGTATTCCTTGTAGATCTCAAGCGGATCCGTTTCCGGGAACAGGCGGCATTTGGCCTGGGCGAGATGCAGGGTCACCGCCGCCGGCTCCTTGCCGTTCGCCAGTATCTTCCGGATGTCTTCCATATGCGCGTTCGGCCGGTGCTTCGGTTCGAGCTGCTCCAGCGCGACGAGCGCGGTCGCGAGGGCCTCGGTGAGAACCCAGTCGTCGTGGCCCGTGATTCCCTTCTTCGGCATCGGCAGACCCCACGTTTGGCGGCAGGCCCAGTCTATCGCGGCTTGCGCCGAATCTCCATTGAGCCGTTGCTCCCCCGTGCTTGGAACAGCCCGACGGCCGCACTCTGGCTTGCATTATGACTGCGCGTCGCTAAAAAGCGCCCGGCGATCGTATCTTTCCCAGGTCGGCGCGGAGGGGCCTGCGCTGCATTCGGGCCGGCTGTTCCGACCTGCAACCCACATCCCTGAATCCTGAGAAGCCAGACGGTTCTACCGCTCAAGGCTGGAGCCAGCATGGTCTTTCTAAGCTTCGTCTACCGCTTCGTGACCAACTTCGCGTTCCTGGCAGTGGTCTATTTCAGCCTGAACTTCATGGAGAAATATCCGAACCGGGCGATCCTGGCGATCCTGGTGCTGGCCTATACCGGCATGCGCGCGGCCTCGACGCTGCGTGCGTTCTACTTCTTCCAGAAGATCGAGAAGCTGGAAGCCGAGGCGAAGCGCCTTCAGGCTCCGATCAATGACGGTTCGGGCGGAACCCCTGCGCGCAAGCAGATCGTGGCCGACGTTGGGCGGCTGCGCCGCGACGGCGAGCTGAAGTCCTATATGGACCTGTTCTTCCTGGCGCTGATCGTGCTGCTCTGCGTCGCCAACATCATGCGGCAATAACGCTCACTGCGCCCGCTTCTTCAGGCCGGCCACCCGGGTCGGATTCGGCGCGGCGCTCCTGGCCTGCGCGGCAGGATTCGCTGTGCCAGGTGCAGCTTGCGCGCTCCGGGGGCCGTGCGACTTGGCGGCCTTGCCCTTGGCCCCACGGGGCGTCTCGGCCGCGATGGCCAGCCGCATCGCGGCGCGCCGCGACAATGTCGTGGACAGCAGCACCTCGATCGAGCCTTCCGGGATCGCGAAGAGATCGCGGCCGGGCACGGGCAGGGTGGATGAGACATCCGACTGCGCCTTGGTCCGGCGCGGCAGCAGCGGCTGATGCTCCGTCCGCGCGTTGAGATCGGCAAGAGAAGGCGCCGGAAGCGTCTCGGTCTGCGTGAACACGAAGTTCGGAACGCCCGGCCAGCGCGCGATCGGCACAGTCTCCGTCGGCGGACGCAGCAGCCATTCCACCGGCGTGGTCGGTGTCGCCGGCCGGTCGGCTGTCGCGGGCACCACATGCACGATGCGATAGCCGCGTGCCTTGAGGTCGCGGATGATCTTCGGCAGCGCCGCCACCGTGCGGGCCTGGATGTCGTGCAGCAGCAGGATGCCCTTGCCCTTGGCCTCCAGCCGCTGGATCGCGAGCTGGTAGACGCGGTCGGACGACACGTGGTGCCAGTCGTCGGCCGGGAAGTCCGCGCTCCAGACCTGGATGCCGCGCGAGATCAGATAGTTCTCGACGCCTTCGGCGCGCATCAGGCCGGGAATGCGGAAGAACGGCGCGAGCTTGGACGGATCGGTCATCGCGGCCGAGGTCCACTCGATGCCGCCGTTGATCTCGGCCTCGGCCTTCTCGATCGGCATTTTGTTGAACGTCAGCGGATGGTTCATGCTGTGCGTGCCGACGGTGTGGCCCGCCGCCACCAGCTTGCGCACGCCCTCGGGGTTCGCCTTGGCCTGGCCGCCGATGGTGAAGAAGGTCGCCTTGATGCACTCGTCGGCGAGGATCTGGAGCACCTGGTTCGAATATTTCGGCAGCGGGCCGTCGTCGAAAGTCAGGACGACCTCGTGGTCTTTCAGCGGCAGCGTTTCGCGGTACTGCATGGTGCCGATGCGCGGATGTTCGCGCGGATCGACGACGAGGGTGCGGGAGGTGCCAAGCGCGTCCGGATGGCCGGGGCAGTCAGCCGCAAGGGCCGCTGGCGAGCCGACGGTCAGGAATCCAAAACACAGGACGATCCACGATCGCGTCCGGAGAACAACGCTACTTCCGATCATGAACCCGGTCTGCCCTCGTATGCGATTGCCGTCATAGTAAGTCGGAAACGCCCAAAAACGGTTCAGGCGCAATACCCTTCCATCCTTGCATGGGGTGGCCTGAACAGATTGTTAAAAGAGCCCAAATCACCCCATTTTGCACCGCCGTGACATTCCGGCATCAATGCGCGTCAGCGTTCTTCTGCGGTGCCGCTGCCGGGACGACGTGAACGACGCGGTAGCCATTTTCCCTCAGATACCGCAGGAAAGCGGGCATGATTGCGGCGGTGCGCGCCTTGGGGTCGTGGAACAGGATGATGCCCTTGCCGACGGCGGCCAGGCGCTCGGTGACGAGCTTCAGTTCCTGCTCCGGCGTCATCTCGTTCCAATCGCTGGCCCAGAGGTCAGCCCCGAACACGACGATGCCGCGCGACTGCAGCAGGTCGAGCTGTGCCGGCGTCGATTCGAAGTAGGGGAAGCGGAAGAATGGCGTCGAGGGCGTCGTGGTCGATGCTCCCTTCAGCGCCATCTCGTTGGCTGCGATGCCGCGGTCGATCTCGGCCTTTGCCTTGTCGAACGGGATCCGCGCCATGAACGGATGCGACCAGGTGTGATGGCCGATGGTGTGGCCCTCGCGCGCAATGCGCTTGACCATGTCGGGATGTTCGGAGGCGTGCAGGCCGATCAGGAAGAAGGTCGCGCGCACGCACTCCTGGGCCAGCGCCGCCAGCACCTTCGACGTCGTCGGCGGATGGGGGCCGTCGTCGAAGGTCAGCACGACCTCGTGATCGGCAAGCGGCAGCGTTTGCGGAAAGCTCTTCAAGCCCACGCGCGGCGTGGTCTTGGCGTCGACGCTCAGCACCCGCGAGGTGCCGAGCGCATCCTTGCGCGGGCACTCGGCGGTCTCGGCCGAGGCGGTGCCGATGAGGGCCGCGAGGACCGCGCCCACCGACATCGATGTCCATTTCAGCCAAAGCATCTTTGCCATTGCGCTCGCTGTTGCCTTATGGGTATTGCCTGAACCACCAGCTCAGACCACTCGCTCCAACCTGCCGAACGCGAGCCGTGCCATGGATCAACATACCGAAGGTGCCGCATCCGCCGAGGCCTCGGTACTCGACCACGTGCCGATGCGCAATGAAGACGGCGAAATTCGTTACGAATTTGTCGAGGAAATTGCTCATGCGATCGAGGCCGGCGATAGCGCGCAGTTGCGGGCCATCGTTGCCGATCTGCACGAGGCCGATCTCGGGGATTTGATCGCGGCCCTGGAGCCCGACGACCGCGTCCGCCTGGTCGAGCTGACCGGACGCGACTTCGACTTCTCCGCACTGAACGAGGTCGATGAGACCGTCCGCGAGGAGATCCTCGACGAGCTGCCGCCGGAGACGGTCGCCGAGGGTGTCCGCGAGCTCGAATCCGACGATGCGGTCGAGCTCCTGGAAACCCTGGACGAGGCCGAGCAGGAAGAGATCCTCGAGAAGCTGCCCTTGCAGGAGCGCGTCGCGCTCGAGCGCAGCCTGCTGTATCCGGAAAATTCCGCCGGCCGCCGGATGCAGACCAAGTTCATCGCGGTGCCCCAGGATTTCACCGTGGGTCAGGCGATCGACTACATGCGCGAGACGCCGGATCTGCCCGACCGCTTCTACGAGATCTACGTCGTCGACAAGGACCAGCACTGGCAGGGCGTCGTGCCGCTCGACGTGCTCTTGCGCGCGCGCCGCCCGGTGCCGCTCACCGAGCTCACCGACGAGGATCGCCGCCGCGTCTCCGTCCTGGAGGACCAGGAGGAGGTGGCGCGCATGTTCGGCAAGTACAATCTCGTCGCCGCGCCCGTGCTCGACACCCAGGACCGCCTCGTCGGCGTCATCACCGTCGACGACGTCGTCGACGTCATCGAGGAGGAGGCGGACGAGGACCTCAAGGCGCTCGGCGGCGTCACCAGCGACGAACGGCTGTCGGACACCTTTCTGACGATTGCGCGCGGCCGCTTCAACTGGCTGCTGGTCAATCTCGCCACCGCCTTCCTGGCGTCCTCCGTGCTCGGCCTGTTCGAGGGGCAGCTCGAGAAGATGGTGGCGCTCGCGGTGCTGGCGCCGATCGTGGCGAGCCAGGGCGGCAATGCCGCGACCCAGACCATGACGGTCGCGGTGCGGGCGCTTGCGACCCGCGAGCTGGGCTCCTTCAACGCCTGGCGCGTGGTGATGCGCGAGACGCTGGTCGGCCTCGTCAACGGTCTCGCCTTCGCCGTGATCACGGGCATCGTGGCGGTGGCCTGGTTCAAGATCCCGGGCCTCGGCATCGTCATCGGGCTCGCGATGGTCTGCAACCTCGTCGCCGGCGCGCTCGGCGGCATCCTGATCCCGATGGCGCTCGAACGTGTCAGGGCCGATCCGGCGGTCGCCTCCGGCACGTTCGTCACGACCGTGACCGACGTCGTCGGCTTCTTCTCCTTCCTCGGCATCGCGACGCTCTGGTTTGGATTGAAGTAGGTCTCGTGTCCCGGGCGCGCTGCGGCGCGTAGCGCTGCTGCGCAGAACCGGGACCCAGAAAGCGGCACCAACATCGTGGCAAGATGGGCCCCGGCTCTGCAGCGCACCGCGAAGGAGCGCTGCGCCGCGTCCGGACACGAGATCGTGTCTTTAATCCGAACTTAAGCGAGTTGCCGCATCATCGCCCGCGCTTGAGGGGAATGAACATGCGGTTGCGGCTGAAGGCGGACGGACGGATCGTCGAGTTGCGGGACGGGCAGGAGTTTGCGGTCCAGCCCGGGGCCAATGCAGCGCCGGCCGACACCGGCTCGCTCGCGGTTCGAGACCTGCGCCGACGCGCCTGCCTCACCCAGATGGAGTTCGCCGCAAAACTCGGCGTTCCCGTCGAAACCATTCGCAACTGGGAGCAGGGCAAGCGCGCCCCGCGCGGGCCCGCTCGCGCGCTACTCGCGGTGATCGCGCATGCGCCGGACACAGTGTTTCAGGCACTCGCCAAGGCATAAGGTCAAGACCTGACGCGAACCTCCCGTTAGCGTTGCGCTGATTTCCGGCCCGATCGCATCCGCTTCCGTTGGCAGTGTCACGGGCCGGGTTCATAGTGACGCGTGGGGCTGCCGCAACAGAGAGGATTCCTCATGCTGTTCGTCGAGGCCAAGGGCGCAAGGATACCGGCGATCGGGCTCGGGACCTGGGAGCTGAGCGAGCGGCCTTGCGCGCGCGTGGTCGAGCAGGCGTTGCGGCTCGGCTATCGTCACATCGACACAGCACAGGTCTACGACAATGAGCGCGAGGTCGGTGACGGCTTGCGCGCCTCCGGCGTGCGCCGCGACGACGTCTTCATCACAACCAAGGTCTGGACCAACCATTTCGCGCCCCACCATCTCGAGCGCTCGGTCAAGGAGAGCCTCGCCAGGCTGCGGCTTCCCTCCGTCGATCTCGTGCTGTTGCACTGGCCAAATCCGCAGGTGCCGCTGGCGGAGACGCTGGGCGCGTTGTCACACGCAAGGCAAATGGGCCTGACCCGCCACATCGGCGTCTCCAACTTCACGGTGGCACTGATCGAGCAGGCGGTGGCGCTGTCGCCGGAGCCGCTCGTGTGCAACCAGGTCGAATACCACCCTTATCTGGACCAGGCGAAGGTGAGGGCGGCCTGCGACCAGCACTCGCTCGCGCTGGTCGCCTACAGCCCGATCGCGAAGGGGCGCATCAGGACCGACCAGACGCTCGCCGAGATCGGACGCGCCCATCGCAAGACGCCTGCACAGGTCTGCCTGCGCTGGCTCGTGCAGCAGAATGTTGCCGCGATCCCGCGCACCTCGCGCGTCGAACGTCTGTCGGAAAACATCGAGATATTCGATTTCGAGCTGTCGGAGGACGAGATGGCCCGGGTCGCGGCGCTTGCCAGTCCTAGGGGCCGTTTGACCGATTTCGGCTTCGCGCCGAAATGGGATTGAGGGGGCGTTCGGGTATGTTAGGAGCAGGGCGGCAACCCAAGATCGGACGATGGAACCGCGGAAGATCATACGGACGGACATTGCGGCGTCGGCGATCGCGCATGTGACGTTGGTGGCGCTGATCATCCTGATCAGCGAAGTCCACCCGTTTCACGCCACGTCGCCCGAAACGGTCTCGGTCGACATCGTTACATCGGAGCAGTTGAAGGAGCAGGAAGCCAAGGAGGAGGTGAAGGACAAGCCGCCCGAGCCGACACCCGACCTGAAACTGCCTAAGCTGGATTTCACCGACACGGACAAGTCTGAAACGGCCAGGCAGCAGGCCGCTTCGTCGTCCTCGTCGCAGCCGAAGGCATCGCCCGAACCGCCACAGCCGCAGCCGCAACCTTCACAAGCGCCGAAGCGCGAGGCCAATGCCCAGCAACCGCAAACTCAGCCGCCGCCGCAACAGCAACAGCCATCGCCGCAGCCCCAGCCAGTTCAGCAGCCGCCAGTTGCGATGCCGCAGCCGCAGGCGGCGCCTCCGGCCTATCTCCCCCCGGAGCCCGACGTCACCGTCAAGTATGGAGTCATGCTGGGCCTGCCGCCGGAATTGCCGCCCCCGCCGAAGGACGTCCCGAAGGACGACGGTGGCGACGCCAAGGATTCGATCGGCGCCAAGCTTCCATTGGAGGTCATCGCCGAGTTTCGCCGCCACCTGAAAAGCTGCGCCAAATTGCCGGCCGGGGTCTCTCCGACCGACAACGTCCACATCAAGCTGCGCGCTGTGCTCGCCACAGACGGTACGCTGGTGCGTCCGCCGATCCTCATCGAGGCTCCGCCGTCCGCGAAGGGGCCGCTGCTGGTGCACTCGGCGATGAGTGCGCTCGTGGCCTGCCAGCCCTACAAGATGCTGCCGATCGACAAGTACCAGGAATGGAAGGTGTTGGACCTTCCCTTCACGCCGCAGGATTTTGGCGGGGCGTAGCTGCGGCGCGCAGCATGTCAGATGCGTGAAGCGAAGCCATCCCACGAATTTCTGCAATCGGATCGGGCCCGCCGCGGCTCGGAAAAAAGCTCCCACGACCCGTCGGGCAAAACACCCGGCACAGTGTCAAGCGTCGTATGCAAATATATTCCGCTTTACCGAATTTCGGAAATGTCGTATGTGTCGCCCATCCCGGTTCACCAGGAGGGGCGATCGTAGGTCGTCACTGATCGCGAGCCGGGCTTGCGGTGGACGCGGCAGCGTCGGCACGAGAGGTCAAGGGCAGGGCGGATTGCTCTCC
>JAEWFG010000419.1 GCA_023388935.1 Pseudomonadota bacterium | reverse complement strand
TGTTTCACCCAGCGGATCCGGAACCTTCCCTATAGAGCAAACTTGGAGGTTTAACATGAAGTTGGTTAAGAGCCTTTTGCTCGGTTCTGCGGCGGGTATCCTCGCTGTGGGCGGAGCACAGGCAGCTGATCTCCCCGTGAAGGCCAAGGCGGTCGAATACGTGAAGATCTGCTCCCTGTACGGTGCCGGATTCTACTACATTCCGGGCACTGACACCTGCCTCAAGCTGGGCGGTTATTTGCGCGCCGAAGTGTCCGTCAGTGGTTCCGATTTCAACGGTAACTTCAGCGGCGTCCAGGGCGCCCAGAACCGTCTGACGAACTACTGGTACAGCCGCGCCCGTGAAGACTTCAACATCGACACGCGCACCGCGACCGAGTACGGCGTGGTTCGTACCTTCGCCGATGTGGTGTGGTCGTGGACGACGGATAACTACTCGGGCAGCGGCACCACTCCCGGCGCCACGATTTACTCGCAGCTCGGCGGCACGGGCGTTAGCGCCCCGAACAATGCCAACGCGGGCGCAATCGCCGGCGGTACGCTCGGCGTGTACTACGCCTTCATCCAGTTCGCGGGCTTCACGATGGGTAAAGCGATTGCCCAGTTCGACGCGCCCTGGACCAACTATCCGGGTAACAACTTCGACGGTCTGACGGGCGGCGGCGGCACGGTCACTGGTGTGAACCAGTTCACCTACACCGCTGACTTCGGTCAGGGCATCACGGCCGCGATTTCGGCCGTTGACCCGACCGCCTACTATCAGAGCAACCTGTACAACACCAGCGTCGGCTTCAACGTCGCGGCTTTTGGCTCAGGCGGCTATGGCGCCAACGCCTTCGGCGGCACCAGGTCTCCTGACATCCAGGGCATGGTCCGTATTGATCAGGCTTGGGGTCTGTTCCAGTTCTCGGCGGCGGCGCACGACAACCACGTCGCGTACTACCAGGGGGTGGGTGCGAATAACCTCGGAACGGAAGTGGCCGGTCATCCGGGCGACAAGTGGGGCTGGGCTGTGCAGGCGGCCTTGTCGATCAAGAACATCCCGACGGGTCCGGGTGACGTGATCAACGTGCAGGCGGTCTACACCGACGGTGCAACCCGCTACAACTTCCAGAGCTTGGCTTCGCAGAACTATGCCATGTTCGGCGGTACCGGCTTGGCGGGTGTCTATCAGAGCCTTGGCATTGCTGGTGCGGCTGACGCCGTGTTCGCCAACGGAACCGGCCTCTCCACGGTTCAGACCTGGGGTATGCGCGGCGCCTACACCCACAACTGGGATGCGTACTGGAACACCGCAATCTACGGTTCGTACTCTCAGTTGAGGTACGGCAACGGTGGTGCGGCGCTCATCTGCGGAGCAATCGCAGGTGTTGTCCCTGCGACTCTCACGGCGGGTATCACCACTTGCAACCCCGACTTTAACATCGGGACGATCGGTTTGATCACCCGCTGGACCCCGGTGAAGAACCTGACCTTCTCGGTGGACGTGGCTTACACCATGCTCGACCAGAAGTTCGCTGGCACGTTTACCACGGTTACCCCCGCGGCGCTCGTGGCAAAGCCGGCTACCACGTACGAGCTGAAGGATCAGAGCACGGTCAGTGCGCTGTTCCGCGCTCAGCGTAACTGGTAAGTTCGGTCTAACGACCTGAACTCCAAGGCCCTCGGCAGGAAACTGCCGGGGGTTTTTTGTCTGGTCTTTGTGTGTTCTTTGTATATCGTTTTTGTTCGGTGGATCTGCTCTCCTAACCCTTACCGGAACGCAACATGATCGAGAGAAAACTCGGCGAAGCGATGACGGACTTCATGTGGAACGTGGTCGAAATCCACTCTCAACTGGAGGACATTCACACCAGTTGGGCCAAACTGCTCGGGATTACGGAGTCGCAGTGGCTGATCTTGATGGCTATTGCTGCACTGGACGAGGGCAGAGGTGTCGCCGGGATTGACATTGCCAACAAGTTACGAGTGCACGCGGCGTTTGTGACTAACCAAACCAAGAACCTCGAAAAGGGCGGTTTTCTATCGCGGCGACCGGCAACGAACGATGCCCGCTTCGTACTGATGTCGCTCACGGCAAAGGCAACAACGGGCATCGAAAAAATGTCCAAGAGAAAGCTCGCCTTGAATTCGACCATGTTCAACGACTTCGACGATAAGTCTTTGGCTGAGCTAAACATTGCGCTCGCAACTGTTGCGAAAAACGCCCGACTGGCTGCTCGGTTGCTGGCAATAGATGTCTCGCAATAGGCATAGAAATGAAGCTTCACCATTTTTGTTGCATTGCGCGACCGTTGGGAACCCCCTCGAACAGTTAGGCGAAGTGAGCGCCATTAGGGGAGCCCGACCACTTTCCCTCTAATATGAATGCCTGGTTTCGCTCACGATGATAAGAACCGCCGTTTCCCGGACCTTGGTGAAACCGGACCTTCCCATCGCGGGATGTTGCTCGTTATCGTGAGCATCTGGCTGATGATAAAATTCTGGTCGGTGATGGTAAGGACTGGGTCGGACAGCGGATCGCCCGGTGGCTTTTCGTCGGAACTGATCCAAAAGGTCACGTCACCCCATTCGGCGAAGCCGCGATTGGAGGTGAGGATCATGGCACCGCGCCCGTAGCGAGCGTTGATGAGCGGGAAGAACAGATTGCCGCCGTCAGGGATAACGGCAGGTATCCGATTTCATCGACGATTAGCAGCGAGATCCGGCACAGGAAGCGAATCCGCTGGCGCAATTGCCCCTCCCGTTTGGCCTTCGCGAGAGCGCCGATGATGTCGGCAAGGCTTGCAAAATAGACGCTGCGACCGGCCTTCACGGCCTCCACGCCCAGCGCCGTGGCGAGATTGCTCTTGCCTGTTCCAGGCGAACCAGCGTCATAATGCCGGGTTCTCGGATCCGAGATTGAGATTCTCTACCCGTTTCATCCGCGATGCGGAGCGTCAGTCGTTGTTGTCGCCTGCAAGCGGCTCGGCGATGAGACGCATTTTGTTATGAGACAGCCTGATGCCACGTTAACGCTTCTGCCGGCATGGATGGCAGCTTCCGCCGCCGCTTCCTTCCGATGGCTGCTCCACGGCTTCCGGTGGATCGTCTGCTGGAGGTGCGCGTTCTCGTCGATGCGGTTTTAAAAATTCGTGCGCAACGTCAACTTCTCGCACATGACCCGCTTCGGCTGGGCCGTGGAAGGAGTCGTGCGCTAGGAATTCGACGACGACATCTTTTCACCAAGGCCCTGCCGGCATCGGACGGGGCCTTTTGTTTGGCCACGCTCCCTGCCGGCACAACAGCAGGAGCATCCGATGCCACCACAACAGACGAACATCACCTCCGAGATAGAGGGCGATGCCGCGGCGCTGCGCCTCGACCGTCCCATCGCATTGGCTAGAGACGCAATTGACAAGGCGTTAGTCGCGCGTCTCAAGGCGTCCGCAGCCGCGTTGGACGGCGCCTTGTCGGAAAAGGCTGCTGCCGGACCAACGGCCGCATCGGCGCGAAGCGTCCTAGGCTTGCTCAAGCGATATTGGAGTGCGTTTCGGCAGCAGCGCCAGAGCCCAAGGGGCATCTTGCAGGACCTGAGTGATAGGGAGCTGATGGATATCGGCCTGACGCGCGGCGAGATCGACTACATCTCGCCTCAGCGAGCTATCGATACTCTGAGAGATAGCACGAGGTATCTATGGGACCGTGGTGGGATGTAGGGATCCTAAATCCCTGCCGATACAATCCTGCGCGATGAGGAGAGAAGGGCGGCGATCATGACGTCACATTCGGCCAATGCCCATGCACACGTGGACATCCAGCGAATGACTGTCGACGATCTGGATATTCTTCGCGAGATTCGCGCGGAGGCGCTTCAGAACTATCCTCACTCGTTTGCTTCGCCCGAAGAGGATGAAGGCGGCGACGCCATGTTGGCGGCTTATCGCCGTTGGCTCAGCGACACTATCCTTGGTGCATTTGGATGCGGGAGCTTGATCGGGGTCGCGGGCTTTTATGTGTCGGCGGACAAAAGATCGCAGCACAGGGGGCCACATCTACACGGTCTACGTGAAGGAAAACAGTCGAGGTAAAGGTGTCGGAGATCGGCTTATCAAAGAGCTCCTTGCCGATGCCGAGACACGTGTCGAACAGGTGCATCTTGCAGTGGTGTCGACAGCAACTGCTGCAATCAAGACCTACAAGCGCAACGGGTTCGAGATCTACGGCACAGATCCTCGTGTCGTTCGCATAGGTGACGCCATGTATGACAATTACCTTATGATAAAGAAATTCAGATCTTAACGTCGGTCTGACGCGGCCTATCGGGGCAAGTTGGCCGCGGTCGAGTACGTTGAGGAGGTCCAGAATTATCGACCTTCGCTGGGAAACGAGCGGCCTCCGGCCCTTTCGCGCAATCCCGCTATGACGGGCAAGCGGTGCCTTTTTTGCGGCCTGCGACCGATGCGTACGGCGAAAGCCGTTTGCACTGCCACTTTTTCCACGGCAATATGCCGGCAAAACAACCATAGGACGGGATGAGAAAATGGCAGCCCCCATCAAGTTCGGCGTTGGCCAGAGCGTACTGCGCAAGGAGGATGACGCACTGATCCGCGGCAAGGGCCGCTACACCGACGACTACGCGCCGCAGGCTGCGCTCCGCTGCTTGATGCTGCGCTCGCCGCATGCGCATGCCAAATACACCATCGATGCGAGCCGCGCCCGCACGCTGCCTGGCGTTGCGCTGATCCTGACCGCCGACGACGTCAGGGATCTCGGCAATCTGCCCTGCCTGTTCAATCTCGAGACCGATCCGTTCACCGGCCCGCCTTACCCCATCCTCGCCAAGGACGAGGTGCGCCATGTCGGCGATTCCATCGCCTTCGTCGTCGCCGAGACCATCGACCAGGCCCGTGATGCGATCGAGGCGATCGACGTCAAATGGAGCCCGCTGCCGGCGGTGACCGGCGTCGTCAATGCCGTGAAGAAGGACGCGCCGCAGGTCTGGCCGGACAAGGCCGGCAACGTGCTGTTCGACGTCTCGATCGGCGACAAGAAAGCAACCGAAGCCGCCTTTGCCAAGGCGCATGCGGTTGCCGAAATCTCCATTGTCAATCCGCGCGTGGTCGCGAACTTCATGGAAACGCGCGCGGCAGTCTGCGAATACGACGCCAAGCGCGACCATCTGACGCTGACGGTCGGCAGCCAGGGCAGCCATCGCCTGCGCGATATCCTCTGCCAGAACGTGCTCAACATCCCGACCGACAAGATGCGGGTGATCTGCCCCGACGTCGGCGGCGGGTTCGGCACGAAGCTGTTTCCGTACCGCGAATACGCCCTGATGGCGGTCGCGGCGCGGCAGCTGAAGAAGGCCGTGAAATGGGCGGCCGACCGCTCCGAGCATTTCGTGGGCGACGCGCAGGGCCGCGACAACGTCACCACCGCGAAGATGGCGCTGGCCGAGGATGGCAAATTCCTCGCCATGGATTGCGACCTGATGGGCGACATGGGCGCGTATCTGTCGACCTTCGGCCCCTACATTCCGCATGGCGGGGCCGGCATGCTGCCGGGCCTCTACGACATTCAGGCCTTCCATTGCCGGGTGCGCACGATCTTCACCAATAGCGTGCCGGTTGACGCCTATCGCGGCGCGGGCCGCCCCGAGGCGGCCTATGTCATAGAGCGTCTCGTCGATGCCTGCGCGCGAAAACTCGACATGACGCCGGACGCGATCCGCCGCAAGAATTTCATTCAGCCGAAGGCGCTGCCCTACAAGACGGCGACCGGCAAGGTCTACGACTCCGGCGACTTCGCCGCGCATCTGAAGCGCGCGATGGAGATCGCGGAATGGAAGGAGTTTCCCAAGCGCGCCAAGGCGGCCAAGAAGCAGGGCCTGGTCCGCGGCATTGGCCTGGCGAGCTATGTCGAGATCTGCGGCGTGATGGGCGAAGAGACCGCGAATGTCAGGCTTGACCCCAACGGCGACGTCACTGTCCTGATCGGCACGCAATCGAGCGGGCAGGGCCATCAGACGGCTTACGCCCAGATCGTTGCCGAGCAGTTCGGCCTGCCGCCGGAGCGCGTGCATATCCACCAGGGTGACACCGACGAGATCACGACCGGGCTCGGCACTGGCGGCTCGGCCTCGATCCCGACAGGCGGCGTCTGCGTGGAGCGTGCCACGGGCGAGCTGGGCAAGAAGCTGAAGGACATCGCAGCGCAGGCGCTGGAGGCCAGCGCCGGCGACCTCGAGATTACGGGCGGCGCAATCCGCATCGCCGGCACTGACCGCTCGATCTCCTTTGCCGATCTCGCCAGGCGGCCCGGCGCCGATCCATCGAAGCTGAACGGCAGCGCGACCTTCGCCAGCGCCGACGGTACCTATCCGAACGGCACGCATCTGGCGGAAGTCGAGATCGATCCGGCCACCGGCATCATCAAGGTCGTCAACTATGTGATCGTCGACGATTTCGGCAAGACGCTCAATCCGCTGCTGCTGGCGGGGCAGGTGCACGGCGGCGCCATGCAAGGCATCGGCCAGGCGCTGATGGAGCAGGTGATCTACGGCGCGGGCGATGGGCAGCTCGTCACCGCGACCTTCATGGACTATGCGCTGCCGCGCGCGGCGGATGGTCCAGCCTTCGTGTTCGAGACCAACAACATCCCCTGCAAGACCAATCCGCTGGGTGTGAAGGGGGCGGGCGAGGCCGGCGCGATCGGCTCCTGTCCGGCAGTCGTCAACGCCATCGTCGACGGGCTCTGGCGCGAATACAAGATCGACCACATCGACATGCCGGCAACCCCGGAGCGGGTATGGATCGCGATCAACGAGCACCATCGCCGTCACAGCCTGTGATCTCATCGATGGAATGAAATCCGCCAAGCGGTGTTGGCCTCAATGCTGGGTCAGCACGATCCTGTGTCAGGGAAAGGGGTTTGCGCATGAAGCGAGTGTTGGTTGTTGGGGGAGCGCTCCTGCTCGGCTTGAGCGCCGTCTGGGCGCAGCATGATTCCGTCAAGCAGGCTCAGACCTTCATGAAGGGCAACGGCAAGAACGCCGGTGCGCTGTCGGCGATGGTCAAGGGCGAGAAGCCCTACGATCAGGCGACGGTGGACACCGCGCTGGCGCAGTTCGAGGATACGGCCAAGAAGCTGCCGACCCTGTTTCCCGAGAGCTCGAAGGGCGTACAGCCCGAAGGCGATTACAGCACCTCGCCGAAGATCTGGGAGGACAAGGCCGGGTTCGCAGCGAAGATCGCAACCTTCAAAGAGGTCGTCGGCGAGGCCAAGGGCAAGATCAAGGATCTCGACACGCTCAAGGCGACGCTGCCCGTGATCGGTAAGGCATGCGGCGGCTGCCACGAAACCTTCCGCGTGAAGAACAGCTGACGAAAACGCTCCATCCGGGCTACTGGAAATCGAAAAAGGGCGGTTGCGCAAGCAGCCGCCCTTTTTGTCGCCTGAAGCGCTGACTTACTTCGTCACCTGACCGCGGATCTCGCCGCCCGGATTGGCCGCGGTGTGGATGTTGACGTAGAGCTTGCCCGCAAGCAGATCGGCGGCCTGCGCGTCGGTCAGCGTCGCCGAGCCCTCGACAGGGCTGGACGCTGCGTTCGGGATCGCGACCGCGACGCCGGCGTTCTTGCCGGCATCGGCCGGTCCGTGGAAATGCGCAGCCGTCGCCGGGCCGGACAGGCCGGAATAGGTGAGCTTCCAGGACAGCTTCTTGCTGGCGGCATCATAGTCCAGGTCGGCTGTTCCGGTGGCGCTGCTGGTCGTTGCCGGCACTTCGGACTTGCCGTCGAGCGTTGCCTTGAGCTTCTCGGCGCTGGCGGAGCCTGCAAAAGCAGCGGCGCCGAGCGCTACCATGGCGATGATGGTGTTATTCATGACATTCTCCCTGCTGAACCCGTTCGGGTTGGCAAACTTCCAACAATCAACGTTTCAGTTTATTCCAGTTCCCTGCGCGTGCGGGCTAAATTCTTAGTGGCTGGAGCGGCCAGAGCTTCGGTCATAAGTTCGCCGCAAGGAGTGGATGGACCTGCATGTTGCAACGAACAATTTTCGTGCCGCTGCTCGCCGCGGTCGCTGCTGCCGGCGTCTATTGGTGGCTCAGCGCGCCGGTAGTGGCGGCCGTCGGCACCACGCCTGCCCACGTCCCCGATCTGGCCAACGGCGAGGCGATGTTCAACGCCGGTGGCTGTGCCTCATGCCATGCCGTCCCCGACCAGCCCGATCGTGTCAGGCTCGGCGGCGGCGTTGCGATCAAGTCGCCGTTCGGAACGTTCTACGCGCCGAACATTTCCTCCGACCCGACCTACGGCATCGGTAAATGGAGCGACGCCGATTTCGTCAACGCGGTGATGCACGGGGTCTCACCGTCCGGACAGCATTACTTTCCGGCCTTTCCCTATACGTCCTATCAGCACGCCAGGCGCGAGGACGTGCTCGACCTCTTTGCCTATTTGAAAACGCTTCCCCCCGTTGCGGGGAAGGTGCGCGACCATGACGTGCGCTTTCCCTTCAACATCCGGCGCAACATCGGCATTTGGAAATTCCTGTTCATGGACGGCAAGCCCTTCGTCGCCGACGGCACGAAGTCACCGCAATGGAATCGCGGCGCCTATCTCGTGCACAGTTTTGGCCATTGCGCGGAATGCCACAGCCCGCGCAATGCGCTTGGCGGCATCATCTCCGCAGAACGCTTTGCCGGCGGGCCCAATCCGGAAGGCGAGGGATGGGTATCCAACATCACCCAGAAGCGCCTTGGCGACTGGAGCGCGAAGGATATCGCCTATTTCCTGAAGACCGGCGAATTGCCCGACGGCGACAGCGTCGGCGGCGCGATGACGCGTGTGATCAAGAACACCTCGCAATTGTCGGACGAGGATCTTGCGGCGATGGCGGACTATATCAAATCGCTGCCGCCGGTGGACGGCCCGACGCCACCCAAGCGCAAGGAAGCCGGTTAGCGCGCGCCGAACGCCTTGAAGGTGATGATGGTGAGAGTGTCCTGGATGCCGGGCAGCACCTGCACCTTCTCGTTGATGAAGTGGCCGATGTCGGTGTCCTTGTCGACATAGAACTTCACCAGGAGGTCGTAATGGCCGGCCGTGGAGTAGATCTCGGAGGCGATCTCGGCTTCGGCAAGCGCATTGGCCACCGTGTAGGACTGGCCGAGCTTGCATTTGATCTGGACGAAAAAAGGAACCATCGCGGTCACTCCGAAAGCATATCTGGTGGGTAATAGGCCAAAACCGGTCGGATTTAGCAAGCCGCTCGTCTTGCGCCCCGCCTTGTCTCGCGCCTTGTTTCCCTTGGGCACGCGCGCTAGGACGGATCGTGATCCCGAACAAGCGGAAAATCGCTCCATGACGACACCCGTGGCGCTCACCATCGCCGGCTCCGATTCGAGCAGCGGCGCCGGCATCCAGGCAGACCTGAAGACCTTTGCCGCGCTCGGCGTCTATGGTGCCTCCGCCATCACCGCGCTGACGGCGCAGAACACGCGCAGTGTCAGCGGCATTCACGCAGTGCCGGCCGACTTCGTCACGGCGCAGATCGATGCGGTGTTTTCCGATCTCGACGTCGGCGCGGTGAAGATCGGCATGGTGGCGCAGGCCGCCAGCATCGATGCGATCGCGGCTGCGCTGTCGCGCTGGGCGCCCCGGCATGTGGTGCTCGATCCCGTGATGGTCGCAACCTCCGGCGACCGCCTGTTGGCATCCGAAGCCGTGGAAGCGCTGCGCACAAGGCTGATGCCGCTGGCCTCGGTGATCACGCCGAACCTGCCGGAGGCCGCGGCTCTCCTCGACGAGCCCATCGCCGTGAGCGAGGCCGAGATCGAAAGCCAGGGACGCCGGCTGCTGGCGCTCGGCTGCCGTGCGGTCCTGATCAAGGGCGGGCACGGCGAGGGAGCCGAGAGCATCGACTATCTCGTCGATCCCAGGACCACGATTGCGCTCGCCGCATCCCGCGTCGCGACCCGTAACACCCACGGCACCGGCTGCTCGCTCTCCTCGGCGGTCGCCGCAGGGCTGGCCAAGGGCGAAGATCTCGAGCGCGCCGTGCGCAACGCCAAGGCCTGGATCAGCGAAGCGATCGCTGCCGCCGATCGCTTCAGCGTCGGTCACGGCCACGGGCCGATCCATCATTTCCACAGCTTCTACTGACGCTGGCCCGGATCGCCGCCAGCAGGCCCGCGAACCGCGGGCATTAACCCTATCAGCTATGCAGTTCAATGCCGTTGCGGAAGCCACCGCGGTGCCATGTCGCCTGATTGTCGCATGCGACTGATATTCGCGGGTTGGGCGAGGCAAGGTTTGATTCGTATCTGAGGGTGCCTCACAGGTTCAATCGGTTATCCCCCTGTCACGGGACATAGTTACAGGCTGGCGCATGGGAAGTTACGATGTGAGTGACGAGAGCCCGGAGCGGCGCTTCCGCACGTTGTTCATCTCCGACGTTCATCTCGGAGCCCGCGGTTCGCAAGCCGACCTTCTGCTCGACTTCCTGCGCTACCACGATGCCGACACGATCTATCTCGTCGGCGATATCGTCGACGGCTGGGCGCTGAAATCGAGCTGGAACTGGCCGCAATCGCACAACGATCTCGTCCAGAAACTGCTGCGCAAGGCGCGCAAGGGCGCCAAGGTCATCTATATCCCCGGCAATCACGATGAGTTCCTGCGCAACTATTACGGCACGCATTTTGGCGGTATCGACGTCGTCGAGAACACCGTGCACACCGGCGTGGACGGCAAGCGCTATCTCGTCATCCACGGCGACATCTTCGATCTCGTGGTGCAGAACGCGCGCTGGCTCGCCCATCTCGGCGACAAGGCCTACGATTTCGCGATCCAGATGAACCGCTTCGTCAACTTCTTCCGCCGCTTGTTCGGCGTGCCCTATTGGTCGCTGTCGCAATGGGCCAAGCAGAAGGTCAAGAACGCCGTCAACTACATCGGGGCGTTCGAGCAGGCGCTCGCCGCCGAGGCGCGGCGCCACGACGCCGACGGCGTGATCTGCGGCCACATCCACTACGCCGTGATCCGCGACGAGGCCGGCGTCCGCTACATGAATTGCGGGGACTGGGTCGAGAGCTGCACCGCGCTGGTCGAGCACGACGACGGCCATTTCGAGATCATCACCTGGGCGGATCAATTGCGGAAGGCAGTCCCGGTCATACCTGTGGCCGCAAGGGCTGCCTGATGCGCATCCTGGTCGCGACCGACGCCTGGCACCCGCAAGTCAACGGTGTGGTTCGGACGCTGGCCAAGCTTGCTGACGCCGCCAACGGGCTCGGCGTCGAATTCACGTTTCTGACTCCGCAATCGTTCCGCACCTTCGCGATGCCGAGCTATCGCGACGTGCGCCTCGCGATGCCGCGCCCGGCCAGGATCGCGAAGCTGATCGAGGAGGCGCGCCCCGACAGCATCCATATTGCGACGGAGGGACCGATCGGCCTGATGGTCCGCCGCTATTGCCGCCAGCGCAGGCTGCCGTTCACGACCAGCTTCCATACCCGCTTTCCGGACTATGTCCGCGCCCGCGTGCCGGTTCCGGGTTCGCTGATCTGGCGAGCGCTACGCCGTTTCCATGCGTGCAGCAGCGCGGTGATGGCGGCAACGCCTGCGCTCGCCCGCGAGCTCTGCGACCGCGGCTTTGACAATGTCGTGCTGTGGCCGCGCGGCGTCGACACCCGCTTGTTCCACCCGCGTGCGATCGACCTCTGTCTGCCCGCACCGGTGTTTCTCTCGGTCGGCCGCGTCGCGGTGGAGAAGAACCTCGAGGCGTTCCTCGATCTCGACCTGCCCGGCACCAAGGTGATCGTTGGCGACGGGCCGGCGCGTGCCGCTCTCGAAGACGCCTATCCCGATGCGATCTTCCTCGGTGAGAAGCACGGCGACGCGCTGGCGGAAATCTATGCCGCGGCCGACGTCTTCGTGTTTCCGAGCAAGACCGACACCTTCGGTCTGGTCCTGCTGGAAGCGCTCGCAAGCGGCCTGCCGGTCGCGGCTTTCCCGGTGAAGGGACCTCGCGACGTGATCGGCGATGCGCCGGTCGGCGCCATGGATCATGATTTGCGCAGTGCCTGTTTCGCTGCGCTCGACGTCTCCCGGCAGGACTGCGTCGCGTTCGCCGCCAACTACACCTGGGAAGCCTCGGCCCGGGCCTTTGTCGACAGCATAAGGGCGGTCGGCGCGGTGCTGCCCGGCCGGAACGGGGCGGAGCCGGAGCGGTTCGTCGCCTGAGGGCTGGAGCCATTTCCGTTCCGATGGATCGGAACCGGGCTCTAGTTTCTTGTTTCGACGCGTCTTCTTGACGCGAATCGGTCTCCACTTCGCTCGAAAACGCCTCGAAATCCTCGCGCGGAGGTGTCTTGCCCGGGCATCATCGACCGCGATAAACTTGGTCATGACCGAACAGCTCCTCCCGGTCGGCCCTGCCGACATCGATGCCGCAGCGCGCGTGATCGCGCCCTTCGCTATCCGCACCCCGCTGTTGTCCTTTCCCGTGCTCAACGAGCGCGTTGGCGCAAAGGTCTTCCTGAAGCCGGAGATGCTCCAGCGCACTGGCTCGTTCAAGTTCCGTGGCGCCTTCAACAAGGTGGCCTCGATCCCGCAGCACAAGCGCGCCGGCGGCGTCGTCGCTTTCTCCTCCGGCAACCACGCCCAGGGCGTGGCGGCCGCGGCCAAGATCCTCGACATGCAGGCAACCATCGTGATGCCTGCGGACGCGCCGCTTTCCAAGCGCGAGCGCACCAAGTCCTATGGTGCCGAGGTGGTGCTGTACGACCGCGATCGCGACGACCGCGAGGCGATCTCGCGTGGCATCGCCGAGAAGCGCGGCGCGACTCTGGTCAAACCTTATGACGATCCCTTCGTGATTGCAGGGCAGGGTACAGCCGGCCAAGAGATCGCCGAGGACATGGCGAGCCTCGGCCTCGCGCCCGACATCGTGGTGGCGCCGGCCTCCGGCGGCGGCCTGATCGCGGGCGTCGCAACCGCGGTGAAGGCGCGCTATCCGCGAGCCGAGATCGTGGTGGCCGAGCCCGAGGCGTTCGACGATCACAGCCGTTCGCTGACCGCCGGCCATCGCGAGCCGCATCCGCCGGCGGGCCGCACCATCTGCGATGCGCTGATGGCCCTGATCCCCGGCGAGATGACGTTTGCGATCAACAGCAAGCTGCTCGCGCGCGGCGTCACTGCATCGGATGCCGAAGTGGGCGCGGCCGTTGCTTTTGCCTATCGCGAGTTGAAGCTCGTGGTCGAGCCGGGCGGCGCCGTGGGCCTCGCCGCGTTGCTTGCAGGGCGTCTCGACGTCGCCGGCAAGAACGTCGTCATCGTGCTCTCCGGCGGCAATGTCGACGCCGACCTGTTCGCCGAACTGGTCGCCTGATTTCAATTGGACGGTGCTAGCGGCGGGCTCGGTCCACCCTCCCTGCGGGAGAGGTGGGCAGCTTGCCCAGCCGACTGTATTTGATCTCGTCAAGTTCTGTTCCCCGTCATGAAGAAAGGGCAGAGCGTCGCCGCTCTGCCCTTTGGTCGTTGTGTGACTGATTACGATCAGTGCATGAAGCCGCCGCGATAGTTGTTGCCGCCGTTCATGCTCGGGGCCTGGTTCATCGACTGCCGGAAGTTGTTGTTGCGGTTCGGCAGCGCATTGAACTGCGGGCGGTTGTTCTGTTGGCTGTTCTGGACCTGCACCTTGTTCACCGGGTCGTTGTTGAGCCTCACGCCGCTGTTGATCCGGATCGGGTTGTTCTGCGTCTGAACGTTGACCGGCTTCACCTCGACATTCGAGTTACCCTTGCCGACATTCACCGGCATGCGCAGGATCTTGCCAGAGGTGCCGTTGGCAGTGCCGGCGTTGCTGCTGCCGTTCTGCGCATTGTTGGTCGCGGGCAAGGTCACGATCTTTCCGATGCCGCCACTGCTGGTCGTGGTGTTGGTCGGCGCCGGCAGGGTGACGACCTTGCCCGGGATCTGCGACGGCGTGCCGTTCTGCTGGCTCGGCTGGTTGTTGCCCGCCGGCAGGTTGACGATCTGGCCGCCATTGCCGAGCTTGCCGAGGACATTGCCATCGACCGGCTTCTGCACGATCGGCAGGTTGCCGTTGATCTTCGCACCGCCATTGCCCTGCTGCATCAGCGGCATGTATTTGGGCTGGCCGAGATTGCTGGTCTTGAAGGTCGGGGCGATGTTCTGCGGCGCGAGGAACTTGGTCGCCTGCATCAAGGGGATCAGCTTCGGTTGGGTCTCGAGCTTCAGCGCTACTTGCGCATAGGGGCTGTTGCCGTAGCTGTCATAGAAGGTCTTGTAGCCGAGCGGCGAGTTCGCGAGCACCGCCTTGTGCCAGGCCTGCGAGATCGTGAGGTTCGCGAGCAGCCAGCGGATGCGGTCGCACAGTGGGTCGTGCGGATACATCTGGATGAACTCCTGATAGTACTCCGGCCGTCCCTCGGACACGACGTAGTCATAGGCTTGGCGCGTCGAGCGGCTCGGCAGGTTGGAGGCCATCTGCACCACCGGCGCATTCACCGGCGCGCGGTTGGCGGCAACAGCGGTGTCGCCGAAGAAGGTGAAGTCGGAGGTGAGCGATGAACTCTCCCACGGGATCTGCGCGCCGCTGGTGGTCTGGTTCACTTCGAGGCGCACGCGCTTGAACAGCTGCTCGATCGGCACATTGGGCTCGCGCGCAACGTTCAGGAAGGCCTGCGTGTACGGGCTGTGGCCGCCGGTGCCGTCCTGCGCTTCGGCGCCCGGCGCGGTCGAATAACCGACGATCGAGCCGTTCGGCGCATCGACGATGGCGAGGCCACGGCCGGCGTCGTTCACAATCGGGAACGGGTTGTTGCGGCAGGCATCGAGAATGACGATGCGCATGCGGCTCGGGATCGTCTCCAGCGTCGACATCACGTCGACCAGGCGAACCGAGTTGTTAACGAGGTCGGTCTGGCTCGAAACCTTGGCGTCGACGGGAACGAGATAGTTCTCACCAGCGAGCTGCACGCCGTGACCGGCGTAATAGACCATCGCCACTGCGTTCGGTCCGCGGGAAGCGACCTTGGCAGAGAAGTCCTGCACCACGCGGAGCATGTCGTTCTGGGTCAGGTTGGTCGCGGCGACCACCTCGAAGCCGGCCGAATTCAGGAACTGCGCTATCGAGCGCGCGTCATTGTCAGGGTTTTGGAGCTGCGGCGCGTTCTGGTAGTTCGAATTGCCGATCACCAGCGCCACCCGCTGCTCCTTTTGCAGCGCGGTTGCGGCTGCCGGCTCGACCGGGGCCACTTGCGCGGAAACAGGGCCGCAGGCGAAGCCGAACAGGCTTCCCAGCAGGCCCGCAGTCATCAGGAGGGGCTTTAGGCGGAACATGGCGTGCTCCTTTGGCACTCATCTCGATGCGAGATTGGTTGCGAGGAACGTAGAGGGCGTTCGAGCCTCAGGTCCGTGATCGCGATCACAGTGGCAGGTTGTGTGATCTGAATCACGCTTGGGGGCTATGAATGCTTCCCGATCCGCAAGGGCGCGATCTAGCCGCGACCGACGAGATGGGCCGCCGAGCGCCACACGTGCTGCGACAGGGCTTCGAGGTTTCGAACCACTTCGGCGCGGAGGAGGGCGGCGTCGGCGGTCAGGGTCCCATTGGCCACCGCGCCGAGCGTCGCGCTGCGGTGGGTGCGCAGCACTTCGCCGAGTTGGGCCGTACAACGTTCGAGCTCGGCGATGGCCTCGTCGGGCGGGTCCGCGCGCGGACCCGCCATGACATCGCCGCGCGCAAATTGCGGCGATCCATCGATGGGGGGCGCCACCGTCACACCGCGCGCAATCGCGGCGGCGCTTCGCATAACTTCTGCGCATAGCTCTCCGGCGCGGATGTCCTCCGGTCCGCCTGCGACCGGACCGAAATTGCTTCCTCCACTTGCGAGGTCTGTCAGTCGGGACGCGTGGTCGAGTGCATGCAGCGTGCTCGTGAGACGCTGTTGCTCGTCGTCGGTGTCAGGCGGTCCGGCCACATCCGACAGGAATATTTGCGCCTGGCGTACGGCGTCGGCTGCCTCCTGCACGGATACGGCGTCCTTGCCCAGTCGTATGGGGCCAGCGCGGCCAGCCAGTTTCGCCTCGACCGAGCCGCATACCGTCAGGAGCACGCGCGCGATCGTCCGCCGTACCGCCTCCACCGCCACGATCGGGGTCTCAAGCGCCGAAGGATCGAGACGTCGCGTCAGCGGCGAGCCGCGCTCGGGCAGAATCCGTTCGACCAGTCGCGTGAACCAGTTGATCAGCGGCAGCAGGACCGCGACGCCCACGACATTGAATGCTGTGTGGTATCCGGCCAGCAGCGTGACGCCGTCGATCGTGCGCGAGGCGCGCAGCAGCAAAGGCGTCACGAAGGGAAAAGCCACGAGCGCGATGAGTGCGGCGATCAGCTTGAAAAGGACGTAAGCGATGGCCAGCCGCTTTGCGGTGGCGCTCGCGCCGATCGCGGCCAGGCCGGAGCTCGTCGCAGTTCCGATGTTCTGGCCGATGATTAACGCGCAGGCCTGGTCCAACCCGATCGCGCCCGCGAAATAACCGGACAAGGTCACCGCGATCGCGGCCGTCGACGATTGCATCAGCGCGGTCATGACCAATCCGATCACGACCAGCGCCAGCACGCCGAGCAGGCCTGACCACCATGACACCCCGGGACTGCCGAGCACCGCAGGCAGGTCCGCCGGGTGCAATCGTTCCGCCAGCCCACCCATGCCCTGTTGCAGGGTCGTCAGCCCGAACAGCACAAGTCCGAAGCCTGCGAGCGCCGCACCCACCCCGGAGATTCGTCCCCTGGCGAGGAGCTTGGTCAACGCGCCGACGAAGATCATCGGCAGCGCCGCGGCCGTGAGCGAGACGCGGACGCCGATCAGCGCGACCAGCCAGCCGGTCCCCGTGGTGCCGATATTCGCGCCGAAGACGAGGCTCAGCCCCTGCTGGAACGTCAGCAGGCCGGCGCTGACGAGACCGATCGTCGTCATGGTCGTTGCGCTGGAGGACTGCACCAGCAGCGTGACGATCGCACCCCAAAATGAGCCAAGCAGCGGCGTCGACGCCGCCTTGCCGAGCACCACGCGCAGCGCGGAGCCGGCCAGCGTCTTCAGGCCCTCCGTCATCACGGTCATGCCGAGCAGGAATAGACCGACGCCTCCGAGCGTCGAGATCGCCGTGGACATGCATGCTCCTCGCGACAAAGGACCACGAATAGCGAAGCAGACAGTACAGCAACAAAACCCTGATTGGTCGGATCAATTATGGCCGCGCGTGAGGGATGTTCATCAAGGCGGCGAAAACCTTGCATTCGGATTTGAGTGGCCTCCGCGTAATTGTCTGTCTATGGTCGATCCATGTCGCGCTTTGTGTGTCTAGCTGTTGCCATCATCCTGTCGCTGCTGCCGGCCGTGGTGCCGGCCGCGTCACCTCAGAAGCGCCCCAAGCCGGTCTGGCATGGCTACGGTTTCCTGCCGGGCTATCGTCAACCGCTGAGCAACAGCCAGCCGCTCTATGCCCAGAAGGACGCGATGCGGCGCCTGTCGCGCAACGACCGGCGCCATTGGTACATCGACCCGGTCCCGCGATATTTGGGCTGGGACGGCGAGTGGCGCTATTTCGGCCGGCCCGGCTTCGGCGGCGGCCGCTACAATGGCGGCAGTTTTGGTCCGTGCTGGACGCGGACGCCGATCGGCGCGGTCTGGAACTGCGGGTGAACGGTCGAGCGCGCGACGGTCGTCCGTCATCGCGAGCCTAGCGAAGCGATCCAGAATCCCTCCGCAGTGACAGTCTGGATTGCTTCGCGGAGCCTGTCATCGGACCGTGCTTCGCGCGGACCCGTTGGCTCGCAATGACGATGTGGCGAGAGTGTGCGCCGCATTTCGCGTTCGTGCCCCGGATGTGGTGCAGCGCCACTCTGGCGGTGCGCTGCGGAGCCGGGCGCTAAGGAAGTTGTGGCTCTTGGGTCCCGGATCTGCGCTTCGCTTGTCCAGGATACGAGACTGCGCTCGCAATGACGATGCGGCGAGAGGGTATTTCCCTCAGGAGAAGAACGCGATCTTCTCGGCCTGGGTCATGCGGCGGATCGGTGCGAGCGGATCGTTTGCCGGCGCGCGGGGCTTCTGCAAAATGCCGTTGGCGAGGATGGTGGCGCCGAGCGAAGCATCGGCGATGGCGTCGGCGAGGCGGACAAGCCTGTCCTTCGCAATCGGCGCTGCCGCAGCGGGTTCTTCCGCGATTGCCGCGGCGGCCGGCTCCGGTGCGGTCGGCTCCGGGATTGCCGCGGCCATCTCGACGGGCTCGATGATGTCATCGAAGTCCAGATCGGGCGCGGCCATCTCCAACGCGATGCGCTCGAGCACAGCTTCGTCCTCGGCTTCCGCGGCGGCATCGAGCGAAAACTCGTCATTCAACTCCGCGAAGGCAGCAGGCTCGGTGGCCGCCTCTTCGCGTGCGACATGGTTGTCGGCGACGATCTCCAGTTCGATGGCGCTATCCATTGCCTCCTCGGCAACGGCGGACGCTTCAACAACACCGGCGGCTTCAAAGGAGACTTCAGGCTCGACTGCCTCTGCGATGCCCTTCGGCGTCTCCATAAAAGCCACGGGTGCTTCGCTCACCATCGCGGCAGGCGCGACCTCGACAGGCGAAGCCTCAGCCGCGGGTGGCGAGGCCTCCTGCACCGGTGCCGGCGCGGAACGTGCTGCCTGCGGCATTGCGTCGCTGTCGGTCTGCTCGACCCGGTCCTTCAAGAGATCGAATGCGGCCTTGAGCTCGGCGCGCGGGTCGATGATCGACACCTGCGCGCAGGCGGCCTCGATGGAGGCGAGCTGCGAATCAATCATGTCGCAGATTCGTCCGTCGGCGCCGATCTCGCGCCAGCGCCAGGAGATCTCCTTGATGATGCGGATGCCGCGCGGAATCGGCGCGAGGCTCGCCTCGATCGCCGCGGTATCGAACGCTGCGATCGCGATCGTTTCGGCTTCGCTGATGGCGCGGCGGATCTCGACCAGCGCCTCGGGCAGGCGATCCTCGACGACGGGTTGCCGCTGTGCCGCAAGGGTTTCTTCGATTTTCGCGACCGCATCGAGCACCATGCGGGTATCCGCGTTGCGGTTGCGCTTGGCATATTCGCCCAGGAACCAGCGGCCGCGCGTGGTCTCCATGAAGGCTTCGCGGATCGCGTCGTAATCCTGCTCGTTCGGCTCCGCCGCGCGGGCAGACATGGGCGAGAGGGCGAATGCTTCGTTGGCCATGGTTATCTCGTCGCGCAAATCGCTGCGCGTTACTGTAACGATCACCACGATATCGACCGAATCGCAATTGGTTTGATGACACCCGAATCACAAATCCCCATTCCTGCATCCGTGAAGCGGCGATTCGCCGTGAGCCTGGCCTTGTTCTACTCGGCCGTATCCGCGGTGTTGGGCACGCATCTGCCGTTCTTTCCGGTCTGGCTGAAGGCGATCGGCATCGACGCGTCCTGGATCGGCATCATCAACGCGCTGCCGGCGATCACGCGCTTCACCACGCTGCCGCAAATCACTGCTTTTGCCGAAAAGCGGCATGCCGTTCGCGCCGGCATGATGGTGTCGGTGCTGGCCACGGCAATCGGCTTTACGGCAGTCGGCTTGCAGCAGCAGCCCCTGGCGCTGTTTCTGATCTATGCGCTCACCTGCATGATGTGGACGCCGACGACGCCGCTGACCGATGCCTATGCGCTGCGCGGTGTGTCCCGCTACGGGCTCGACTACGGGCCGCTGCGGTTGTGGGGCTCGGCGGCCTTCGCCGCCGGCTCGCTCGCCTGCGGCTTTCTGGTCGACCACATCGCGGCGCGCGACCTGATCTGGGTCATCGTTGCATGGGCCGTCGTCGCGGTCCTCGCCAGCCTGCTGCTCCAGCCGCTCGACGACATCAGGCGAAAGACGACGGAGACACATGTCGGCAAGGCACTGCTGCGCGATGGCGGCTTCTGGGCCGTCATCGCCTCGGCGGCACTGATCCAGGGCAGTCACGTCGCCTACTACACGTTCTCGGCGATCAACTGGCAGGCGCACGGTCTCGGCGGGCTCACGATCGCCGGCCTCTGGACGCTGGGCGTGATCGCCGAGATCGTCGTCTTCGCGCTGTCGCCGCGTTTCTCGCTACATCCGTCCTCGCTGATCGCAATCGGCGGCGCGAGTGCCGTCGTGCGCTGGATCGTCACGGCGTACGAGCCGCCGCTGGCGCTCCTCGCGATCGTGCAGCTCGGCCATGGCCTCACCTTCGGCATGACCATCGTCGGCACCATGAATTTGTTGGTGCAGCGTGTGCCGTCGCATCAGATCGCGCGGGGGCAGGGCTACTACGCCGCGTGCAACGGGCTGTTGGGCGCGACGACGTCGATCGCGTCAGGCGCAATCTACGCCCGCATCGGCGACGGCCTGTACTACGTCATGGCGGCGATGGCCGGGCTCGGTGCGCTCATGATCTGGTCGGCACGACACCGCCTCAAGGCTCATCCCCACAGCGAGGCGTCGGGCGGATAGACCAGGCTGTCGTCATAACGCAGGGCGTGATCGCGGTCGTGCGCCAGCAACAGGGGGCCGTCGAGATCGACGAAGCGGGCCTGCGGCGTCACCAGCATTGCGGGGGCCATCGACAGCGAGGTTGCGACCATGCAGCCGATCATGATCTCGAAGCCGAGCGCCTGCGCGGCGTCCGCCATGGCGAGCGCCTCGGTGAGGCCGCCGGTCTTGTCGAGCTTGATGTTCACGGCGTCGTAGCGCGCGCGCAAGGGGGCGAGCGAGTTGCGGTCATGGACGCTCTCATCGGCGCAGACCAAGAGCGGGCGCCTGATCCGCGCCAGCGCGTCGTCCCTGCCGGCCGGCAGCGGCTGCTCCACCAGGGTGACGCCGACGGCGTCGCAGGCGGCGAGATTGTGCTCCAGATTGGCCTCGGTCCAGGCCTCGTTGGCGTCGACGATCAGCTCGGATTCGGGGGCGGCCTCGCGCACGGCCGCGATCCGCTCCGGATCGCCCTCGCCACCGAGCTTTATCTTGAGCAGCGGCCGGTGCGCTGCCCTGGCGGTCGCCGTCGCCATGGCCTCGGGGGTGCCGAGCGAGATCGTGTAGGCGGTGGTGCGCTCGCCCGGTACCGGGCGGTCCAGGAGGTTCCATGCCCGCAGGCCCCCGACCTTGGCCTCGAGGTCGATCAGGGCGCAATCCAGCGCGTTGCGGGCCGCTCCCGGCGGCATTGCGGCTTGCAGGGCCTGCCTCGTGAGCCCGCCCGCCACCGCCGCCTGCATGGCCTGGATGGCGGCAAGGGTTGCCTCGGGCGTTTCGCCATAGCGGGGATAGGGCACGCACTCGCCGCGGCCGGTCCGGCCGTTTTGGCTCACTTCGGCCACGACCGTGACAGCCTCGGTCTTGGCGCCCCGGCTGATGGTGAAACTGCCGGCGATGGGAAAGCGTTCGATTCGCGCGGATAGGACCGGAACTTTACTGGAAGTCATTTTGAACTCTGGCGAAATCTGAACCTGCTGGTTACCTGTAGCAACTAACAATGGCCAGTTGGGGATACCTTCTCTAGGTAAGGGCGCGTGCGCAAAGATCTGATTTCCTCCGCCCCGGCACGGGAGCGGACATCTTGAACGGCGATCCGAAGCTGGAACGGATTGCCAAGGGCAATGCGCTGGCACTCTGCGCCACCGGAACCTGGACCGCGAGCTTCGCGCCGGTCCTGGAGCGGATGGTTGCCGACGCCGAGAAGCTCGCCGGCACCCCGCAACGCATCTTCATCGACGTCTCCGAGGTCGCCAAGCTCGACACCTTCGGCGCCTGGCTGATCGAGCGGCTGCGCCGCAGCCTGACGCAAGGCGCGGTCGAGGCGCAGATCGCGGGGCTGTCCGCGAACTATTCGAGCCTCGTCGACGAGGTCCGGCGGGTGAGGGCGACGCCCGTGGTCGACGCCGGTACGGTGACCATTACCGGCATGCTGGAGCAGATCGGCCGCACTGTCGCCGGTATCGCCGCCACGGTGGCGGGCCTCGTGGACATGCTCGGCGCGGTGCTGGCTGCGGGTGGGCGTGTGCTCATTCATCCGCGCTCGTTCCGCCTGACTTCGACCGTGCACCACATGGAGCAGGTTTGTTGGCGCGCGGTGCCGATCATCGTGCTGATCACCTTCCTGATCGGCTGCATCATCGCGCAACAGGGTATCTTCCATTTCCGCCGGTTCGGCGCCGACATCTTCGTGGTCGACATGCTGGGCGTGCTGGTGCTGCGCGAAATCGGCGTCCTGCTGGTCGCGATCATGGTGGCGGGCCGCTCGGGCAGCGCCTACACCGCCGAGCTCGGTTCGATGAAGATGCGCGAGGAGATCGACGCGCTGCACACCATGGGCTTCGACCCGATCGAGGTGCTGGTGCTGCCGCGCATGCTGGCGCTGGTGCTGGCGCTGCCGATCCTGGCCTTCCTCGGCGCGATGGCCGCGCTCTATGGCGGCGGTCTCGTCGCCTGGCTCTATGGCGGGGTCGAGCCCGAGGCCTTCCTGCTGCGCTTGCGCGACGCCATCTCGATCAATCATTTCATCGTCGGCATGGTGAAAGCACCGGTGATGGCCGCGGTGATCGGCATCGTCGCCTGCGTCGAAGGCCTCGCCGTGCAGGGCAGCGCGGAATCGCTCGGGCAACACACCACCGCGTCGGTCGTGAAGGGCATCTTCTTCGTCATCGTCATGGACGGCGTGTTCGCCATCTTCTTCGCCTCGATCGGAATGTGATGGTCCCCGAGATCCAAAACCCCATCATCCGCGTCCGCGACATCACCGTGCAGTTCGGCGCAACGCGCGTGCTCGACGGCCTCAACCTCGACGTCAAGCGCGGCGAGATCTTGGGCTTTGTCGGGCCCTCAGGCGCAGGCAAATCGGTGCTGACGCGCACCATCATCGGCCTCGTGCCGAAGGTCGCCGGGAGCATCGAGGTGTTCGGCGTCGATCTGGATTCCTCCGGCACATCGCTACGCCGCAGCGTGGAGCGGCGCTGGGGCGTCCTGTTCCAGCAGGGCGCGCTGTTCTCCTCGCTGACCGTCAGGCAGAACATCCAGTTCCCGATGCGCGAATATCTCCAGGTCTCGCAGCGGCTGATGGACGAGATCACCATTGCCAAGCTCGCCATGGTCGGCCTCAAGCCGGAAGTGGCGGAGCGATTTCCGTCCGAGCTTTCAGGCGGCATGATCAAGCGTGTGGCGCTCGCACGCGCGCTGTCGCTCGATCCCGAGCTGGTCTTCCTGGACGAGCCGACCTCGGGCCTGGACCCGATCGGCGCCGGCGACTTCGACGAGCTGGTCCGGACGCTCCAGAGCACTTTGGGACTGACCGTTTTCATGGTAACCCACGACCTCGACAGCCTTTACACAGCGTGTGACCGCATCGCCGTTTTAGGGAACGGTAAGATCATTGCGGCAGGGTCGATCGCCGACATGCAGGCCTCGCAGCATCCCTGGTTGAGGCAATATTTACATGGCAAGCGCGCCCGCGCGGTCATGGGTTGAGTACCCGGAGCACTTCATGGAAACGCGGGCGAATTACGTTCTGATCGGGTCATTCACGCTGGCGGTGATCGCCGCAGCGTTCGGCTTCGTGCTGTGGTTCCAGTCGCTGCACACCACCAAGCAGCGCAGCCCCCTGCGCGTCGTGTTCGAAGGCCCGGCGGCGGGCCTGCGCAATGGCGGCAGCGTCAATTTCAACGGTATCAGGGTGGGTGAGGTCGTCTCGGTGAAGCTCGACAACCCGCGGCGTGTTGTCGCACTCGCCATGATCGAGAACAGCGCCCCGATCCGCAAGGACACCCTGGTCGGCCTCGAATTCCAGGGCCTGACCGGCGTCGCCGCGATCTCGCTCAAGGGCGGCGAGGAGGCTGCGGCCCCGCCGCCACTCGACCCGGACGGCATTCCGACGCTGACGGCCGATCCCAACAAGCTCCAGGACGTCACCGAGGCGATCCGCGGCACGCTGCAGAACATCAACAAGATCGTCGCGGACAATCAGGAGTCGGTGAAGAACTCGCTGAAGAATCTCGAGACCTTCACCAACTCGCTCGCCCGCAACTCCGAGAGGATCGACACCGTGATGGCCAAGGTCGACGGCGTGATTCTCAAGGCCGACAACCTCATGCTCGGCCTCAACACGCTGGCCGGCGGCAAGGACGGCGGCGAGCTGTTCCAGGCGGTGAAGTCGATCCGCGAACTGGCCGACGGTTTCGACAGGCGCTCCGGCGCGCTGATGTCCGACGGCCGCCGCACCCTCGGCGACATCAGCCGGGCCGTGAACAATTTCGACCGCAACCCGACCCGCGTGCTGTTCGGTGCCAGCAACAGCTCGCAGCCGGTCCCGCCGCCCGAACCGCCGAAGCCGACGGCGAGCGAGCGCCGGCGGTAGGAGCCGTGTAGTCCACGGACCTCTCCTTCGTCATTGTCGTGCCGTTTCTCTTGTCCCGGACGCGCTGCAACGCCCTGAGCGTTGCTGCGCAGAGCCGGGACCCAGAGGCACGATCCGACGTGGCGCCATGGGCCCCCGCTCTGCAGCGCACCGCCCAAGAGGCGCTGCGCTGCGTCCGGGGCACGGGAGCAAGAATGCTGCGCACGCTTTCTCGACGCCATCATTGCGTTGACGATCGAAAACAAAAACGGAGGCCGAGAGGCCTCCGTTTTTTTATTCGTTGTTGGCTATCCGCGCCTTAGCCCAGCCGTCCCGCGCTGTGTGCGAGTAGGGTGTAGACCAGACCCGTCTCCGAGGTCAGGTGGTTGCGCAGCTCCTGCGGGCCGCGGCCGTCGCGAGCGACTTCATCGAGCAGGCGTTCGAACTCCGCAACGTAGCGGTCGACCGTGGCCTTGAAGTTGCGGTCTGCGCGGTACTTGCGGGCGACCTCGTCGAAAGCCTTCTGGCCGGCGGGCGTGTAGAGGCGCTTGGAGAAGGCCTTATTCTCGCCGCGCTGGTAGCGATCCCACATCTCGGCGGCGAGGTTGCGGTCCATCAGCCGGCCGATGTCGAGCGACAGCGATTCCAGCGGATTGCCGCCACCTTGCGGAGCCTGCGGCTGCGGAGCGGGTGTCGGGCGGCCACGCGGGGCTTCACGGCCGGTCGGCGCACCCTGGTTGGCGTCCGTACGGTTCAAGAGGTCCGACAGCCAGCCGTCTCGGCTCTGATCATTGCCGGCGGGCGCGACCGGCGGAGCTTCGGTGCGGCGCGAGGCCGGCATGCCGAGGTCCGGCGGCGGCAGCGTCGAAGCGCTGCCGGTGTCACGCATGCGCGTCTCGGTGGTGCGGGCGCCGACGGTCGCCAGCATCGGCTCTTCCTGACGCTGCGCGGTGGCGCGGGCCGCCGTGGAGACGTCGAGGCCGCGGCCATGCTGGGCCACGATGCGGTTGAGTTCGGCGAGGGCCTCGATCTGGTCGACGATCACCTTGCGCATCTGCGCGGTGCTCTCGGCGGCCTCCTGCGGCATCTCGAGCACGCCGCGGCGCAGCTCGTTGCGGGTGGATTCGAGCTCGTTGTGCATCTCGAACGCCATCTGCTTCATGCTGGAGACGAGGTTGGTGAACTTCTCGGTCGACTGCTTGAACATCGCATCCGCCTCGTCGGTGGTCTGGCGATAGATGTCGTGCATGGCCTCGATGGTCTGGCGGTGCTCCTCCTCGGAGGCCGATCGTACCGCTTCGAACTGGCGGGTGATCGCAGCCGAGCCGGCGCCGGCGGTCTCCGCCACCACGCGGGCGATTTCGCGGGCGCGCTCCTCGGCGGCGGCGAGCGATTCATCGAGCAGGCCGGTGAAGCGCGACAGGCGATGATCGAGATCGGTCGTACGCAGGTCGATCGTGGTGACGAGCGATTCCAGCGCCTGTTTGCGATCGGCGAGCGAAGCGGTGGTGTTCTTGTTGCTCTGCTCGACGACCTGCGCGGCATCGACCAGCGCCTTGCCGTGTGCGTCGAACTGGTTCGACAGCTCGCCGAGATCCTGGAGCGCCCGCGTGGTCTTCGTATTGAAGACGTTGAGCTGGTCTTCCAGGTTCTGCGTCGCCGTGCCGTTGCGCGAGGTGACGTCATTCATCGCCGAGACGAAGTCGGCGACGCGCGTCACCAGCGCCCGCTCGAGCGAGTTGAGGTTGTCGTGCGCACCGGTCAACACCTCCTGGAGGAGGATGTTGCCCTCACGCAGCCTTTCGAACAGCGCCACCGTGTCGGTGCGCAGGATCTTGCTGGTCTCCTGCATCTCGGTGACGGCCGCGATCGAAACCTGGCGCGACTGGTCGATCGCCGAGCGGGAGGCCTGCTCGAGGTCCTTGAGCGACTTGCCGACCGCGCCGGTGGCCATCTCGCTCGCGGCGTTGATGGTGCGGGCCACCTCGGAGCCGTTGCCCATCATGGTCTGCGAGAAGGCGTGGCCGCGCGTCTCGATCGACTTCAGCGCGTCGGAGGTGACGCGGTCGATGTCGAGCGTCAGCTGGCTGGTCTTCGAGCCGATCGCGTCGACCAGCGAACCGCGCTTGGCGTCGATCAGGTTCGAGAGACGTTCGGCCTGCTGCTGGACATAGGTGACGATCTCGTCGGTCTTGCCGGTCATGGCCTGGCCGAAGCTGCTGCTGGCGGCGAGCACCGAACGCTCGACATCGGCCGAGCTCGTCTTGACCCGCGAGCTCGCCTCGTTGGAGGCGGTGATCAGCGCGTTCTGGGCGTTGAGCGCGCTGCTCTGGATGTCGTTGGTCGCATTCGCGGCGGCCGCGCTGAGCGTGCGCTCGATCTCGGTCGAGAGCGTGCGGATCTGGCTCGCGGTATCCGCCGACGTCGAGGTCAGCGAGGTCTGCGCCTCACGCGCGCTGTTGAGGATCGTCGAGGCGGTGTCGGCGCCGACCGAGGTGAGCGTGCGCTCGATGTCCGTAGTCAGCGACTTGATGTGGCTTGCGGCGTCGGTCGACGCGGAGATCAGCGTGCCCTGGGCCTCGCGCACGCCGCTGGTGAGCGCCTCGATGGTGGCGCCGCCGGCGGTCGCCAGTGCGCGCTGCATCTCGGCCGCAAGCGAACGGACCTGGCCGGTCTGCTCGGCCGAGACAGCGAGCAGGGTGCTCTGGGCGTTGCGGGTGCTGGTCGTGATCGCCTCGGCGGTCGTCTGGCCGACCTGCGAGAGCGAGCGATGCACTTCAGCCGAAAGCGACTTGACCTGGTTCGCCGCATCCATGGATGCCGCGACGAGGGTGCTCTGGGCTTCGCGGGCGCCGCTCGTGATGGCCTCGGCTGTCGACGTGCCCGCCATCGAGAGCGAGCTCTGCACGTCCGAGGACAGGGCCTTGATCTGGTTGGCGGTTTCGGCCGAAGCCGCGATCAGCGTGCTCTGTGCTTCGCGGGCGCCGCTCGTGATGGCCTCGGCCGTCGACGTGCCCGCCATCGAGAGCGAGCGCTGCACGTCCGAGGACAGCGCCTTGATCTGGTTCACGGTTTCGGCCGAAGCCGCAATCAGCGTGCTGTGGGCCTCGCGGGCGCTGCTCGTGATGGTCTCGGCCGTCGAGGTGCCTGCCATCGAGAGCGAGAGCTGCATGTCGGACGACAGCGCCTTGATCTGGTTGGCGGTTTCGGTCGAGGCCGCGATCAGCGCGCTCTGCGCATCGCGGGCGCCGGCGGTGATCGTTTCCGCCGTGGTGGAGCCGGCCAGCGACAGCGAGTGCTGAACGTCGGCGGTCAGCGTCTTGACGTGGTTGGCCGCATCCGAAGAGGCGGTGACGAGCGTGGTCTGCACCTCGCGGGCGCCGGCCAGGATCGAGGCTGCGGTCGCCGAGCCTGCCGCCGACAGCGTGCGTTCGATGTCGGCCGACAGCGACCTGATCTGGTTGGACGCCTCGCCCGAGGCCGCGACCAGAGCCGACTGCGCTTCGCGCGCACTGGTCAGGATCGAGTCCGCAGCACCGGTGCCGACGGCGGTCAGTGCGCGCTCGACGTCGTCGGAGGTCATCTTGAGCTGGGCGTTGACGTCGGAGGAGACCGTCATCAGCGACTGCTGGGCGGTGCGCGCACCGGTCTGGATGGTCTCGCTGGTGTTGACCACGAGGTTGGTGAGCGAGCGCTCGGCGTCCTCGACATGCGAGCGGATCGCGGTCGAGATCATCTCGGCGCGGGACATCATGTCCTCGCTGGCCTGGCGCCCGCTGCTCTCGATGCGGCCGGCGACGGCCTCGACACGCGAGCCGAGCAGGTCCTCGAACTGCGCCACGCGCACGTCGATGTCGTTGGCGACCGAACCGACCTTGGTCTCGATGGCCTGTTGGATATTCTGGAAGCGCGCCGTGACCGTGTCGGCCAGATGCGTGCTGCGGCCGTCGATGATTTCGGCGACGCCAGTGATGCGGCGGTCGACCGCCTCGATGGCCTGCGCGGTGCCGTCCGTGAGCGTCGAGGTCAGGAGGGAAAGGCGCGTGTCGATGGACTGCACGGCCTGTGATGCGCCGTCGGTCAGCGACGTCGTGAGGTGGGTGAGGCGGGAGTCGATCGACTGGATCGCCTGTGTGGCACCGTCGGTCAGCGACGAGGCGAGCATGTTGAGACGCGCGTCGATCGTTTCGGTGACAGACGTGGCGCGGGTGTCGAACGACTGTTCGAGCGCGGTGACGCGACCGCCGAACTGCTCGTCGAAGGTCCTGATGTGGCCTTCGATCGTGCTGTCGAGGCCGGCGATCTTGCCGTTCAGCGAGGAGTCGAGGTTGGTGACACGTTCGCCGATCGTGGTCTCGAACCGCACCAGGCGCTGGTCGAGCACAGCCGTGATGTCGCCGCTGTTCTCGCTGAAGCGGGTGTCGAAATTGTCGACATAGGCCTTCAGGCTCTCGGCGATGTCGTGGGTACGCTGGCCCATGCGTTCGACGATCTCGCCGCCGAACGTCTTCACGGTGCGGTCGAACTCGGAGATGTGGCGCGTGATCAGCGCGCCCAAGGTGCCGGAGTCGCGTGCGAATCTCTCGACCAGCTCGGTGCCCTGGTTCTTCACCAGCTCATCGAACGCGCTCATCTGGAGCGACAGCGAGTCGTGCGCGGTCTCGGTCTGGCTGATGACCTTGGTAACGAGGGTGTTGACCGTGGCGTCGAGCGCCTCGCTCGCCTTGTCGCCGGAGGTCATGATCTGGCCGGCGAGCCGGTTGCCGGCGTCGTCGATCTTGGCGGTGAGGTCGTTGGAGCGCAGCTCGAGCTCGAGCAGCAGCGAATCCGACGAATTCTTCAGGGAGTCGTGCACCAGCTCGGTGCGCTCGGAGATGCCGTCGACGATCGCGGCGGAACGCTGCTCGAACTCGCCGGTGATGCGGTCGATACGCTCGTTCAACATCTCATGGACGCGATCGGCGAGGTCGACGAACTCGTCGTGGACGTGGCCGGTCTTGAAATTGAGGCTGGTGGTCAGCCGCTCGCTGGCGTCGAGCACGGCGCGCGTGGTCTCGTTGCTGGCTTCCTCGAGGCGGTCGAGCAGGTCGCCACCACGCTCGCCGAGCGCGAGAATCATGTTGTCGCCGGCGTGGCTCAGTGCGCCGGTAATGTGGGCGCCGCGCTCTTCCAGCGCGCCGGTGATGCTCTTGGCGACCTCGTCGACGCGCGAGGCGATCGCGTCCGAGATCAGCGCGATGTCGTGGCGCAGGTCGATCTGCACGCCGGAGATGGCGCTGCGGACCTGCTCGGCCTGGCCGACCAGATTGTCACGCTGATGCGCGATGTCCTGGAGCAGCGAGCGGATGCGCACTTCGTTGTCGGAATAAGCGCGTTCGAGCGCCGCGACTTCGTTGGCGACCAGCGTCTCGAGTTCACCTGCGCGCGCGATCGCGCGCTCGATGCCGTCGCCCATCGCCGCGACCTCGCGGCGGATGGCCTGGCCGACTGTCACCATGGAATCTGAAGCCGAGCCTTCCGGCTCGGAGAAGCGAATGGCCACCTGCGCCATCGCCTGCGCGATCATGCGCATTTCCTGGCCGCGCCAGACCAGGCTGGCGAGGAAGTAGAACAGCATGATCGGCGCGAAGAACATCGCGATCAGACCGGCGATGACGAGCACGCCGCCGCTCTGGCCCATGGCGGCCTGGATCGAGGGCAGGAAGCCGACCGTCAGCGCAGCACAAGCTGCGAGCCAGACGCCGGCGAAGATGGTGGCGAAGGTATAGACGCTGCGGGCAGGGCGGCCCTTTTGAAGCGCCTGAAGCAATTGGCCGATGGTCTCGCGGTCGTCATTGGCGGCGCGGCGCGGGCTGCGAGGCTCCTCGATCGGCTCGAATACGGCCCGTTCGTTGGCGGCCGGGCGCGGCTCGAAGGTCGGCTCGTCGAAGGCCGCGGGCGCCGTTTCGTCGCGCATCGACGCGGAGCGGCTGGTGTCCGCAGCCGTGTCGCTGATATTCAGGGCTTCCTGGATCGCAGAAAGCGCAACTTCTGTGGGGTCTTTGACCTTTTTCGGAGTGTTCGCCATGTTCAGTCCGAGCCCTCGTTACTTGTAGGCGTCCTCACGCGAGCCCTGCGCGCTACGCAAGCCCACAGACCGGATTATGCCCCTGTGCGGATCTCCCAGCCGTCCCCACCCGGACGGCTTGTCCGCCAATTTCCGCAACATCCTATTTGCAGAGCATGGCGAATGAAATGCCCGCGATTAAGACATTCTTAATCATCGTTAACAGCATCGCGCCGTAACGCCTTAGCGCTAAATGAAATTCTCCACCGAACTTGGTGGATTGGGGCAACTTTTAGTCAATAAACGGGCGGAATTGCGTCGAGCACCCCAAACATTTCGTTAACCATTTCCGTGCTTGGGTGGAGCGGAACTCGCCGCCGGATCGGCGGAACGTCGCGCGATGCCGGGGCCCTGCGCCATGACACCTGATCTGCAACGGATGGAATGGATGCCCTCGCCCCCGCTTGCACCCATCGATAGCCCGCTCGACCTCGATCACCTCTCCCGCATGACGCTCGGCGACGCCGAGCTGGAACAGGAAGTGCTCGCGATGTTTGCCGAGCAGGCGGTCCGCCTGATTGCTGCAATGGCGGCGCTGCCGGCCGAGGCCGGCGCGCTCGCACACAAGCTCAAGGGCTCGGCCCGCGGGATCGGCGCCTTTGCGGTGGCGGATGCCGCAGCCAGCCTCGAGACCGCGATCCGGACCGGTCATAACCGGCCCCGCGCCTTCGCCGCGCTGAAAGAAGCTGTGACCGAGGCCCGCGCCGCCATCGAGGCGATCCTGAAGTCCTAAAGCGCGATGAGATTGGATGCATCGTCGTCGCGCTTTAGGTTATTGTTCGAGCATGATCTTTTCGGAAAACCGCTGCGCACTTTGCGCTAACGCGGCCCTTCGGGTCCGGATCAGGCTTAAGGCCGACACCGTCAGAACCGGGCTCTAGTCTTTTGTTTTGACGCGCGTTCTCGGCGCGAACCGGGGTCCACTTCACTCGAAAACGCTATGGCGCCGGGCGGACCGACCCGTTATAGGACAACCCAGACCCTCCTTCATTCCCAACATCGCGGCAGCACGAGCACACATGGCCAAAATTCACTTTGTCGACCACAAGGGCGAAACCCGCACGGTGGAAATCGAGAACGGCGCAACCGTGATGGAAGCCGCCATCCGCAACGCCGTTCCCGGCGTCGAAGCCGAATGCGGCGGTGCCTGTGCCTGCGCAACCTGCCATGTCTATGTCGACGAAGCCTGGCGCGAGAAGGTCGGCAGCCCGACGCCGATGGAAGAGGACATGCTCGACTTCGGCTTCGACGTGCGCCCGAACTCGCGCCTGTCCTGCCAGATCAAGGTGTCCGACGAGCTCGACGGGCTGGTGGTGGCCACGCCGGAACGCCAAGCTTAATCGGCTTTAGATATTAAGTGCTAGGCGGCGCGACCTCGATGCCGCGCTTGTGCCAGGGTCTGAGCTTCTCGACGATCTCCGCGGTCAGCGGCGCCGGACGCCGCGTCGCCTCGTCGAGCATCACGCCGACCGAAATCGCGGAGGCGATGCACTTTCCTTGCGAAAACACGACCTGCTCGAAGGTCACTGACGTTCGTCCGAGCTTCACCACGCCGAGGCCGAGTTCGATCGTGTTCGGCCAGTGCAGTTCGGCGCGGAAATGGATGTCGAGCCGCACCATGATCCAGGCGAGGCCCGGCGGCGTCAGCCCGTATTGGGGGCTCTTCATCAGCGTGACACGGCCGGTCTCGAAATAGGTGGCATAGACCGCATTGTTGACGTGCTGGTTGGGATCGAGATCGCCGAAGCGGACGTGGTCGCCGAGGCGGTAGGGAAAGTCCTCAAGGCGTGGCGTCGTATCGAGGCGGCTTGGTGCGTTCACCGATTGATCTCCGTCATATCTTTCCTCGTTACAGCCCAGTTATCGTGACCCGGCAAGTGGGCGCGGCTGCGGGGCGCTCCCGCTTTTATGCCTTCCCTGATCCATCCCCGTTGGCTAGACAGGCAGCGTCACCTCTGCCCGCCGGGCGCCGTCCAACCGATAACGACCGATAAAGAGACGACATGAGCGACGTGATCAAAACCGATGTGCTGATTATTGGCGCCGGACCCTGCGGTCTGTTCGCCGCCTTCGAGCTTGGCCTTCTCGACATGAAGGCGCATTTCGTCGACATCCTCGACAAGGTGGGCGGCCAGTGTGCCGAGCTCTATCCGGAAAAGCCGATCTACGACATTCCCGGCATTCCGCACGTTTCGGGGCAGGGCCTCACCGATGCGCTGATGGAGCAGATCAAGCCGTTCCACCCGACCTTCCATCTCGGCGAGATGGTCGAGACGGTGGAGAAAATCGGCGATCCTCTGTTTCGCTGCACCACCGACGCCGGCAAGGTGTTCGAATGCAAGGTGTTGGTGATCGCGGCCGGCGGCGGCTCGTTCCAGCCCAAGCGTCCTCCGGTGCCGGGGATCGAAGCCTATGAAGGCACCTCGGTGCATTATGCCGTGCGGAAGATGGAGACGTTCCGCGACAAGAACGTCCTGGTCGTCGGCGGCGGTGACTCCGCGCTCGACTGGACGCTCAATCTGCATCCGCTGGCCAAGCGCATCACGCTGTTGCACCGGCGCGACGATTTTCGTGCCGCGCCCCACAGTGTCGAGCAGATGCGTGCGCTGGTGGCCGGCGGCAAGATGGATCTGCGGCTCGGCCAGGTCACGGCGCTCTCCGGCGCCGACGGCAAGCTGACCGGCGCCACCGTCAAGGGCAACGACAACAGCATGATCGAAATTTCCTGCGACACCATGCTGCCGTTCTTCGGGCTCACCATGAAGCTCGGTCCCGTCGCGAACTGGGGCATTGCGCTCGAGAACAATCTGGTGCCGGTCGAGACATCCGCTTTCGAGACCAACGTGCCTGGCATCTTCGCGATCGGCGACATCAACACCTATCCCGGCAAGATCAAGTTGATCCTGTGCGGCTTCCACGAGGGCGCGCTGATGGCGCAAAAAGCCCATCGCTACGTCTATCCGGAGAAGCGGCTCGTGTTCCAGTACACGACCTCGTCCTCCAGCCTGCAAAAGAAGCTCGGTGTCAACTGACCGACGCGGGGCGGGGAAGCGATGCTCCTTGTTTCTGGTGCTGGAACCGTTCGCGAAATCGCCGTAGTCTGCGGTCATTCCAGTCGTGGGTTAGCAAGGTGATGATAATGCGGAATCTCTTTTCCAGCTTTCGGCTGCCCCCCGTCCTCGCGCTCGCGCTGTCGCTCGCGGCGGTGGCGCCGTCTGCGGCGCAAATTGCGGAGCCCACGGCCGCCGGCCTCTGGCAGAAGGTCGAAGACGGCAGGCCGGTGGGATGGTTCCTCTTCGTCGATCACAACGGCATCTTCGAAGGCATAATTGCAAAGACCTTCCCGCGGCCCGGCGAGGACCCGAACGAGGTCTGCGCCAAGTGCACCGATGATCGCAAGAACGCGCCCCTGCTCGGCATCTCCTTCGTCCGCAACATGAAGCGCCAGGGATTGAAGTACGAAGGCGGCAACGTGCTCAATCCGCGCGACGGCAACATCTGGAAGGCCAACATGAAGATCAGCCCGGATGGCCAGACGCTGACCCTGCGCGGCTATCTCGGCATCTCGCTGCTCGGCAAGGACGAGACCTGGACGCGCCTGCCCGATGCCAACTTCGCCCAGGTCGATCCCGCCATCATCGCCAAATATCTCCCCACCCAGGCCCTCGCGACCAAGCCGCCGCCGGCACCCGCGGTGAAGAAGGGCGGCAGCATGATGATGGCTCCGGCGCCGAAGCAGTAGGCTGCCTCCGCATCTGAGAGTGTCGTTCCTAGCGCTGTCCCCATACATCGAAGGCGGGGCATCTACCGTGATGCCTGTCAAAAGATCGATCGTGAGCGTGTGGCTCGTGCCTTCTCTCGTCATTGCGAGCGCAGCGAAGCAATCCAGAGATGTGCCGCGGAGAGGGCGGTCAGTATGTCCGCGCTTTCTTGCAAGGCGCATAGAACGTGCCGTTGCCGGCAACGACCCGCTCCAGGCATTGTCTGGGATCGGTGATCTCGCCGTCGACCTGAAAATAGTAGGTCTGCGACCCCAGGGCCAGGACATAGTGCCCCGGCGGAAGTTCGAGCCCTGAATCTCCGCTGTGCAGTTCATACATCTCGGGTGCCCCTGGAATCGGCGACACCCGAAGCGGGTAGGCGAAGTTGCGGATGATGCCGATGTCGTCTCCGCCGCTCAGAGACTTGCCTGCGGCGTCGCTGGAATACTCTCTGGCGATTTTCGCCACCAGCCGTACCTCGACGCGCTGCGGGATCGAAGTTGCGACGTCCCGGCGAAATACGATGAATTTGACGCGGCCATTCGGCAAATGGGGCCGATCGGGCTTCTTGAACGGAGTTGAAATCGCGATCCGCATGTCCGGCGCCGCGACGCCGGTCGCATTCAACTCCGATAGCGAATGATCATCGATCACCGCATAGATGCCGTAGTCGGTCGGAAGAACGCGAGACGGTTTCGGGGGTGTCGCGACGGGTGCGGCCGTCTCCGGCCTGGCCGTTACGGGTGCGACCGCGTGCGTCTGGGGCGAAACCAGTCGGCGCAGCGAGGCGATATTGTCTCGCTGCGAGATGACAAGACCGATGGCGCCGACGGCAAACAGGATGGCCGCAGTACGCTTGATCACCGGCCAGAGCGGGCCAGAGATCGCAGGCCGCTGGCTGCGGGATATCTCGATCCCTGATCCGAGAACCGGAGCGTCGGCGGAAAGCAGGCGGCCGCCTGCTTCGACCGCCTTCGACGAGGTGAGTTGATGTGACGGCAAGCGCCCCAGGGGCGCCTCATCGCGCGAGAACTTCTCGACCTCCTGGATTGCGACCTCGAGGGCCCGCTTCATCTGGTCGATGTTTTCGGCGTCGGCGTGGGTGAACTGCTCCTGGAGCTTGTAGCGGGCAAGATCGTAGACGAGCTGTCGCCTGAACTCGGGGTCGTCCTTCACCGTATCGAGCACGCGCGAAATCACCAGCGCAAGCTGCACCTCGTTGGCGGGCAAATCGGTCGGCCCCTCTTGGCCAGGAAGCAAGCCCCTCGAATTCATAGCGCTGACGGTCCGATGCCTGTCACGCCAATACCCAATTCTTCCATTCGAAATAGTTGGTTAAACGATGCTGTCGCGTTCCCGGCAGTTTCGTACACGTCCCCGGGCGACAAGGAAAGCCTCCGGAAGACTGCGGCAAATTGCGGGCGGCCCACCGAGGCAGGGTACGAACGCCGCTCGGGGGAGGCAGTAGTCCCCCGGAATGCCCGCTGGCGCTGGATTTGCATAGCTGTCGCAAGGCTGCTGGGGAAACGATTCGTTGTCCGCACCTGTTTCAAGGCGCGGACAGCGGTCGGCTTTGTTTGTCCCCCGCAAGGATGACTCTGGTCCGCGGGAACACGAGATGAGATTTGCAGGATTTTGTGCGGCGACGCTGCTGGGGCTGACAGCGATACTGGCGACGTCGGCGCTGGCGCGCGACGACGGGCGTTACGCCAACTCGCCGTTAAAGCCCTGGTTCGAGAGCCTGCGCAGCGAATACGGGCAATGCTGTTCGGATGCCGACGGCTATGTGGTCGCCGATGTCGATTGGGAATCCGACAGAGGGCACTACCGCGTGCATCTCGACGACGAATTGGTCGTCGTGCCCGACGGCGCCGTGATCACCGAGCCGAACAAGATCGGCCGCACCATGGTGTGGAAGCACTATGTCGACGGTCATCCGCGCGTGCGCTGCTTCATGCCGGGCAGCATGACGTGAGGCCCGCATGTCCTTCCGGGAGACGCGTAGCGTCGAGCCCGGAACGACAGAACGAGGCTCAGCGCGCTACGCCGTCCGACGCCGCCACGAATGCACCGGGCGAACTCGGCTCGTCGTTGCAAATCGTGCGCAGGTGACGCGGGACATTGAGCTCCTCTTGGTCTTGCCGGCGCCGCGATCGGCGCTCAGGTCACCGGCGCCGGATTGAACAGCGTGAGATCGTTGTGGATGCCCCAGCGGTCCGACCACGGCTTGGTCCGGCCGCTGGCGACGTCGAGGATCAGGCGGAACAGGTCCCAGCCGGTCTCCTCGATGGTCTTTTCGCCGGTGGCGATGCGGCCGGCGTCGAAGTCGATCAGGTCCTTCCAGCGGCGGGCAAGCTCGCTGCGGGTCGCGACCTTGATCACGGGCGCAGCCGCAAGGCCATACGGCGTGCCGCGGCCGGTGGTGAACACCTGCAGCGTCATGCCGGAGGCAAGCTGGAGCGTGCCGCAGATGAAGTCGGACGCGGGAGTAGCCGCAAACAGCATGCCCCTCTGTGTCGCCTTCTCGCCGGGTGAGAGCACGCCGGTGATCGCGGACGAGCCGGACTTCACGATCGAGCCGAGCGACTTTTCGACGATGTTGGCGAGGCCGCCCTTCTTGTTGCCGGGCGTGGTGTTGGCGCTGCGGTCGGCGCCGCCGCGGGCGAGATAGGAATCGTACCAGGCCATCTCGCGCACCAGCGCGCGGCCGACGTCTTCGTTGATGGCGCGGCGCGTGAGGAGCTGGATCGCGTCGCGCACCTCGGTGACTTCGGAGAACATGACGGTCGCGCCGGCGCGCACCAGGAGGTCCGCGGCAAAGCCGACGGCGGGGTTTGCGGTGACGCCGGAGAAGGCATCGCTGCCGCCGCATTGCAGGCCGATGACGAGATCGGACGCCGGGCAGGTTTCGCGCTTGCGGGCGTTGAGCACCTTCAGGCGCGCCTCGGCCTGGGTCATGATCGCATCGATGATTGCGCCAAAGCCGTCGAAGGCTTCGTCCTGCATGCGCACGATGGCATCGCTGACGCCTTCGGGCACCAGCCGCTCGGGCACGAGCTTCTCGCAGCCGAGGCCGACGACGAGGATCTCGCCGCCGAAATTCGGATTGAGGGCGATGTTTTGCAGCGTGCGGATCGGCACGACCGCGTCGGGCGCGGTGATCGCGACGCCGCAGCCATAGGCATGCGTCAGCGGCACGACGTCGTCGACGTTCGGATATTTCGGCAGCAGCTCGGCGCGGATGCGCTTCAGCGCATATTCCATCGTGCCCTTTACGCATTGCACGGAGGAGGAGATGCCGAGGATGTTCTTGGTGCCGACGGAGCCGTCGGGATTTCGGTAGCCTTCGAAGGTAAAGCCTTCGAGCGGCGGGAGGGGCGCGGGGACGGCGGTCGAGATTTCGAGCTTGTCGAGGGCAGGGGCCTCCGGCATGCGGATGCGCGCTTCATCCACCCATTCGCCGGCCGATATCGGCGAGAGCGCATAGCCGATCACCTCGCCATAGCGGATGATCGGCGCATCTTGTGCGATGTCGACGAGGGCCGTCTTGTGCCCTTGCGGCACGAAGGCGCGCAGCGTCAGCCCGCAGGCAAAGCGGGAGCCGGCGGGAAGCCCGAAATCATTGACCACGATCGCGACATTGTCGCGCTCATTGAGCTTGATGTAGCGGGGCTGTTCCTTCGCTGCGGCGTCCTGGTCCATGCGCTTACCTCAAAGAACGGAAAAAGCCGTATTCGCGATCACCTCTCCTCAACGGGGAGAGGTCAGCGCGTAGCGCCGGGTGAGGGGCCGCGGGTCCCACGAGCGAGCGTAATCCCTCACCCGGATCGCTATGCGATCCGACCTCTCCCAAAGGGAGAGGTGGGCAGTGTCGCTGCGGCGAGAGTCTCGTCACTATCAACCCGGATAGGTATAGGCGGTCTTCACCGTCGTGTAGAACTCGCGCGCATAGGAGCCCTGCTCGCGGGCGCCGTAGCTCGAGCCCTTCCGGCCGCCGAATGGCACGTGATAGTCGACGCCGGCGGTCGGCAAATTGACCATCACCATGCCGGACTCGCTGTTGCGCTTGTAGTGGGTGGCGAATTTCAGGCTGGAGGTGCAGATGCCGGAGGCGAGGCCGAACTCGGTGTCGTTTGAGATCGCCAGCGCTTCCTCGTAGTTCTTGGCGCGGATGACGGCGGCGACGGGGCCGAAGATCTCCTCGCGCGCGATGCGCATGTTGTTGTTGGCCTCGGTGAATAGCGCCGGCTGGAGGTAGTGGCCGGGCGTCTCGCGCTTGAGCAGTTCGCCGCCCCAGGCGAGCTTTGCGCCTTCGTCCTGGCCGATCTTGAGATAGCGCAGGTCCTGGTCTAGCTGGCTCTGGTCGACGACCGGGCCGATATGCACGCCGGCCTTGAGCGCGTCGTCGACCGACAGGCCCTTCATGCGCTCGGTCATCGCGGCGACGAAACGGTCGTGGATGCCCTCGGTGACGATCAGGCGGGAGGAGGCGGTGCAGCGCTGGCCGGTCGAGAAATAGGCGCCGTTGACGGCGACTTCGACAGCGGTCTTGAGATCGGCATCGTCGAGCACAACCAGCGGATTCTTGCCGCCCATCTCGAGCTGGAATTTCTTCATCGGGTTCGACAGCACGCAGGCCTGCGCGATCTTGCGGCCGGTCTGCACCGAGCCGGTGAAGGAGATCGCCGCGACGTCAGGATGCTCAAGCAGGGTCTGGCCCACCACTGAGCCGGAGCCGACGACGAGATTGAAAACGCCGGCCGGAATGCCGGAGCGCGTGATGATCTCGGACAGCGCATGCGCCGAGCCCGGCACGAGCTCGGCCGGCTTGAATACCACGGTGTTGCCATAGCAGAGCGCGGGCGCGATCTTCCAGGCGGGGATCGCGATCGGGAAATTCCAGGGTGTGATCATGCCGACGACACCCATCGGCTCACGCGTGATCTCGACCTCGAGGCCCGGCCGCACGGACGCGCCCTTTTCGCCGATCAGCCGCAGCGCTTCGCCGGCGAAGAATGCAAAGATCTGGCCGGCACGTGCGACCTCGCCGATGCCTTCGGGCAGGGTCTTACCTTCCTCGCGCGCGAGCAGGCGGCCGAGTTCTTCCTTGCGGGAGAGGATCTCGGAAGAGATCTTGTTCAGCGCGTCATAGCGCTCCTGCGGTGTCGAGCGCGCCCAGGCGGGGAAGGCGGCCTTTGCGGCTGCGATCGCCTTCTCGGTCTGCGCCTTGTCGGCCTTGGCGTATTCGCCGACGAGATCGTTGGTGTTGGAGGGGTTGATGTTCCTGGTGATACCGGAGCCATCGACCCATTCGCCGCCGATGAAGTTTTTCAGGATCGCAGTCATCTCATTCCTCCTTGTTTTAGGGGCATGATCCCTATCGGAAAACCGGTGTCCACTCTTCCGGGATCACGCCTGAAGTTTTTAACGCACGAGGCAGGGACGCTTGTCGTCAAAGGTCCAGCCGGGGATCAGGTCCTGCATGGCAATAGCGTCATCACGGGCGCCGAGTCCATGCTGCTTGTAGAGGTCTTGCGCGGCCGCGATGGCGGCGCGGTCGATTTCGATGCCGAGGCCCGGGCGCTCCGGCACGGCGATCTTGCCGCCCTTGATCTGAAGCGGCTCGTTTGTGAGCGCCTGGCCGTCCTGCCAGATCCAGTGGGTGTCGATAGCGGTGACTTTTCCCGGCGCGGCGGCGCCGACATGGGTGAACATGGCGAGCGAGATGTCGAAATGGTTGTTCGAGTGCGAGCCCCAGGTCAACCCGTTGTCGCGGCAGGTCTGGGCGACGCGCACCGAGCCTTGCATGGTCCAGAAATGGGGATCGGCGAGCGGAATGTCTACCGCGCCCAGGCGCAGTGCGTGCGAAAGCTGGCGCCAGTCGGTGGCGATCATGTTGGTCGCGGTCGGGAGCCCCGTGGCACGGCGGAATTCGGCCATGATCTCGCGGCCGGAGAAGCCGGCCTCGGCGCCGCAGGGGTCCTCGGCATAGGCGAGGATGCCGTGCATGTCCTTGCAGAGGCCGACAGCCTCGTCGAGCGACCAGGCGCCGTTCGGGTCCAGCGTGACACGCGCGCTGGGGAAGCGCTTGGCGATGGCAGTAACGGCCTCGATCTCCTGCTCGCCGCGGAGCACGCCGCCCTTGAGCTTGAAGTCGGCGAAGCCGTAATGATCGTGGGTGGCCTCCGCGAGTCGCACCACGGTCTCCGGCGTCATCGCCTCCTGATGGCGGAGGTTGAACCATTCGGGCTTGCCGGTCTCGCCCTTGACGTAGTCGAGCCTGCTCTTGCGCCGGTCGCCGACGAAGAAGAGATAGCCGAGCGTCTCGACGCTCTTGCGCTCCTGACCTTCGCCGAGTAGCGCTGCGACCGGCAAGTTGAGATGCTGGCCGAGCAGGTCGAGGAGGGCGGATTCAATTGCGGTGACCGCGTGGATCATGACGCGTAGGTCGAACGTCTGCTTGCCGCGGCCGCCGGAGTCGCGATCGGCGAATTTGCTACGGATGTCGGCGAGGATGTTGTTCATCGCACCGACGGTCTTGCCGATGACGAGATCGCGGGCGTCGTCCAGCGTCTGCCGGATCTTTTCGCCGCCCGGCACCTCGCCGACGCCGGTGTGGCCGGCATTGTCGGTGAGGATGACGATGTTGCGGGTGAAAAACGGCGCATGCGCGCCACTCAGGTTGAGGAGCATGCTGTCGCGGCCCGCGACGGGGACCACCTGCATCGATGTGACGACCGGCGCACCGGAAACCTCGGTCTGGGCCATCGCACGCTCCTCCCTGTTGTCTTCTGTTATTCTGCCGCCTGTTGTGTCGATCGTACGGCGGGTAACTTTTGCACCAGCGCGGTCAATTCCGCCATCTCCTGCTCGGTGAGGTCGGTGAGCGGCGGGCGCACCGGGCCGGAGTCGCGGCCGATGACCTTCATGCCGGCCTTGATGATCGAGACCGCATAGCCCTTCTTGCGGTTGCGGATCGCGATCAGCGGCAGGATGAAATCCTTCAGTCCGGCATGGATCGTCTCATGATCGCGCTTGCGCACGGCGGCGTAGAAGTTGGTCGCGAATTCCGGCACGAAGTTGAACACGGCCGAGGAGTAGGTCGTCACGCCCATGTCGAGATAGGGCAGCGCGAAGGTCTCGGCCGTCGGCAGGCCGCCGATGTAGGTGAGACGATCGCCGAGCTTGGTGTGGACGCGGGTCATCAGCTCGATGTCGCCGATGCCGTCCTTGTAGCCGACGAGGTTCGGGCAGCGCTCGGCAAGGCGTGCGAGCGTATCGGGCTGGAGGATGGCGTTGTCGCGATTGTAGACGATGACGCCGATCTTCACGGAGGCGCAGACCGCCTCGACATGGGCGGCAAGGCCGTCCTGCTCGGAATGGGTGAGGTATGGCGGTAGCAGCAACAGGCCATCGGCGCCGGCCTTCTCGGCGCCAATCGCGATCTCGCGCGCGGTGGCGGTGCCGTAGCCGGTACCGGCGAGCACGGGCACGCGGCCCTTGGTCTCGTCGACGGCGATCTTGACGATCTGCGGGACCTCGGTCGGCGACAGCGAGAAGAACTCGCCGGTGCCGCCGGCGGCGAACAGGCCGGCAACGTCAAAGCCGCACAACCAATCCATGTTGGCGCGGTAGGTCGCCTCGTCGAAGGAGTAGTCCGCCTTGAACGGCGTGACGGGGAAGGACAGGAGGCCGGATCCGATCTTCTGGGCCATTTCCTGCGGGGTCATCTTGCTCATGGGCGCTGCTCCCTTTTTCGGGTGTTGTGAAGGACGCAACGAAGCCTGCGCATCCATGCGCCGTGGTTTAGGAGACCGTTCGATGCGCGTCCAAGCCAAAGCCTATATGGACCGATGCGAATTGAGCATCAATCTTCCATCACCGCCGCGGACGACAATTCGCCGGCGATTTTGACGAGGGCCGAGAGCAGTGGATTCTCGTCGTCGCGGCGCCACACCATGAACAGTTCGACGGGGACGCGCGTACGCAGTTTCAGGGGCCGCAGCCGCACGTCGGAGATCTTCAGGCTTGCCGCCGCGGCTGGCACGATGGCAAGGCCGAGGCCGGCGCGCACCATGGCGAGGATCGAGTGGATCTGGCTCAGATGCTGGACGTAGCGCGGCAGCACGTCGGCACGGGTGAACAGCGCCACCAGCAGATCGTGGAAGTAGCGGCTCTCATAGGGCGAATACATCACGAAGGACTGGTCGTCGAAATCCTTGATGGTGATGCTTTCGGCATTCGCCAGTGGATGCTTCTTCGGGATCGCGGCGAGGAGCGGTTCGGCAACGACGCGGCGGCTGGCGAGCTCGGGGCGAGCGATCGGCGGCCGCAACAGGCCGGCGTCGATCTGGCCCGAGGTCAGCGCCTCGAACTGGTCGCCCGACACCATCTCCTTCAGCGAGAAGTCCACCTCGGGAAGCTTGGCGCGGCAGGCCGCGATGAGCTCGGGCAGGAAGCCGTAAGCTGCGGCGGCCGTAAAGCCGATCTTCAGCGAGCCGGTCTTGCCGAGCGCGATACGGCGGGCGACCTGCGACGCGCTCTCCGCGAGCTTCAGGATGCGCCGCGCCTCGGGCAGGAAGCTGCGCCCGGCCGGGGTGAGGCGCACCGAGCGGCTGGTGCGCTCGAGCAGCGGCGCGTCGATGATGTGCTCGAGCACCTGGATCTGCCGGGACAGTGGCGGCTGGGTCATGTTCAGCCGCGCTGCGGCACGGCCGAAATGCAGTTCTTCCGCCACCGTGACGAAACAGCGGAGCTGGTTGAGGTCGAACATCGATGCATGCCTTAGATGAATAAGGCGTTTCCTCGGAACTTCTAGCATCGATCATCCCCAAAACAAAACAAAGACGGCGGCTGGTGAGCCGCCGTTGAGTTGCCTGGTCAAGCTCCCGCCGGAGCCCCCTCAGGAGGAACGTTTGAGCACAACCCGCTCGATCCTGCCTACGACCACGAGATAGGCGATCGCGGCCACCAGCGCGTTGATGCCGACGAACACCAGGGCACCGTTGAAGGAGCCGGTCGAGGCCACGATGTAGCCGATCACGATCGGGGTGGTGATCGAGGAGAGGTTGCCGAAGGTGTTGAACAGGCCGCCGGAGACCCCGCCGGCCTCCTTCGGCGAGGTGTCGGAGACGACCGCCCAGCCGAGCGCGCCGATGCCCTTGCCGAAGAAGGCGAGCGCCATGAAGCCGACCACCAGCGCCTGGCCGTCGACATAGTTGCAGGCGA